>DASSNL010000018.1:0-3496 GCA_035688075.1 Gemmatimonadaceae bacterium
GATCTTCTGGCGGTGAACGGCGGGGTCAGGTTTTCGATTTCGAGCGCCTGACCCGCCGGTCACTTGACGTCAGCAACCAGCTGTCGTATCGTGACCAGTAAGATGCTTACCTATCACCACCTGACCTGAGCACCATGGCGCGACCGTCGCTCGACCTCATGCAGGGTACCGTGGATGTTCTCATCCTCCGGACCCTCGCCTGGCAGCCGATGCACGGCTACGGCATATCGCGCTTCGTGCGCGAGCGCTCGAAGGGCGCACTCGACATCGAGAGCGCTGCACTCTACCAGGCGCTCCACCGGCTGGAGCGGAAGAAGCTGGTCCGCTCGTCGTGGGGTGTCTCCGAGACGAACCGCCGCGCCAGGTTCTACGAGCTCACTGCTGCGGGTCGCAAGCAGCTCGCGGCCGAGCGCGAGCAGTTGCGGTCGTACATGCAGGCGCTCCAGCTGGTGCTCGATCCCATCTGAGCCGGTACCCACCGCGAGGGCACGATGATGTCCCGTCACCCGCGTCGCCGAATCTTCCAACTCCCCTGGCGCTCGGCCGAGCGAATCCGCGCGGAAATCGACGAGGAGCTGCAATTCGAGCTCGACATGCGTGCCGCCGAGCTCGTGCGCCAGGGACTCTCGGACGATGAAGCGAAGCGCCGAGCTCGCGAAGAGTTCGGCGACATCGAGCAGACGCGCCGCTACTGCGCCGAGTCCGATATGGCGGCGCAGCGTTCCGAGGGCCGGGCCGAGTGGCTCTCGGAAATGCGGCAGGATGTGCGTCTCGCCTGGCGCGGGATGCGGCGCACGCCCGGCTTCGCGCTCGTGGTGCTCACGACTCTCGCTCTCGGCATAGGCGCCAACACAGCGGTCTTCTCGGTGGTGCGGAAGGTGGTGATCGAGCCGCTCCCGTACGAGCGACCGGAGCAGCTCGTTCGCATCTACGGCGCGACGGCCCGCAACCCGAATGCAGGCGGGCTGCTCACGCCGGCACAGGTTGCGGACCTTCGCGAGCTGCCGACTCTCGCCGAGGTCGCACCATTCGGCTACTACTCGGGCCACATATTCGTGGGCGACAAGCGGACGGAGATGTGGCAGGGGGTGACGGTGAGCCCGGAGTTCTTCGCCACCCTCGGTGTCCGCGCGCTTCTCGGTCGGACCATCGACCCGCGCGACGTCGCGGACGTACCCGCGCCCGTGGTCGTGCTGAGCTACGCACTCTGGCAACGCACCTTCGGCGGCGACTCGAGCATAGTGGGGCGCGAGGTTCTTCTCGACGGTCATCCACGCACAGTGATCGGTGTCATGCCGGCCACCTTCCTCTCTCCCGAGCGTGACCCCGAGATCTGGACTCCGCTCGATATGCGCACCGCGTTCCGCGATCCCGTTGCCGCCAGGCAGATGCACCCATTCCGGGTGCTGGCCCGCGTGGCCGACGGCGTGGGGCCGGCCGAGCTGCGAGCATCGCTCGAGACCCTGTCGCACCGCGAGCAGCAGAAATATCCGGAGCTGGACGAAGGAAGCATCGTGATGGCGGTGCCTCTGCACGATGCCATAGTCGACGGTGCACGCCCTGGTCTTCTCGTGGTCATGGGCGCCGCGCTCCTCGTGCTGCTCATCGCCTGCGTGAACGTGGCCGGCCTCTTCCTATCTCGCGCGATCGCGAGGCGGCGAGAGCTCGCCGTACGCGCTGCCCTCGGTGCGGGACGTGGTCGCCTGGTGCGCCAGCTCCTTACGGAGAGCGCGATTGTCGGGTTAGCTGGGGGTGCGACCGGGGTGGCGCTCGCCTTTGCGGCAAAGCACCTGCTGGTTGCAGGCGCGACGATGGTCTTCTCCACCATGGGCGACGTCTCCATCGATGGCGGAGTACTGATCTTCGCCGTCGTGCTCTCGGCCTTCTGCGTGATCGCCTTCGGAATCATCCCCGCACTCGTCGGCACCCACTTCCGGCTGCAGGGGTCGCTCGGCGAGTCCACGCGCACCACGGGCGGCCGCGCTAGCTCGCGCCTCGGACGCGTGCTGGTGGTCGCGCAGATCGCGCTCGCCGTCGTGCTGCTCATCGCCGCCGGGCTTCTCGGACGCACGCTGTTGTCGCTCCAGCGGACGGGCGTCGGATTCGACACCCGCTCCGATGTCCTCACATTCGGCGTCGCTCTCGCCTCTCCCCGATACACCGACGATTCCCGGCGGCTCGACTTCTTCGCTGCGCTCGGGGCGAGGATCGCCGACCTGCCGCCAGTCCGGTCGGTAGCGATGGTCACCGTGGCACCGTGGAAGGGATACACGACCGGCGGCGCCGACTCCCTCTTCGCCAACGGCCTCGCCGCGGGAACCAGCGACTTCGACATGGCGAGCCGGGTGACCGTTTCCGACGGCTACTTCGCCACGCTCGGGATCCCGATACGCTCCGGCCGGGAGTTCACTTCACTCGACCGCGACGATGCTCCGCTGGTCGCCGTGGTTAGCGAGAGCGTGGCGCGCCGCTTCTGGGCCGGGCGCAACCCCGTAGGCCAGCAGATCCGCCTCGGCGGGCGAAACGCTCCGCTGATGGATATCGTGGGGGTAGTCGCCGAGGTGCGCACGCGTCCCGACGGCCAGCTCATGCCTACCGTGTACGTCCCGATGCGCCAGCACCCGGTTGGAGGTTCGACGCTCGTGGTGCGCACGAACGGCGACGCGATGGCGATAGTTCCAGCCATCCGCCGAGCGCTGCACGACCTGGATCCGGAGATCCCACTCGTCGGAGCACGCACGATGGACGACGTGTTCGGTGATATGATCGGCGCTCAGCGGCTCATGCTGATACTCGTGGGAGCGTTCGCCGCGCTCGCGCTGCTCCTCGCGGCGCTCGGCGTATACAGCGTGATGGCCTACGCGGTCAGCGCGCGCCAACGCGAGTTCGGCATCCGCACGGCCCTCGGTGCTCGCGCCTCGAGCGTACTGGTGCTCGTTCTGCGCCAGGGTATTGCCATGGCACTGCTTGGCACCGGTATAGGACTGGTGCTCGCAGCGTGGTCCACGAGCGCGCTCACCGGCCTCCTCGTGGGAGTCGCCCCTCGCGACCCGATGACGTTTGCCGCCATTGCGCTCATCCTGCTCACCGTCAGTGCGATCGCCTGCCTGATTCCCGCGCGTCGCGCAACGAGGGCCGACCCTGTCGAGGCGCTCCGCGCCGAGTGACGTAGTTGGCCCCCACATCGCACCCAAACCGTCATATCTGCGTACGCACCTCCCGTCATCCCCGCGGAAGCGGGGAGCCAGGGGAAGAAAGCAGACAGCAGAAAGCAGGAACGGCACACCGAACGGCGTCATCCCCGCCAGAGCGGGGACTCGCACCGTCGTCATCCCCGCCAGAGCGGGGACTCGCACCGTCGTCATCCCCGCCAGAGCGGGGACTCGCACCGTCGTCATCCCCGCCAGAGCGGGGACTCGCACCGTCGTCATCCCCGCGAAAGCGGGGACCCATGTTCAGACCGACTGACATGGGTCCCCGCTTTCGCGGGGATGAC
>DASSNL010000027.1:0-3327 GCA_035688075.1 Gemmatimonadaceae bacterium
CTGATCGGCAAGCGCCGCCGCCAGATGGCTGAGCTCCATGAGCGCCTCGCCGACACTTCCCCCCGGCACCGACTCCGACATCCTTTCCGGCTCCTCTACCGAATTCAGTTGCGACCGGCCCGTAATATACCGGCCTCTCCCGAGAGCGCCATGAGGGGCATGTGCGAGCACCTCGGGGTCGGGTCTGGATTCGTGAATTGCCTCCAGGCAATTCACGAATCCAGACCCGACCCCGGAGTGGGTACCCTTCGCAGTCTCTTCGCCACGAGGCGCGCGGGGCGCATCACGTAGTACGCCCACCGGAGGGGGTGAGGGAGGGAGATCCATTCCACGTCTGCCACACGCGGGGCGGCGATTACGTGCGCGCAGTAGGCGGCCATGTCGCCCACACTATCGCGGGTGCGGCACTGGAAGGAGAGCCACTCGAGCGCGGTGGGTGCATCTTCCGCACGGAGCATGGCGTGCACCTCGCTCAGCAGTCGGCGCACGGCGCGATCGTCCGTCATCGTACGATCGATCCCCCGCTCCATATCCCCGGGGATCGGCGCGCCGAGCAGTTCGTGCGCGAGTGCCACTCCGAGCGCGAGGCGGCGCCGTGCGCTCGCTGCGGCGGCGAGCCGCGGGGCGTCGCGGAGCGTTCCTTCGGCGTTCGACAGGAGAATGCCAGCCACGTCGCGGATCCAGCCGAGGTTGCCCCAGCCGTGTCCCGCGCCGTGGGCGCAGAGATAGACGAGGAGCGCGCTCCACGAGAGCGAGGGAAGCTCCATCCCGAGGATACTCACCGGGCGGACGTTGCTCCACACCCACGCATCGTCCCGGCCGAGCCGTCCGCGCCCGAGCGACCAGTGGAGCTCCACCTTCACCTGACGATCAGGACTCACGAGCGGGATGTGATGGTCCGTGGCGCGCAGCGCGTACTCACCCGCGCTGGTGAGCCGCGCTCTTGGCACGTATCCCCACGCAGCCAGGAGCGAGCGCGCGCGGTCGAAGTCGCGCGGGTGCACCACGATGTCTAGATCACCGAACTCGCGGAGCGCGAGATCGCCGTACGCCGCGATGGCGAGCACCGGACCCTTGATGGGCATCGCGCGCACGTCTTCGGCGGCGAGGCGCTGAAGGAGCTCCGCGAGGTGGCGGGTGAGGAAGATGTTGCGGAGCGCGTTGCGGTCGGAGCGCTCGCGGAGCGCGGCCAGCACCCGCGGAGGGACGCCACCCGGGAGCGCAGCGAGGTGGCGCGCGAGGAGTGGGCTTACCGAGTGGTGCTCGGCGGCCGCGAGCAACTCATCCCAGTCCACGCCTCTGAGGTCGCGCGCCGAATCGCGCGCGGGCGATACGCGGCAGACTTCGAGGAGAAGCTCGAAAGTCGGCGTAGCGCCTACCGCGTGGCCACGTTGACTATCGAGGCGATCGCGCCGGCCATGCTGATGAGCGGGAGGACGATGTTCCGGAAGATATCCGACTTCTTGTCCACGATGAGCTGGTCGCCGGATTGAATCGGCTCGTTCGCCCAGCGTCCGCTCGGATCGGTGAGATCCACCTGGTACTCGTGTCCACCGCGGAAGAGCTTCACCTTGTCGAGCCGCCCGTCGGGCGTCACGCCCCCCGCGAGCGCGATGGCCTGCGCGATGGTGGTGGTGCGCGGAAGCGGATAAAGATTCGGCGTCTTCACCTGCCCGCCCACTGTCACCTGGAAGAGCGGCTCCACAACGAGCTGCGGATTCTCCACGAAGCGCTCGAGGAAGGTCGTGAGCCGCTTCTCTACTTCGCTGAGCGGGATCCCCGCGACTGGCACCTGCTGGTAGAGCGGGTGACGGAGCGCGCCGTTCACACCCACCTGGAAGTCGCCGCTCATTTCCTCGTTCCGCCACACAGTAACCTTCACCATGTCACCCGGCTGCAGCACCACGCTCGTGTCACGCGTGGGAGCAGCGGCCGTCTGGGTGGTGGTCTGCGCGACGGCTGGTGCCACGGCAGCCATCGGCGCGACGAGGAGTAATGCTGCGAGGAGGAGTGCCTTCAATGTGCTGTAACCGGGATAGAGGGGACGCAAGAGCGGAAGTTTACGGAATCGTCATCCCCGCGAAAGCGATCACCGTCATTCCCGTGGAAGCGGGAATCCATGCTGCTCAACCTAACGTGGGTCCTCGCTTTCGCGGGGATGGCATCGCATTACGAGCCGTTCACTGCTTTCTGCTCTCTGCTGCCTGTTTTCCTTTCACCCGTCACTCCTCCGCCCCGTAATAATCGTAGTAATAATACCCGCCGTACTGCGGGACCTTGTGGTCGGGATCGTTCAGCACGGCGCCCACTACCCGCGCGCCCACGGTCGTGAGCCGTTGGATCGCATCCTGTGCCGAGTCGCGCTGCGTCGCGCCCGCGCGCACCACGAGCAGCACGCCATCCGCGCCGCGCCCCAAAATCATCGAGTCCGCGGCCACGTGCACGGGCGGAGTGTCGAGCAGTATCACATCGAAGCGCTCCTCGAGCGCCTCGAGCACCGCCTTCATCCTCGGCCCCCCGAGCAGCTCACTGGGGTTAGGCGGGAGCGCGCCGGCTGGAATGAACGCGAGCCCATCCACCATGGTGGGCTGAATCACCTCGTCGATGCTCGCCTGCTCCATCATCACCTGCGTGAGCCCCGGCTCGCGCGGGATTTTGAACACATTGTGCAGCCGCGCGCGACGTAGATCACAGTCCACGAGCGCCACCCGCATCCCCTGCTGCGCGAAGGTCACGGCGAGGTTTGCCGCAGTGGTAGTTTTGCCGTCCTGCGGCGAGGGACTGGTGATCACTATGGTCCGGAGCGACTGCACCGCCTGCGAGAAGATGAGACTCGTGCGCAGCGTCCTGAACGCCTCAGCCCCGGTGGAGCGAACGTTGGTGGCCGAGACGAGCGCGGTCCCGTTCCCGTTCCGGTAGTGGCCGTTCTTCCCGTTCCCCAAACCAGGTAAGGGGAGGCGGATGTTGCGCAGGCTCAACCGACCGGCACCGTTCGGCGGGAGGATCTGCGGGATGATCGCGAGCCCCGGCACGTGGAGGATCGCCTCGAGCTCATCACGCCTGCGGATCGAGGTGTTGAGATTCTCCTTGAGGAACGCCGCGCCCGAACCGAGCATGAGTCCCACTATCAGGCCAAGAGCGAGCTTGAAGAGAGGCCCCCGTCCGATCGGTCGCGCGGGGAGCGGCGCCATGTCGATGATCTCCACCTGCCCCGCCTCCACCGCCTCGGCTATGCGCGCCTTCTGGTACTCCTCGCGGAGCTGGTCGGCCACCTTGCGCGTGGCGTCCACGCGCTGGCGGAGTCGCGCCTCCGAGGCCTGCGTTGCT
>DASSNL010000029.1:0-21826 GCA_035688075.1 Gemmatimonadaceae bacterium
ACGCCGTGCAGCGCGGCGAGGGCGATCACGTCCTCCGCCAACAGGACGGTGTGCTCCAGGAGTGCCTGCGCCACCGCCTCCACCGCCGTGCGGTGCTCGCGGATGAGCGCCTCGGAGCGCTCCATCTGCCGCGCGATCAGCGCGCGCACCGCAGCGTCGATCTGCCCCTGGAGCTGCGCGCTCGGGGCGCCGTCCTGCGCGGCCGGCGAGGCGCTCACCAGCCCCACCTCCTCGCTCATCCCGAACTCGGCCACCATCTGCCGCGCCACGCGCGTGGCCTGCACCAGGTCGGAGCCGGCTCCGGAGGTGATGGCGTCGGGGCCGAGGAAGACGAGCTCCGCCGCGCGGCCGCCGAGCGCCTTCACCAGGATTCCCTCCAGGTAGTGCCGCGAGTAGAGGTGGCGGTCGGCGTCGGGGGCGAAGTGCGCGGCGCCGAGCGAGCGGCCGCGCGGCTCGATCGTGACCTTGTGGAGCTTGTCTTCCGGACAGGCGACCATCCCCACTATCGCGTGTCCCGCTTCGTGCAGCGCGATCAGACGACGCTCGGCATCGCTCACCACGACACCGGCACGTACGCGGCCGAGGAGGATCTTGTCGCGGGCCTGCTCGACGTGCGCGTTCGTGATCGTGTCGCTGTCATCGTTCACGGCGATGATCGCGGCTTCGTTCAGGAGGTTGGCCAGGTCCGCGCCGGAGTGACCGACGGTGAGCTGCGCCAGGCGCTCGAGGTCGACGTCAGGGGCGAGCGGCGACCTGGCGGCGTGAATCTTCAGGATCTCCAGACGGTCGGACGCCGTGGGCAGTGGAACCTCCACCACTCGGTCGAAGCGGCCGGGCCGGCGAACCGCCGGGTCGAGCATGTCCTCACGATTCGTCGCGGCCATCCAGACCACGCCCTCGTTCGCGCCCATGCCGTCCATCTCGACGAGGAGCTGGTTGAGCGTCACTTCCTCTTCGCCCGAGCGGTTCGGCCGTCCGCGACGGCCGCCGAGCGAATCGAATTCGTCGATGAACACGATGCACGGAGCCTGCTCGCGCGCCTGCTTGGCGAGCTGCCTCACCCTGCGCGAGCCCACGCCGACATACATCTCGTTGAAGTCCGATCCGGCCGCCACGAGCACCGCGCACCCGGCTTCCCCGGCCACCGCTCGCGCGAGCAGCGTCTTCCCGGTGCCCGGAGGTCCGATGAGAAGTACGCCGCGCGGACACTTGGCACCCATCGCCTCGTAGCGCTTCGGGTTCCTGAGGTACGCGATGACGTCGCGCAGGTCCGCCTGCGCCTCGCGCACGCCACCCACGTCGGCGAGAGTCAGCTGCCGGGATTGCGGCGAGGCGACGAACTTGGACGCACGGATGCCGCCGCGCTGGTGGATGACGAAGAACGCGACTATGCCGATGATGGCGAAGAGGCTCGCGAGCTGGATCACCAGCTCGGTGCTCGGTCCGCGCGCGCCCTGAACCACCTGCACCTCGGTGCCCGTGGCGCTCCAGCGCTCTAGGTCCTCGAGCGAAACGGCTCGAGTGGGTACCTGCGCTTCGAGCGTGCTGACCTCGTGTCCATCGATGACGCGTGGTGTTCGGAGAGTGGCGACGATCCGCGCGCCGCCATCCTGCACCACGAGGTCGCTGATCCGGTGCTCGGCGAGAGCCGTGGCCAGATCGGAGTACGGGACAAGCGGGTTCGTGACGGCATCGGGGCGCGTCGCACGCCACGCGATGAGCGCTATGAGCGTGACGACCGCGAGCGCGAGACCGATGGGCCAGTAGCGAAAGGGTCCTCGGCGCTGCGAGACCGTGAACATGTTCCGGAACTTCCAGTTGCGGCGCTCACGGCGAACGGTGTCCTTCCCCTTGCGGAGACGAGGAACAGCGGGCGGAGTCGGCGTTGGGCTGGTCGATGACACTGAGTGCTGCTTGGATGTAGGCTACAGTGAAGCGGACCGCTGGCACGAGCGGTCATCCGCGATGGGCACCGCGTGCGGAATGCGATCCAGGAATCGGGAAATGGCGAATCCCGCGGCCAGTTGGGAGGGGAACTACGCCTTAGTCAGAGGACGGCGGTACCTGCGGGCACGTAACCACCCCGACGCTTCCAATCTAGCCAGGCGGGTCCCGATATACACCCGGTATCCTCATCGGTTCGCTGACAGCACTGGCCGCCGAGCCAGCTTGCTTCCTTTACGGCTGCGAGCGCGACCGTAACTGCCATCTGAGCGATTATCTTTAGGCCATGTCCAGGGCGATGCCGTATTACCGCGCCTGGGCCGACGTGCCCGCAGCGCAGGTGGAGAAGCTTATATCCGAGAGCCGCAGAGTTGGTTGGCGCGCGGCGCTGGGGGATGCCGCAGTGGGTGCGCCCTTCTTCGGCGAGCGCCTCGGGAACCTGCGACTCGCCAACTGGCACCTGCTGCTCGCTCGCTCCCCGAGCGGCGCCGCTCTCGACATGGGCTGCGGATTCGGCACTCTCCCACTGGGGCTGGCCGACCACTTCCGGACGACCGTGGGCGCGGAGATGCTCCCCGAGCGGTTGCGCTACGCATCGCTCCGCGCGCGACAGGAGCCGTGGCCCAACGCCCACTTCGTACGCTCCCACGCAGCTCACCTTCCGCTGGCGGATGCGAGCTTCGACCTGGTCACCATGAACGGCGTGCTCGAATGGGCTGCTCTCTATAGCGATGGCGATCCGCGGTCGCTCCAGCTCGCGATGCTGGCCGAAGCGCGACGCGTGTCCCGGGGAGATGGCATGGTGGCGGTGGCGATCGAGAACCGTTACGCCCTGGAAAGTCTGCTCGCGCTCTCGGACACGCACACAGGCCTCACCTTCGTAACGGCAATGCCGCGCGGGGCGGCGGATCTGATGAGCCGGTTGCGGCGGCACGAGCCGTACCGAGTCTTCCTCTACTCGCAGCGCGAGTACAAGCAGCTCTTTCATGAGGCAGGCTTCACGGACGTGACGCTGCTGGATCTCGTCTCCAGCTACAACGACTACGATTTCGTCGTTCGACCGGACGACGCGCTGACGTACCGCTTCCTCTGGAAGCGGCGAATGGTACGTTCGTTCTACCGCCCGGCCGCATGGGCGCGGAAGCGGATCGCGCGGTGGAAGCCCGCGCTCCTCGGCAAGCTGAGTTACGCCTACCTGGTGGTGGGCGGGCAGTGCGCGACCACACTGCTGGACGAGCAGCACCCCTTCTGGAGTGTGGCCGCCGCGTGGGGCGCCGATCCGGGGCGGGCACGCTTCGCTTCTCCCGGCAATCGCCCCGGCGCGGCAACGATCTTCACGCACAATGGCAAGCGCATCCTCTCGCTGCTGGAACTCGGGCCCGCGCCAGACGGGATATCGAACGATCGTCTCCCAGCTACCGTTCGCTGGCCGGGACGACGTCCGCGCCGCACCCGCCTCGCGGGCTCGGGAGAGTTCAACGGCATCGGGTGCAGGGTCTACGTCCCCGCGTGATCGCTCGCGGGCGCGAGCGAGTGAGCGGAACCGCAGGCGCTCGCCGACTTGCGCCTGCTCAGCGCTCCTCGCCTCTCCCCTCGCGCGCCGCCATCGCCATGGTGGCGTCGCCGTAGGTGGCCCGGATCCCGTTCCCGATGAGCTGGCGCGTGAGATGGTCGTCCAGCTCGGGGTAGCGTGCCGCGATGTCGCGGACGGTGGCCGCGACGAAGTCGCGCCTCTTGCCCGAGTCCATGTCGAACGCGCCGGCCGCAAGCATCTCGTTCAGCATATCCATCCGCGCCTGCGTGTAGGCGACTTCCCTCTTGTCCATATCCGCATCCCCTCGCTGCCCGACCGGTACGTCGCTAGCTCACCCTGCGCGTCTTGTGCTTCAGGAAATCCATGAGGATGAACTGGCCGAGCGTCATCGTGTTGGTGAAGTAGGCCTTGCCGCGGCTGATCGCCGCCACGCGCTTCACGAACTCCACGAGCGCGCGGTCGCGAGCCAGCATGAACGTGTTGATCATTATGCCTGCGCGGCGACAATCGGCTACCTCGCGCAAGGTCTGTGCTGCGACCATCGTGTCGAGGCCCATCGAGTTCTTGTAGATCATCCCGTTGGGCATCGTGAGCGCGCTCGGCTTGCCGTCGGTGATCATCACGATCTGCCGCATGTCCTTCTTCTGGGCGAGCAGGATGCGGCGTGCCAGCTTCAGTCCCTCGGCGGTATTGGTGTGGTACGGCCCCACCTGCGCGTGTGCCAGACGCGCCAGCGGGATCTCCTCCGCCGAATCGTGGAAGAGCACCACACGCAGCGTATCGCCGGGGAACTGGGTGCGGATGAGGTGCGTGAGCGCTAGCGCCACCTTCTTGGCGGGCGTGAAGCGGTCCTCGCCGTAGAGGATCATCGAGTGCGAGGTGTCCAGCATCAGTACCGTAGCGCACGATGAGCGGTACTCGGCCTGGCGCACCATGAGGTCGCCGTAGTCGAGATCTATCGGCACCGAGAGCGAACCGTTCCGGATGAGCGCGTTCTGGAGCGTGGCGTTGACGTCCAGGTTCATCGTGTCGCCGAACTGGTAGGGCCTGCTCGATGCATCCGCCTCCACGCCGGTAGCCAGGTCGGGTGTGTCGTGGCTGCCGAAGCTCGACTTTCCGAGCGAGCCGAGGAGGCCGCGCAACGTTTTGAACCCCAGGAAGTCCATCCCCTTCTCGGTGAGCTGGAATTCCACGTCGCGAGCGGCGGCGCGGGCGAGGCCGCCGGGTCCGGTGACCTCCTGATGCCCGGAAGGCATCTGCGGAGGGGTGTTCAGGTTGAGGTAGCCCTCGCTCACCAGTCGCTCGATCAGCTCATCGAGCAGCTTGGCGAGTCGTGCAGCGCCCTCGCCATCGTCGTCGCCGCGGAGTGCATCGAGCATCTCGGGCGTGAACTGACCGCTTTCCATCAGCGCGTTCAGGATCGCCTCGCGCAGCGCCTCCAGCGAGTGATCGGCGTCGTCCCCGGTATCTCCCCAGTAAGGGTGGTTCGACTTGCCGCCGGCGAAGCCCGACTGCAACAGGAAGTCGGCCAGCTTGTCGAGGAGCGACTGCAGGTCGACCGCGTCGGCCATTTCGGGGCTGAACTTCGAGTAGGTGTGGAAGCGCATACCTCACCTTGGGCAGAGGGACCGGGCGGATTCAAGGGGGTGGAGGGTCGGTCCCGCGGGGACGCTCCACGTGCCATCTTTACGGCGCCCCTGTACCTATATCTAACACTGGAAGCGACCGGCTGTTCGGTGACGGCGAGCGAAACAACCACTGCAAGAGGCGAGCGAGCCACGCCACCGACGGGCCATCGTGCCCACCCTCGCTACAAGAATCCCGTCCAGGTCCTGATCCGGCACCGGAACTTCCGGATCTTCTGGTTCGGGCAGACTGGATCCGTGATCGGCACGTGGATGCAGTCGGTGGGGCGCGGCTGGCTTGCGTTGCAGATCACGAACAGCCCGTTCATGGTGGGCTTCGTCGCGGCGGCCGGCACGCTCCCCGTTCTCCTCCTCACGCTCTACGCGGGCGTGGTTGCCGACCGTCACGAGAAGCTCCGCGTCGTTCGCGCAACCCAGTCGCTGCTCCTGGTGGAGGCCGCGCTCCTCTGGTGGTTTCTCTGGTCGGGGCACATGACGATCGTCTGGCTCGTGCTGATCTCGCTCCTGGGCGGCACGTTCACCGCCTTCGACATACCCGCTCGGCAGGCGCTGATGATCGAGCTGGTGGGACGCGAGGACCTGGTGGACGCGATCGCGCTGAACTCGAGCGGGTTCAACCTCGCGCGCATCATCGGGCCGAGCATCGCGGCGGTCGTGATAGCGAAGTTCGGCCTCGCCTGGTGCTTCGCGTTGAACGCTCTGAGCTACCTGCTGGTGTTGGTCAGTCTCTTCAGGATCCAGCTCCCCGACTGGGTTCGCAACGCCGATGTCGGATCGCCGATCGAGGGGCTGCTCGAAGGGCTCCGCTACATGCTTCGCACGCGCGAGGTGCTGCTCCTCATGAGTCTCGTGGCTGTCTACTCGATCTTCGGCATTCCCTATCTGGTGCTGATGCCGGTCATCGCGCGCGACACGCTGCACAGCGGCGCAGGCGGCTACGGACTGCTCCTCGCGGCGGTCGGGCTGGGCGCGGTGGTGGGCGCGGTGTCGCTCGCGATGGCGGGGAGATCGCTCAGGCGGGGGCGCCTGCTGTCGCTCGCCACGTTCGCATTCTCCTTCTGCCTGGTGGCGTTCTCGCTCTCGCGCTCGCTCTGGCTCTCCGTGCTCATCCTGGCGCTCGTTGGACTCACGATGATCCTCAACAACGCGCTGGCGAACACGCTGCTGCAGACGCTCGCGCCAGACGAGCTCCGAGGGCGCGTCATGTCGGCCTACGCGTTCGTGTTCGTCGGGATGGGGCCGATCGGCGCGCTGCTCTCGGGTACCGTGGCGGATCTCCTAGGCGCTCCCGGAGCGATCGCGCTGGGGGCAGGCGTGCTGATGCTCTTCGCAGCGTGGGTCTTCGGCAGGCGTACCGAGCTGCGCGCGCTATGACGACGCGGAGCCCAGCATCCCCGGCGACTCGGACGATGCCGGGCCGAACTTCTGGCGCGCTAGCCGCACGATGATCTCAGCCGCGCCTTCCAGGCCGAGCCAGTCGGTGTTGAGGCAGAGGTGGTAGTTCTCGAAGGCGGACCAGGAGCGTTTCCAGTACTTGCGCACGTGCTGCTCGCGCTGGCGATTGTGCTCCTCCACCTGCCGCGCCGCGTCCTTGAGTGACATGCCGTAGCGCTCCGCGGTGCGCGCCGCCAGAGCCGCGGGTGGAGCGTAGCAGTAGGCGTGGATGACGTCGGAGCGCGCGGCCAGCATCGACTGGGCTCCGCGACCCACGAGCACCACGTTGCCGCGCGCGCACGCTTCGTGGATGATGCGCTCGGTGACGGCGATCAGCCGCTCCTCGCTCGGCGGGAGGGTCGCGGTGGAGGGCCCCGGCAAGATCTCGGGGGCGCTGAGCGCGAGCGATGCGGCCAGGCGCTCCACGAGCGTCGCCACTCGCTCCTCGCGCTCTTCCACCTCGGCCGGCGGTACGCCGAGTCGCTCGGCTACCGCGTCTACCAGCGCGTTGTCGAGGAGCTGCCAGTCCAGCGCGGACGCGACGAGCGCGGCGACCTCCGAGCCGCCCGAGCCATACATCCGTGAGATGGTGATGATGGACATCGGGCGGAAGCCTTCCTCAGGTGATGCGAAGTACGCGCAGGTACTCCGCGGTCTCGAAGCCCAGCGACTCCCACGCCGCGTTCGCCACCTCGTTCTCCACGGCGTTGTGGAGGCGGATCTCGGTGAGCCCACGCGAGCGGCACCACGCGAGTGCCTCGCCGAAGAGCTGGCGCAGCACGCCGCGTCTGCGTGCCTCCGGCACCACGTATACGGAGGAGATGTAACCGTGCAGGGCGGGAAAGACGAGAGGGATGCCGGCCACCTGCACGCAGCGGAGAATTCCGACAGCACGTCCGTCGTGCTCGGCGAGGAAGATCACCTCGTCGGGCGAGCGGAGCTGCACGGCGAAGTGCCGGCGCGCCAGGATCGGCGCGTCGGGGCGCAGCTGGGAGTAGAGCGGATTGGCACGGTGCTCACGCACGAGTGCGAGGCGCAGCTCGGACACCGTGTCGAGATCCGCGGGTGTGGCCGCACGCACGGTGATCGGACCGGCGATCGTCCGCCCATGCGGGGCGAGCGCGGACGCTTCGGCTTCCCCGCCGACTGCGTGCGTCGTCACGCCATCATACCTCCACCGAAGAAGTCCTGATTCGGACGGCGACGCTCGGGCGGCTGCGCGCGACCGTACTGCCCCGCGTCCGAGCGCGAGATCTTCCGCCGTGCCACCAACGACTCGAGTACCAGCTCGCACGCGGCGGCGGTAGCGGGCGCATCGCCCTCGGTGGAGAGTCCGGTGCCGTGCACCACGTTCAGTAGCCCCGGCACCCGCTCGAAGCCGCGAACCATCGCCGCCGCCTGCTGATCGTCGGTCACCTGGAGCGCGTTGCCACTGTCGAACCACATGACGATGTCGTCGGTGTTCGCCCCACCGGCGCGCTCCTGGAAGGTGGCATCGGCCGCGCGCCGGATCAGCTCGTGCGCCACGGTGGTGCTCCCCACCAGCTCGCCCTCGTACTCCAGCTCGATCTTGCCCGTGATGGATGGGAGCGCGGCGTAGAGATCGGTGATGCGTGGCACTACCTCGCACTCTTCCGTCGCGATCGCGCGCCGCTCGGCGTTGGACACCGCGTTCTCGAGCACGGTGATCGGCATGCGCTGCGAGACGCCGGAGCGCTTGTCGATGCGCTTGTCCACTCTCGCCTCGAAAGCCACCCGCTCGATCACCTCTTCCATGAAGTCGGGCACGCGCACGGGCAGACCGCCGCGCACGGTCCACGCTTCCTGACGAGTGATGGCCATCCCGAGATCCACCTCCTCGGGGTAGTGCGTGAGAATCTCGCTCCCGATTCGGTCCTTGAGCGGGGTGATGATCTTACCGCGCGCGGTGTAGTCTTCGGGGTTTGCGGTGAAGCAGAGGAGCACGTCGAGGGCGAGCCGCACCGGGTAGCCCTTGATCTGGACATCGCCCTCCTACATGACGTTGAAGAGCCCAACCTGGATCTTGCCGGCGAGGTCGGGCAGCTCGTTCAGAGCGAAGACGCCCCGGTTGGCGCGCGGGAGCATCCCGTAGTGGATCGTGAGCTCGTCGGCGAGGACGTGGCCGCCGCGAGCCGCCTTGATGGGATCCACGTCGCCTATGATGTCGGCGATGGTCACATCGGGCGTGGCCAGCTTCTCTACGTAACGCTGCTCGCGGCCGATCCACGCGATGGGAGTGTCGTCGCCGCGCTCCGCGACGAGCATGCGCGCGTAGCGCGAGATCGGCGCGAAGGGATTGTCGTTGACCTCGCTTCCCTCGACTATCGGTATCGCGTCGTCGAGCAGCGTGACGAGCGAGCGGAGGATGCGCGACTTCGCCTGGCCGCGCAGGCCGAGGAGGATGAAGTTGTGACGCGAGAGGAGCGCGTTGACGATCTGCGGAACGACGCTTTCCTCGTAGCCGAGCACTCCCTCGAAGATCGGTCCACCGTCGGCGAGACGCTTCAGGAGATTCGCGCGTACCTCGTCTCGCACGGAACGCTGTGCGCGGTGGGCGGCCGCGTAAGGAGATCGCTTGAGCGCGCCCAGTGTGGTTGGATAGGACGACAAGGAGATATCTCCGGATTGGGCGGAAGGCGCGCGCCTTTCCGGGCGCTCGCGAAGGCGTATATGTCAGCGTACTAGCGAGACCCCGCCTTGCGCCAGAGGTTCCAGAGCTCCAGTGGGGTGGCGAGAGTGCTTTTTTTCTCGGTGCAACAGCCGCGCCGCGCGCCGGCACGCGGTCGCCGCGTCCGACACTCGATGGGTCGCGGCGCTCCGAGGCTCGCTGCTTCGCGGCTGGTCACCGTGCTCATGGCCCGCCGGATCGCGCCCGCTCGCGCCGGCTCGTGTCGGCATGCACCGACTTCGGCCGCGCAGCGCGCAGAATACCAATGTGCGCGAGCGCACAATCTCGGGCGCGCGGGGGGGCCTGGCGGCGTTACGAGGGGCAACGAGGCGCGCTGAAGGGCTCTTCCAGGCCGCAAACGGCAAAAATCGTTACGGATGGACACACTTTTTCGCGTGCAGCCGTTTGGCCTGATCAGGCGGGCGCGGCACGTCCCTTGACACTGATTTCCGAGAACGTAAAATAGGTGCCGCCCGCTACTTGCTATCGTACCGTGCGAGCACCAATGTTCCAAAGCTTGATTACCGCCCCCACAAGGAGAAAGAAAATGAAGCGTCTGGCCCTTGTAGCTGCCGTGGTATTCCTCGGCGCTTGCACGGCTAAGGACAACACCCCGGCGAGCGACACCGCTGCAGCGCCTGCGATGGCGCCCGCTCCCGCGCCGAGCACCGACACGGCGATGATGCACGACACCACCATGAAGATGGACAGCACCGCCGCGGCGGACACGACTCACTGAGATCGCGCGGTACAGAAGGTTGAAAGCGGGGGCGCAACATCGTTGCGCCCCCGCTTTCCTTCATCTCTCCACACCGTGCGTCTCGCACGCGCGCAGCCCTGCACGCTCTCGTCAGGTCTCCGGTCGGCCGAACATCAGCTGGATGAAAGCCTTGTCCTCGGGGCGCGAGAACACATAGAGGTGGTCGCCCGGCTCGAGTACCGTGTTTCCCTTGGGCGCTATCAGGTCCTGACCGCGCACGAGTAGAGTGGCGGCTGCTCCATCGGGGAAGGGGAGCTCGTGCACCGGCACGCCGGCCACGGCGAGCGCTGGATCGATGTAGAACGACATCAGCTCGCCGTTCAACGGCTGCATGCTCTCGATCTCGAGCACGGCCTTGGGGCTCGGCGGCTCCGCGACTTCGAGTCCCGCGCGTCGCGTGACCCACGGGAGCGTGGCGCCCGGAATGAAGGCGTTGAAGACGACGATGAAGAACACCACGTCGAAGACGAACATCGCCCCGGGCGCACCAGCGAGCACGGGGAAGGTGCCGAGAATGATCGGCACGGCACCGCGCAGACCTACCCAGCCGATGTAGGCGATCTCCCTGGCGGGATACCTGAACGGGATCAGGCAGAGAGCGACCACGAGTGGGCGTGCTACCACCGTCAGGAAAAGTGCGAGTGCCAATCCCAGCCCGGCAACGTCGAGCAGCCGCGACGGGAACACGAGAAGCCCGAGTACCAGGAACATCGTGATCTGGCTGAGCCACGCGAGCGCGGCGTGCACGCGAACGAGTCCCGGACGGTACGGAAGCTCTCCGCTCCCCAGCAGCATCCCGGTGATGTACACCGCGAGGAATCCGCTCCCGCCCAGCACCGTCGGTACGCCGAAGGCGAGGAAGGCCAGGGCGAGCGTGAGAGCGGGGTACAGGCCCACCGTCGGGACGCGCAGCTTGCGGAGGAGGAAGCGCCCGCCGTTTCCGATCGCGATACCGAGTGCGACGCCGACGATGATCTGACGCAGCACGTCGAGCGCCATCTGCCAACCGACGGACGGCGATGGCGCAACGAGGTTGTTCGTGAGCGAGAGCGTGAGGATCACCGCCATCGGGTCGTTGGCACCCGATTCCACCTCGAGCGTGATTCCCACGCGCCGCTTCAGGTGCAGACCGCTCCCGCGGAGCACGGCGAATACCGCGGCGGCATCGGTGGACGACACCACCGCACCCACGAGGAGCGCCGCCGGCCAGGGGAGCCCGAGCGCCCGCGCACCGAGCGCGCCCACGCCGGCCATCATGATGACGCCGATGGTCGCGAGCACCCCGGCGGGAGCAGCGACCTGCCTGAACGCCGAGAGCGACGTGTTCAGGCCGCCGTCGAAGAGGATCAGCACCAGCGCGATCGTCCCGAGGCGGACGGAGAACGCGTAGTTCTCGAAGACGATCCCTCCGATCCCCTCGGAGCCGGCGAGCATCCCCGTGATGAGGAATATCAGCACCACCGGTACGCTCACTCTCTCGGTGGCGCGGCTGAAGAAGACCGCGAGTGCGAGCAGGGTACCGAAGGTCGTGAGAAGCAGCGCGGTCGGAAGCGGCTCGGCGAGCATCAGTCGCGATGCTCCTTCCACCACCGAAAGGCGTCGGGTACACCGACTTCCGGTTTCAGGGTCGGTGACCATCCGAGCTCACGACGCGCGCGCTCGGAGGTGAACGGGTTGTCGCGCGAGAGGAAGCTCAGCGTGCCGCTCGACTGCGCCGCGAGTGCCGCGCCACCCGTGACGCGCACCACGCCCCGCACGGCGGCGAGGGCGGGGCGTGCGAGCGCGATTGGAAGCGATACCAGCCGCACACGCCGTCCCAACCCCTCTCCAGCCAGCCGCGCGAATTCGGCAACGGTGACCGGAAAGTCGTTGGCGAGATTGTACGCCTGTCCGCCGGCGGCGTCCGTGCTCACGGCACGCACCGCTCCGTCGGCAACGCTCGCGGCGTGTACCACGGCGAGCGTGCTCACTCCGCCGTTCACGACAGGGAAGAAACCGCTCTCCAGCAGTCGCGCCAGCCGCGGCACGAACTGGCGATCGCGGCGGCCGTAGATGACATCCGGGCGCACGGCCGTGGCCCATACGCGTCCCGATTCATGCGCGTCGAGCACCAACCGCTCCGACTCGCGCTTGCTGCGCGCGTAGTACGCGCTTTCGGGGAGCGGAGCGAGCGGGGTGCTTTCGTCGGTAGGCTGGTCGCGGTAGCGCGCGGCGCCGCCATAGACGGCAACGCTGCTCACGTGCACGAGGCGCGCGCCCGCGGTCGCGGCGGCGTCTATCGCGTTGCGCGTACCGCCTACGTTCGCGGCTCTGTAGCGCTCCCACCCTTCGCGCGCCGACACGACGGCGGCGGCGTGGAAGATCGCATCGCATCCCGCGGCGGCATCACGGAACTGGCGCGCATCGAGGATGTCGCCCCGCGCGAGCTCCACTCCCTGGGCGGCGAGCCATCCCGCGCCGCCCGGCTCCCGTACCAGTGCGCGAGAGCGCCAACCGTCTGCCCTCAGGCGCTCGACGATGTAAGATCCTACCTGGCCGGTGGCACCGGTCACGAGCGCGAGAGGCACTGGAGTGGTGGTGAGTAGTCGCTACTTCCTCACGGGGCGTTGCCGCTGGCCCTGTCCCGGACCTCGGCCTGGAGCTCTCCACCGTCCCAGCGCGCCCTGAGGAGCGCGCCGGGCTCCACCTCGCGGCGGACCATCGCGAGCGCCACGGCTCCGCGCCGCGGAGAGAGCGCGCTGGAGCGTACGTCGCCCACCTGCTTCTCGTTCTGGTCGAAGAGCAGCGCGCCAGGTGGCGGAGGCTCGGCCTGGCCGAAGAGCAGGCCGCGAAGATGCTTGTTCACGTGACCCCGGAAGTGCACGCGGGCAACCACCTCCTGCCCCACGTAGCATCCCTTCGTGTAGGAGATCGCTTCGAGCTCTTCGAAGTTGGCTTCCTGCGGGATCGTGTTCTCGTCGATGTCCAATCCCCACTCCGGCCGGCCGGCTTCGATGCGCGCGATCTCCCAGGCGATGAGACCGCCCGGGCGCGCCCCAGCGTCGACGGCGAGCTGCCAGCTTCGCGCGAAGAGGTCAGCGGGGAGGAAGATCTCGTAACCCTCCAGTCCGATCGCGTTCGAGCGAACGACGGTGATGCGGCGGCCGTCGTCATCCACGGAGACGTGCGCATTCGGTTGGAGCGATGCGAGCTGCTCGGCCGGAATACCGGAAGCTGCCGACGCGATGCGACGCGCTGTTCTACCGAACACTCCGATGTCTCGCAACTCCGACGACACGTCCACGTAGGGGGCCAGGCGCGGATTGACGTACTTTCGCACGAGCGCCACCCATCCCGCCCAGGCGCGTGGAGGAACATCTATCAGAAGGTGATCGTCGTGCGCGAAGATCCGGGGGTCGGCGATGATCTTCCCCTTCGGGCCGAGCGCCGCCGCGTAGAGTCCCATCCCGCTCCCGAGCGCGAGCACGTCGTTCGTCACCATGCCCGTGATCAGCTCCGCCGCCTTCTCTCCGCTCACGCGCATCCTTCCGCGGAAGGAGCGGTCGACGAGCAACGCCCCTTCGCGCAGCGCAGCATACTCGCGCGCGATGTCGCCGTAGTGCAGAACGACCGGCTGGCCGGCTACGTCGCCAGCGAAGGCCAGCTCTCCACCGGCGGGTGATTCGGTACTCATGCGGCGTACTCCTCGACCGGACCGAGCAGCGCTTCCAGCGATACGGCAGCGATCATGTTCGCAACCTAACGGCGGCGGACGCAGACGCGCTACGGGGCGTGCTCCGCGTACGAAGCATCGAGCAGCTCTACCGGGTGCACCGTGCGCGCGCGCTGACGGCCGCGCAGAAGTCCCGATCCGATGTGCATCAGACACCCCGGATTCCCTGTAGCTACGTACTGTGCGCCCGTGCTCGCGATGTTCGCGAGCTTCGGCGCGAGCACCTCGCCCGAGAGCTCCGGTTGTACCAGGTTGTAGATCCCCGCGCTGCCACAACACTGATCGGCGTCGACGAGCGGAACGAGCTCGATGTTCGGAATGCTCTCGAGGAGCTGGAGCGGCGGCCGCACTATGCGCTGGGCGTGCACCATGTGACAGGGTGCGTCGTAGGTGACGCGCATCGGGAGCGCACCGCCCGGCTTCGGGCCCGCCGCCGCGAGCAGCTCGCTCACATCGCGTACGCGCTCGGAGATCGCCGCCGCGCGAGTAGCCCACTCGGGGTCGTCCGCGAGCAAGTGGCCGTACTCTTTCATCATGGCACCGCAACCGGAAGCGTTCACGGCGATGTAGTCGGTGTCGGCGCGCTCGAAGGCGGCGATGTTGCGCCGCGCGAGCGTACGTGCGCCATCCAGGTCGCCCGCGTGCGCGTGCAGAGCGCCGCAGCAACCCTGTCCCGGCGCTTCGGCGAGCGAGTAATCGTTGCAAGCGAGCGTGCGCTCGGTGGCACGGTTGGTCTCGGCGAAAAGACCTTCCATCACGCACCCGCGCAGCGTCGCCACGGTGCCGCGCTCGCCACTTCCCACGCCCGGATACGAGCGATGTGGGAGCGGCGACGTGGTGGATGCGAGCATGCCGAAGCCGAACCCCACGCGACCCGGAAGTCGCGCGAGGAGACGCGGGAGTCCGGTGGCGCGGAGAAGGCGGGATGCGGCGAGCAGCGGGCGCATCAGAGCGGGGCGCGCGAAGAGCCCGAGGATGATCCGCGCCACCAGCGGAGGTGGCTCGCGCTGTACCATGGTCGCGCGCGTCGCCTCGAGTAGCTGCCCATACGGTACGCCCGACGGGCACGCGGTCTCGCAGCCGCGGCAGCCCAGGCAACGATCTATGTGCGACGTGACGGACGGGTCGTCTATCGAGAGCTCGCCTTCCACCACGGAGCGCATGAGCAGTATCCGCCCGCGTGGCGAGTCGTTCTCATCGCCCACGGCCAGGTACGTGGGGCACGCCTGCAGGCAGAAGCCACAGTGGACGCACGTCATTATCCCGTCCACCACGCCGGCCAGCGGGGTGCCTGGCACCGCGCAGGGAGGACGCTCGACCGTGTCGACGCTGCCGACCGCGTGGCCACCGTGGCCGCCGTGGGCGGCGGTTGTGCCGGGAGTCTCGAGCTCGTCGCTCATCTATAGCTCACCCAGGATGCCGGGGTTGAGAACATTCATCGGGTCGAATCTGCTTCTGATGCCGCGGGCGAGGCGCCCGGTGCCGCTCTCCCCGGTAGCGCTCTCGCTGCGCGTTCGCGGCCAGAGGTCCGCGGGGAGTCGCTCGAAGATCACCGTTCCATCGAAGCGCGCGGCGGCGTCTACCAGTCGCTCGGCCGCTCCGCTCTCCGCGACGGAGAGGATGCAGCGCGCGATCCCGCGGCCGACGCTCGCGTGCACGAACGTCTGCGTGGAGGCGCCAGAGGCATTGCGCGCCGCGCTCCAAGTGTGAGCCATGCGCGACGGGGGGGCGGAGAAGCGGGCCACCGCGGCGCGCTCGGGCTCGCACTCGCGGAGCGCGTGCCAGACACCGTGGGGAGCAGCGACCGGTCTGGAGAGCGTGCGCAGGAGCTCGCGCTGCGATCTCACGCTCCCCTCGTTGCCTCCCAGCCGGACGAGCAGCGCCGCGACTCGGCCGCTCTCCACGCCAAGATGGGACGCGAGCGACGGGCTCACGAGCTCGAGTGCCAACGGCTCGAGCGGCGCGAAGCGGAGGCGCGTGAGCAGCGCATCGAGCTCCTCCGGGCTCTCATCTACGATGAGCGCCCAGCTCTCCTCCACTTCCGGGAGCGCCCGCAGCCGGACGGTCGCCTCCGTTATCACGGCGAGCGTCCCCCACGATCCGGTGAAGAGGCGCGTGAGATCGAAGCCGGCCACGTTCTTGACCACGCGGCCGCCCGTACGCACCACCTCGGCGTCGCCGGTCACGGCCTCGA
Organism: Gemmatimonadaceae bacterium; assembly: GCA_035688075.1. GTDB lineage: Bacteria > Gemmatimonadota > Gemmatimonadetes > Gemmatimonadales > Gemmatimonadaceae > JADGGM01. Next base: position 15,914 of record DASSNL010000029.1, read on the forward strand.
GACCGAGCACGTTGTCGCGCGGGGTGCCGAAGGCGTGCGCCAGGGGGCCCACCGACGCTGTCGCTATCGTCGCGCCCAGGGTGGAGGTGGGCGGGCCGAATGGATCGAGCGCGAGCCACTGCCGCTCGGCTGCGGTCACCCGCGCGATCTCGTCGAGCGGCGTGCCGGCACGTGCGGTGAGGGTGAGGTCGCCGGGCGTGTACTCGACTATTCCGGTCGCATCGGCGAGCGAGAGGGGTGTGGTGCCGGTCACCGGCCAGCCGGCGTCGAGCCAGTTGCCGGCGCCCTCGATGCGCAGCGGCTCGCGACGATCCGCGGCCGCGCGGATCGCATCTTCCACCGCGGCAGTGGAGGGAGATATGTGCGCGCTCGAAGTGGAGAGCGTCATGCCGTCGCCTCCTGCCGCGTGCGGTCGCGCGCGGCGGGCGCGAGGCTCCATTCGCGGCATGAATGAATGGGAACCACCTTCCCGGGATTCGCGCGGCGATCGGGGTCGAAGACATCGCGCAGGCGGCACTGCGCATCGAGCGATGCGTCGGAGAAGATGAGCGGCATGTACTCCAGCTTGTCGAGACCGACGCCGTGCTCGCCGGTGATGGTCCCACCCGCCTCCACGCAGGCGCGCATGATGGCGCGCATCGCGCGGTGCACGCGCGCGCTCTGATCGGCGTTGCGCGAGTCGAAGCTGATGTTGGGGTGCAGGTTGCCGTCGCCCGCGTGGAAGACGTTGCACACCTGGATCCCCTCGCGCTCGGCGATCTCGTGGATGGTGCGAAGCACATCGGGGAGCTTCGTGCGCGGTATGACCGCGTCCTGCACCACCAGGTCGGGAGCGATCCGGCCCATGGCGCCGAACGCCTTCTTGCGGCCCTGCCAGAGCCGTGCGCGCTCGGCCTCGTCGCGCGCCACGCGCACTGTCCGCGCGCCGGCTTCCATGCAGAGCCGCTCCACCAGCGCCACGTCGGCGTCCATACCAGCGGCGAGTCCGTCGAGCTCTATGAGGAGTACCGCGTCGGCGTCAGCCGGGTAGCCGGCCGCGTAGATGGACGCCTCCACCGCGCGGATGGTCGGTCCATCCATCATCTCGATCGCGGCTGGGACGATGCCGCTCGCGATGATCGCCGACGTAGCACGCGCTCCATCCTCGATGGAGGTGAAATCGGCGAGGAGCGTGCGCACCGCTTCCGGATTGCGCGTCAGCCGCACCGTCACATCCATCGCGATCCCGAAGCACCCCTCCGATCCGATGAATGCGCCGAGCAGATCGTATCCCGTGCTCTCGCCTTCCGCGTTGCCCAGCTTCACGATCTCTCCGCTGGGGAGAATTACCGTGAGCGCGACCACGTGATTGAGTGTGACGCCGTACTTGAGGCAGTGCGGTCCGCCCGAGTTCTCGGCGACGTTCCCGCCGATGGTACACGCCGTCTGGCTCGAGGGATCGGGCGCGTAGTGCAGTCCGTACGCCGACGCGGCGCGCGTGAGCGAGACGTTGACCGCTCCCGGCTCGACAAGGGCGAGCCGGTTCACCGGATCGATGGAGATGATCTGCTTGAGTCGATTGAGCCCGATCACCACCGCATCGCCTTCGGCGAGCGCGCCCGCCGAGAGCCCCGTCCCAGCGCCGCGCGCCACGAAGGGAATCCCTTCCGCGGCGAGGCGGCGCACCGTCCGAACCAGCTGATCGCGCGTGTGCGGGAACACCGCGAGCGCGGGCTTCTTGTGGTACGTGGGGAGCCCGTCGGAGCTGTACGTCAGGAGCTCGCTCGGCCGGGCGAGCACACCGCGCTCCCCCACGATGTCGCGGAGGTCGGCGGCCAGCCTATCCCGATTCACGGAATGCACCATTTCGGGAGCGCCATGCGAAGCGAGAGTGGCGCGGCGTGCGGAACGGATGCGAGAAACTGTGAGACCACATCAGGAATCTACAACCACGCGCAACGCATCGCGCTCGAGGCGATACCGCAGCGGCGTCGTCGCGGGGACGATCTCTCCGTCCACGGAGATGTCGTCCCGGTCGTGACGAAGATCCATGGTGCAGCGATCCACAATGAAGCTGTCGATTGCGAGGTCGCCGACCGCTGCCTGGACCCCACGGAGCGCGGCGGTCGCGGCGATGATGAGCTGCCGGGCGCGGGAAGTCGCGCGCGGAATCATGACGTGCAGGCCGCGCTGCCCACCTTGTACACGGCCGCCGAGAATGGGGATGCGGAGCTCGCGTTCTCCCACGCCAATGAACGCGAGCGTCGTCCTGTATAGGTGCCGGCGCCCCCCGACGTCCAGTTCCAGTCGGAAGTGGTGCGACGCGGCGAATACGCGGAGCGAGGCGACCACGCTGGCCAGGCGATAACCCAGGCGCCGCTCGAGCAGGTCGCGTTGCTTGACGAATCGCACATACGCGCCGACCGAACTGGTGTTGATGAAGGCCTGATCGTTCACGTACGCAACATCGGTCGGCGCGGCTCTTCCCTCGGCTGCCAGATCGAGCGCTGCCGGAATGCTCGATGGAATCCCACGATCGCGGGCGAAATGGTTGAGGGTGCCAACCGGCAGGATCGCCAGCTCGGCCCCGCTCCGTGCGACCGCCGCCGCCGCGGAGGCGATACTCCCGTCTCCGCCCGCAACGAGCACCCTGCGCGCTCCGTTGCGCACGGCCGTCCGCACTTCATCCGCGAGCCGGGTTGGCTCCGCGCGCCGTATGTCGAACCGCCCATCCCTCTCGATCAGCTCGCCAACGCTCCCCGCACCACCGCCCCCCTGGCTCCCTGCGCCAGACTCGGGATTGATGAAGGCGGGAATGGGGGGGATGGGAGGGTTGGGTGAAGGGAAGAAAGCAGAGAGCAGGAAGCAGGAAGCAGGAAGCAGAGAGCAGGAAGCAGTGAAAACCCGAAGGGCAGGTGCACCGACTGCCGGAAAAGTAGTCATCCCCGCGCAAGCGGGGACCCATGTTCCGCAGATGGAACATGGGTCCCCGCTTGCGCGGGGATGACCCCGCAGTACGAGCCGTTCACTGCTTCCTGCTTCCTGCTCTCTGCTTCCTGCTATCTGCTCTCTCGCACCTACGCCGCGTGCCAGAAGCCGGCCAACGCCTCTCCATCCGGCGACTCACGGAGCTTCTCGAAAGCACGCTCGCGGATCTGGCGGATGCGCTCGCGCGTGACGCCCATGAGGGCACCGATGCGCTCGAGGGTGAGCGCCTCCGTCCCCTCGTCGAGGCCGTAGTAGAGGTAGAGGATCTTGCGCTCGCGCGGCGTCAGATACTTGCGGAAGGTGCGGTCGATGAACTCGCGCATCAGCTTGCAGTCGGTACTCTCCTCGATCTCCGTGCCTTCCACGCCCACGAATCGCTCGCCGAGTGTGGCGGCCTCGCGGTCGGAGCGGTCGATTGGAGAGTCGAGGGATACCTCGGTGGAGGACATCTGCCGGGCGGCGCGAACCGTTTCGGGCGATTCCTCGAGGAGGCGGCCGACTTCCTGGTCGGTGGGGTCGCGCTTGAGCACCTGCGCCAGGACAGTCTCGGCGCGCGCGAGCTTTATGAGCTGCGAGTTCTGGTTGAGCGGGATCCGGACGGATCTCGTCTGCTCGGCGAGCGCCTTGAGCACCGCCTGCCTGACCCACCACACAGCGTACGAAATAAATTTGACCCCCTGATCGGGGTCGAACTTCTTGACCGCTTTCAGGAGGCCTTCATTTCCGATCGCCACGAGCTCACTCAGATCGAGTCCGTGGCCCTGATACTTTTTGACGTACGAGATGACGAACCGGAGGTTGGCGGTCACGAGCCGCTCGGCGGCTAGCTCGTCACCCTGCTGTGCCCGTCGCGCCAGGCGGCGCTCCTCGGCGGGATCCGAGATCAGGGGAAGCTTCTGGATGTCGTGCAGGTACTGATCGAAAGCTGTGGAGGGAGACGAACGAAAGAACCCTCTGGACCTACTTTCGGCCACATGCTCCATACTCGCCCCGTTCCTTGATCGAAGGTAGACGAACCGAGAGCGGCTAAGAGCCCACAGCCGCCACATGACTGCCCGGTGGCCCACGATAACGCTGCATTTCGGTTAGGTCAACAGTAACATCCCCTGTCATATTGTAGCGAACCACTGCCGAGTTGGCACGTAAACATATATTAAGTGCCTCCAAACGGCCGTACCGCCTAAAGTCCTCAAAGACGGTTAGTCGGAAATCGCACCATTTTTGATGCTGAGCACGGCAAGCACCGCATCCTCGTCGATGCGCACTGCCCAATCTGTTTCCTCTCCGGCCATCGCACCCACCCGCCGAGGGAGCGCGAACTCGGCCGTTCCACGCCGCGCCTTCTTGTCGCTGCGCGTAGCCGCAAGTACCCGATCAGCATTCATATCCTTGGGGCGCGAGGCGGGGAGCCCCGCGCGCTCCACCGCGTCGCGAACCCGGCGCGCCGTTCCCGCTTCGGCCACACCCACCTGCTCCGCCAACGTGCTCTCGAGAACCATCCCGATCGCCACCGCCTCACCGTGCAGGAGCTGATAGCCGCTCTCGCTCTCTATCGCGTGGCCGAGCGTGTGGCCGAAGTTCAGAATCTTCCGCAAGCCCCCCTCTCGCTCGTCGCGAGCCACCACGTCCGCCTTTATCTCCACGCTGCGCGCGATGAGATCGAGCATCTCCGGACCCGACGGGTGCGCGAGCAGGGAGGGGAGGTCGGCAATCACTCGCTCGAAGTAACGTTCGTCTGCGATGACGCCGTGCTTGATCGCCTCGGCCAGCCCGGAGCGAAGCTGCTCGGGCGGTAGCGTGGCGAGAGCCGACGGGTCCGAGAGGACGAGCGACGGCGGGTGAAAGGCGCCGACCAGATTCTTCCCTGCGGGCGTATCCACGCCCGTCTTCCCGCCCACGGAAGCATCGATCATCGCGAGAAGACTGGTAGGGAGCTGGACCACCGGAACGCCGCGCATGAACGTGGCTGCCACGAAGCCGGCGAGGTCACCGATCACGCCGCCGCCGAGCGCGACGACCGTGGTGTCGCGTCCGAAACCGCCAGCGAGCAGCTCATCGGTTAGCCGTGCCCAGCTCTCCCGCGTCTTGTGATGCTCGCCAGTAGGGATGGTCAGGAGATCGACGCGAACGCCGGCGAACGACTCCGCCACGCGCGATGCGTAGAGCGGTCCCACCACGTCATCCGTGATGATGGCGTAGCGGTGTGCCGGCGCCGCATCGCGCACCAGCTCTCCAGCGCGATCGAGAGAGCCGGGCGCCACGATCACACGGTAGCCGGCGAGCGCGACCGTGCGGGAGTCCGGAGCTACCAGATGACCTCCGGCGCGCCCGCTCTGCGGTTGGCGACGCGCGCGAGGACGAAGAGAAGATCGGAGAGCCGGTTCAGATACTTCACGACGACCGGAGGGACCTCTACCTCGCTCCCGAGCGATATCACCTTGCGCTCCGCGCGCCTGCACACCGTGCGCGCCACGTGGAGCGCCGCCGACTTCGGGGTCCCCCCGGGGAGAATGAACGCAGTGAGCGGCTCGAGCTCCGCCTCCCCATCGTCTATCGCGCGCTCCAGCTCCGAGATGCGCCCTTCGTCTATGCGCGCCTTCTCGAGCTGCTGCCTGACTTTGTCGTGATTGGGCGTCGCCAGCAGCGCGCCGAGACTGAACAGATCGCGCTGCACGGGCGCCAGTACTTCGTCGATGCGCGGCATCATCTCGATCGAGCGCGCGAGTCCGATCACCGCGTTCAACTCGTCGATGTCCCCGTATGCCTCCACCCGCGGATGACTCTTCGAAACCCTCCCCCCTCCGAAGAGTCCCGTCTCCCCTTTGTCACCGGTTTTTGTGTAGATCTTCATGGGGGGAATGTAAAGGAGAAAGCAGAGAGCAGAAAGCAGAAAGCAGTGAACGACGGGGTCAGGTCTTTAATTTCGAGTCGTGCGGGCAACGCCCG
>DASSNL010000117.1:0-40951 GCA_035688075.1 Gemmatimonadaceae bacterium
GGCCATCGAGTACCGCGGGCGGATCACCGACCAAGCGCTTCAGTCGATACACTGTTCACGGGACGCGACCGACTCCGAGCAGCCGGCGGAGGAGCGCGTTCTGCACTGGCGAGCCCGTTCAGCACGAGAGGACGAGTAGCGCAGCTCGCCTGGAAATCGCTCGCGTGCGGAGCCGCCTATTGCAAGGGCGGCAGCGGAGCGTCCATGCCAGTCAGCTCGCGAAAGAGCAGCGCGGCCAACGGATCTACATGCGGGTCCCATCTGAAGGCGCGACGACCGGCCAGCACCGCACTGTGCTTCTCCACCTCCGCATGCTCCACCCCGCATAGCACCGGAATGATTCTGCGATCTTCCCTGTCTGCATGACGCGAGAAGAGGGCATCGAGCTCCTCGCTGGCAGCTCCGATGTTTGCGAGCAACGACCGGCTCACGAATACGATAGCGGCGCGACTCTCGCGCATTCCCCTGTCGATACCCTCGCGCAAGCTCGCTACTGTAGGAGTGGAAAACTCGTCGAACCAGACCGGTGCACCAAACCCGCGAAGATGCTCCGCAAGCGGTCGCGCGAATGAGTCCTTGTCTCTCGGATGGTGCAATATGAACGCGAGCGGACGCTCCGCCTTCGCTCGAGCCCGAGCGAACCCCGGTCCGCGGAAGGCCAGGTGGATGCCGGCACTCTCCGCGGCCTTCGCAAGAGCAGACCAGTCGGCATCGGCTATCTCGCTGTCCGAATAGATCGTCACTCGCCCCGTGAATGGCAGGCTATCGGGGGCCATTCGGCGTTCACCGAGGAATGCGTGAAGGTCCGGCTTCACGATACTGGCACTCCTCACCAGCGTGCGTATCACCTTGGGCCGCACCAGCGTCCGCGCTATCGGAAGTATGCTCCCCGCGCTCCCCGCCGCCGGTATGAAGTACGAGAGGTAAATGCCGCCGGCATTGTAGTCGCGATGGACGCGGGCCTCGATGGTGAGCTCGCAGTCGCTCATGCCCAGGTGACTCAGGTTGGAGACGACGCCCGGCTCCCCTCCGCAGGTCGCGAAGTACTCGTATGGTCGTGTCATGGTGCCTTTAGTACCTCCGCGTGGTCGTGTCGTTCGCGGGACTTCCCACCACCAACTGCGACCCGATCTCGTACCCTGAAGCGAGTCTGGCGTTCGCAGGCGTGTCGTGCGTCGCGAAGGGAGCGGGGAGAGTCAGCCGCTGAGCATCCGGAGCCGTAAACATAGGGGAAGGATGACCTATACCGTCTCTCTATGTTATGTACGTGAGCAAGACCTTTCGCGCACTCCGCATGGCGCTGGCCAGTGTGCTGCTTCCACTCCTCGCCAGTACGAAGCTCTCGGCCCAGGGCGGCTCGGAGATCGTTCGCGGCCAGGTCAGCACCCCCGATTCTCTTCCCCTGGCCGGGGCTGACGTCACGGTCACCGGCCTCCTGAGCAGCACCGTTCGAAATACGCGCACCAACGACGACGGCGTCTTCACGGTTCTCTTCCCCGATGGCGAGGGTGAGTACGTGGTGAGGGTGCGCTCGCTGGGCTTCGCGCCACTCACGAGGCGCGTGCTCCGGACCGGCGAATCGAACGTGCTCGTAGCGAACGTGCGGATGGCGCCGGCGGCCGCCGTGCTCGATACCGTCACGGTCGAAAGCGAGGCGCGGCCGCGCCCCACTCCGACCGATGGCTCTTCCATCGGCTCGAACGAGCAGGACGCGCTGCAGGGCGCCCTCTTCTCTCTCGACGCCACGGATCTCGACGAGCTCGCGCTCAGCGTCCCCGGTGTCTACGCCATCCCGGGCACGGAGGGCTACTCGGTGCTGGGCGCCGGACCGGATGCGAACAACACCATAGTAGATGGCTCCTCGTTCAGCGGGTCTGCACTCCCCACCGATGCGATCGCGAGCGCTTCGCTCGCCACCGCGACCTTCGATCCCGGACGCGGCGGCTTCAATGGTGGGCAGCTCGCCATCACCACGCGAAGCGGCAGAGATGTCTTCGAGGGGAACGTAGAGGCCAAGGTCGCCGATCCGCATCTGGCGTGGGCCGATCCCGCCTCGCCGGTTCAGCTCTCGCGCACTCTCACCTGGAGCGGCAGCGCGAGCGGCCCGATCGTGAAGGGGAAGGCGCACTACTTTGGTGCGGTCAACATCCGGCGCTCCACGCGGGACACACGCTCGCTCACTTCCCTCAGCGACGCCCTCCTCCAACAGTACGGCCTCTCGACCGACACCATCAATGCCCTCGCGGGCGCGCTGGGCACCGTTGGCGTACCGCTGACCGCCAGCGGCATCCCCGACGACAACATCGCCGACCAGCGCTCCGCGTTCCTGAAGCTCGATCTGTTGCCGACCGCGTCGACATCGATCGCGCTGACCGGCACGGGAAACTGGAACGGCCAGGACGGAATCGGGATCTCCCCGCTGGGCTTCCCTTCGTTGGGTGGCGGGAACAAGTCGTCGACGCTCGGGCTCACCCTGGCCGTCTCTACCTACTTTCACGGCCTCCTCGATGAGCTGAAGTCGAGCGTGCAGACGTCGTCGTCTTCCTCGGATCCGTACCTCTTCCTTCCTCATGGAACGGTGCGCGTGGTCGCCGAGCGACCCGATGCCAGCGGCGGGATCGTGCCGCTCAACTTCGGCGGCGGTACATCGGGCAGCTCCGAAACCCACTCGCGCTCCTGGGAGACCCGGAACGAGATCTCGTGGCTCACCGCCGACAGCAGGCACCAGCTCAAGTTCGGTCAGTCCTTCACGCTCTCCAGGCGGGAGTCAAGAAACGCGTCGAACATCGGCGGCACCTTCTCGTACCAATCCATAGATGACGTGATCGCGAACAGGCCGGGATCGTATTCGCGAACTCTGTCGTCGCGCGAGCGCACCTCGAACGCGCTGAGCGGTGCGCTCTGGCTGGGTGGAGTCTCGCGCAGCGGCGGCAACGCATTTCAGCTCCAGTACGGGCTCCGCCTGGACGTCGCGCGCCCGGGCGAGGTGCCCGGCTACAATCCCGCAGTCGACTCCCTTTTCGGTCTCCGCACGGATCACGTTCCCACGGGCATCGGCCTGAGCCCGCGACTCGGATTCTCGTGGACGCTCGGCAATTCGTCTCCCGGGGGTCCGCCACGCGGTCGATTCTCACCGCGTGGATACGGCTCTCGGGGGATGCGGATGGGAAGTTTCGGGCGCCGGCGGATCACGATCTCGGGTGGAATCGGCGCTTTCCGCGGAGTCATCCAGCCGGGAACGATCTCCGGGATGATCGATGCTACCGGTCTCCCCAACACGGTGAAGCAGCTCAGCTGCGTGGGCGATGCCACGCCCATTCCAGACTGGTCGCTGTACATGAGCGACCCTGGCGCTGCGCCCACCGAGTGTCTGGACGGTACCGCTCCGGCGGAGTTCTCCAGCGATCGGCCCAACGTGCGGACCTTCGGCCCATCGTTTCAGGCACCCATCAGCTGGCGCGGTAATCTTCAACTGGACGGCCTGAGCTACCACGGGTGGGGAATCGGTCTGGGCTACACGTACTCGCTGGGGCTGCACGGCCAGAGTGGGATAGACCTCAACCTGCAGCGCACACCGGAGTTCTCGCTCCCCTCGGAAGAGCAGCGACCGGTATTCGTTGCCCCGGATGCGATCGTGCCCTCCACGGGCCTCGTCGCTCCTGGCGCTTCACGGATCACGCCGCGGTTCGGAAGCGTGACGAGCTACGTATCCGACCTTCAATCGGTCGCGACGCAGCTCAGCATCTCGCTGCAACCCCCGAAGCCTCTCTTCGGCAAGATTCCGTTCAACATCAGGTACACCTACTCGGGCCAGCGGGCGCAGGAGCGCGGCTTCGACGGCTCCACGGCCGGCGATCCCTTCGCGCGCGACTGGGCGGCCGGGCAGCAGCCCACGCATCAGATCACCCTGTACACGTCCTTCAGCAAGAAGTGGATTTCCATCTCCATGCGCGGCACCCTGACGTCCGGGACCCCGTACACGCCGATGGTAGCGGGGGATGTGAATGGTGATGGTCGGAGCAACGACCGGGCGTTCATCTTCGATCCCGCGCTCACCTCGGACACTCTCCTGGCCGGTCAGATGAGCGCCCTGCTCGCGACGGCGCCGGGGCGTGTTCGCTCGTGCCTCGAGAAGCAGCTTGGCCACATCGCCGGTCGCAACTCGTGCCGCACGGGGTGGCGGCTGCAGCCCGACATCAATCTGGATCTGCGGCCGTCGCTGCCGGGAATGGGTTCCGATGGCGACCGGCTCAGGTTCTCCGTGACGACCGTGAACGCCATGGGCGCGCTCCTTCGCCTCTTCGGGCTCGAGGACACGCAGTTCGGGAGCCTGACATCATCCGCTCGCAACTTCGACCGTACCCTGCTCTACGTCGATGGCTTCGACCCGGCCACGAGACAGTACCAGTATCGAGTGAACCAGCTCTTCGGGGAGCTGGGATCGCGCAGAGCGGGATTGCGACGCAGCCGTTTCAGGAGCCCCTTCCAGGTGCAGCTCGGGGTGAGCTACCACTTCGGCGGCCCGCCGAGGAGAACGCTGGCGCGCAGCCTGGGGCTGGTGCCCAAGGGCAAGAAGGCCCCGCCGCTCACCGAAGAGGAGGTGAGGAAGCGGCTCGACAGGCTGACGCGCAACCCGCTCGGGCAGATCATCGCGCTGCGCGATTCGCTTCTTCTCACCGAGAAACAACTCACACGACTACGAAAGCTGAGCGGGGATTTCGACACGCAGGCCGACAGCATCCTCGCGCCGATCGTGCACTATGTGATCGAGCACGGCAGGAAGACGAAAGACGACGAGTTGCAGCAGCGCATTGGCAAGGTGATGCCCGAGATGGCGAAGCTCATGAGCTCCACGCTGCGGCAGGCGGGAGAGGAGCTCACCGCCGAACAGAAAGGGCGACTGCCCAGGCACCTGCGGGCGTCGCTGGGCCGGCGGGCCCGGCCCGAGTAACGTGCCTGCCCGGTAGAGCGCCGATGCGAAGCGGTACGCGCTGAGCTCTACGAACCATCCACCACGGAGGAGTAGCGATGCCGAAAACCGCCATCAAGCCGTTCGTTCTTCCCTTTGTGCTCGTGCTTGCAGCTTGGCTCGGAGCTTGTTCCTCCGAGCCGATGATCGATTGGAGGATCGCCAGCACGTCACCGGCGAAGGGATGGGAGCCGATGAAACTCGCCGCGGCGGATACGACTTACTACGTCTCGGATTCGAGCATTCTCTCGGACGCCGACATCACGGACGTGCAGAGCAAGATCATCGACAAGGGGTTGTTGCTCGATATCCATCTGACTCCCGAAGGCAAGTCGCGATTCGAGAAAGGGACCTCGAGCCACATCGATGATCGGGTGGCGATCATAATGAATTCGCGCTTTATCAATGCGCCGATCATCAAGACGCCGATGACGACCGACAAGATCACCATGCTGGTGCCGCTGTCCGAGGCGGACTCGAAGGAGATGGCGGCCGCCCTGACAGCGCGGTGGCCGAAGTCGTAATGGGCCGAATCGTCAGTCCACGCCTATGATCGAGCTTTCTCCCGACAGCCATGGTCCTGCCCACGGGCCGCTATCGAGGGACGCCCGTGGAGTATCATAGCGATAGCGGCGGTCCATACGGGGAGTGGTCGGAGCCGCGTCCCATTGGCTCTGACTCGGCCGCACCGGTATCCCCCGCGACGTTCGCCAGCCTCACCAGCACGCGCGGCGGCGCGGTCTTCCTCTTCGGGAACGATGTCCGGAATTTCGGGCCGGCGTTCGTTGCGGAGAACCCACTCTCGGCCTGGGAGATCGCCCCTCACGGCGGCCGGAGCCTCGGCCGTCCACCCGGCACCTTTCGTTTCGCGTATCCACGGGCGCTGGTCGACGCACGCGACCGGCTGCACCTGCTCTGGGGCGAGCCGGCGGGCGAGGCGCGCCCCATCCGTGGCAGCGAGTGGCGTGACGAGGAGTTGGTGAGCATATGGACCTCGGTCTACGAGTCGAACGATGGCTGGTCCGCGCCCCGTCCGCTTTTCGAGGGGCGGGATCTGCGCCTCTCCTGGCACAACATGCTCGCGCCGGTTCACAGTCAGGCGCAGCGATCGAGCGCGGTGCTCGCCGTACCGATCGACCCGCACGGCGCTGAAGGCCACGGGATGGTGCTGGTGAGCTTCAACGCATCAGACAATCTTTTCGCGTCAGTCGTGCATACCACATCGCAGGTCGCCTATAGTAGCGCTGTATCGTGTGGCGCCAGAGCCTTCCTGGGATTCATCGCACCCGCACCCGTGCAGCGCTTCGGGCGGGACCGCAACAGCGTCTTCGTGCAGTCTTCCGGTGACGGTGGGCTGACATGGAGTCCCGCGGTGCTCGTGAGTCGCTCCGGCGGCGCCGCCGCCTTCGAAGTGAAAGCGCTCATCGGACCAGACGGTACCGTTCATCTCGTCTGGCAGCAGGAACACCGCGGACGGATCGTCTTTCGGCACGTCGTATCTCGCGACGGTGGAGAAAGCTGGTCACTACCGGATGATCTCGCGGCGCCGCCGAGCGCGTACCACTTTCAGGCGGCGGTAGGCAAATGCGGCACACTGCATCTGGTGTGGGAGCACCGTGATTGGCCGGCGGACCTCTCTCACATCGACCATGCGACGTGGTGCGGGCACTGGAGCGCCATCACGCACTCGTTCACGACTCTCACAGTCAACATGCCGGTCCTGCACCTCGCACACGACGGCCGGCTCCTCCTGGCCTTTCAGGGAAAGCTGGCCACATCGGACGAGGCGGAGCCTCTCGTCACGATGTACAGCGAACTGGCTCCCGGAAAGCGTTGGTAAGGCGCAATGGACTCGCCCCCGGACGAACGGACAACAGGTATGGAAGGTCGATACGGCAAGTGGTCGACGCCGAGGAGCGCCATTCAGGATGGTGACGGTCCCGGCGTGGTCGCGCGCTGGCCGAGCATCGCGACCATCGGAGATCGTGCGTACTTCGCGGGGACGGACATCGCGTTCTTCACGGACGATACGGTCGGCGCCAACGTGCTCAGGATCGGGGAGCTCGGCGGCGGCAGCATCGCTGTGCCCTCCGGCAGCTTTCGCTTCGCGTTCCCACGGCTGATCGCCGATGCACGGAATCGCCTGCATTTACTCTGGGCCGAGCCAGTGGATGGTGCATCGCCCGTCTCGGGTGTTGGCTGGCTGAGACAGACCCTCTCCAGGGTGTGGACGGCCACCCGCTCGAGCGAGGGAGATTGGTCGTCACCACGTTTGATCTACGAGGGCTCTCGTCTGGGATGGAGGAACGCCGTCGTCGGTGCAGGCGCTGGCGCCGGCCAGTCGAAGTGGGCGCTCTCCGTCGTGGAACATGATCATTCGGGGAGGCATCACGCCATCGTGTTGTTCCATTTCGAGAACGGCGAGATGGTTGCGTCGGTAGTCGATAGCGCTGAACGCGCCGTGCACAGCAGCGTCGCGTCTGTCGGCACGGACGTCTTCCTGGGTTTCGTCTCTCCGGTTCCTCGGGAGCTACTCGGACCCGTTGGCAGTGACGTGAACAGTGTTCATCTGAGCGTGTCGCACGATGGCGGGAAATACTGGGACGCCGCGACGCTCGTCAGTCGCTCGGGAGAGCACGCGGCGCACGAGCTGAGAACGCTCCTGGCCCCCGATGGGACTGTGCATCTTGTCTGGCGCCAATCTCGCGTGGAGAGTGGAGAGGTCATTCGCCACGTGGCGTCTTCGGACGGTGGTCGAACGTGGTCGCAACCCGACGATCTTCTACTTGCCCCCGGGTCGTCGGGCATGCGGGCCGTAATGGATCTCCGCGGTCGCGTGCACGTCGTACTCGAGCACTGGGAGGCGCAAACCGGCGAAGCACACGTCGACTACGCAACATGGCGGGATGAATGGTCGGTGATGGAGCACTTATTCCCCTCCCTGAGCGTGACCGGCACGACTCTTCACCGCGCGCTTGATGGACGGTTGCTGCTCGCCTTTTTGGCCAGACCGGCAGGCTCGCCCATGGATGTGGCGGGCTACAGCATGTACTCCGATACGCGAGTCCGGTGACACAGGGACGGAGAGCTTGCGGCGTCTACTCTCCTACTATTGGAGTAGAGTTTGCGAATAACCAAGGTGTCGGCGTACCTGCCCGCCCGGCATTCAGGTACGACACTGCGCTCGCAAACATCGCGACGCTGAGCGACGGGGTCAGGTCTTTAGAGCGGTTCCGGCGCGAGTTGATAGCCAAGTCATAGCTGGGATGCGCGAGAGAGGCCCTGGCATCGGCCGAACCCACCGCATCTCTATCAATGCGAGCCGGAACCGCCGTAAAGACCTGACCCCGTCGCTCAGCCGCTCACCGCCAATGTACTGTGCACCGCCTCGGTCTGGATCGGAGTCCTTGTCTTCGGGTCACCCTTGCGCAGGATGCGGTCCCATACGAGATGGATTACGTCGTCGCCCACGGCCAGAGACGGCATCCCGCCCAGCTTGTCGAACGGCTTGATGATCGAACTCCAACCAGCGTTCCCGAAGCGAGCATACCCGATATCGATGCGCTGGCCGCTCCACACTTCGAACACGACATGTACGGTTCCGCAGCGATCGATCGCGGCCTTGGTCCGAGTGAGGCGATCGTGGAGCGGCATCGCGGAGCTGGTCCACGAGACGCCCGCCTCCGCGAGGTCGGCAGACCGCGACACGGCGTGCCATAACGCCACCCTGGGTCCCCAGCCACCTCCCTCACTCCAGACGACGTGCACGCGATTGTGCGGATCGACGAGAACGTGCGGTTCCTGCGCGTACGTCTCGGCGGACTCGCCCGCCTTCTGCGCCGCGCCCCATGTCGCACCTCCATCATCGGAGACCCGTACGAACACGGCGTTCGACAATGAGGGCGGCCGGTGCGCTACCGACACGTATGAGAGTGCGACGCGCCCGCTGGCGCCAGTTGAGACATCCGGATAGAGCACAATCGGGATCCCCGGCGTGAGATCGTTCGTACTCCATCGATCGTCGTGGTATCTGAAGTAGACGCCCGCTTGCGTCTAGTCAGGTCGATGGCCACGACCGCAGAGAGGTGAATGTCGTCTTCGCCAGGTCGAGCGCGTAAACAACACCATCCGTCGGGAACGAATCGGGCTCTGCCCAGAGCAAATGCACGACATCGTTCGAATCGATCGCGACGCGCGGGTACGCGAAGAGGAACTGACCCTCCGGCGCACCGAGCACGCTGCCGTCGCCCCGCACGACGTATGGGCGGGGAGCCGCAGCGCTGGGCGGTTCGGATACGCCCGCGAAACGCTGCGGCAACAGGTTCATAAGGCCGCTGAGAGCCACCCGCGTTCCGAACGCTCCGACGCTGGGATAGCGCAGCCGCGCCGATGAGTCCGCGCCATTGATTGGCGACGGCGATGACCATTCGCCGTAGCGGCAGCGGCCTGACTGTGCAGCGAGCACTCCAGACAGAGAGAGAGTCGACATGAGCACAGTCACTCCCAGCAGATGAGGTGTCACTTCACGGGCCTCTGTGCGTACATCAGCTCAGTGTACATGGTAACGTTTTGCGCTGTCTCGTCCGGCGCATCTGCAGGCCGCCCCTGGAAGGCGAGCAGCAGCCGACCGTCGTGCGCGTGGTGAAGCACCGGCATGTTCACCGTGAGAGACGGGAAGAGGTGCGAGATGCCACTCCAGTGTTCACCCCGCGTCGCATAGTCGATATGCGCGCGGTCCACACTCCAATCCTGGTGCTCCCAGATGAGATGCAGTGTGCCGCACGCGTCGACCGCCGCCTGGATGAAGTACGCGCTGGGTGGCGGCTCGAGGTCGTCGGGGACAGACCAGGTTTGTCCGTCGTCGCTCGATTGCACGTGCCGAAAGACTCGGCTCCCCCCATGCTCCTGCTCCCAGATGAGATGTACGACGCCGTCCGGTGCCACGAGGGTCTTCAACTCGTAGGCGGCGGCGTGGCCGGAACGACTCACCAGTACCGGGGGCAGCCATGTCGCACCGCCGTCGCTGGATGTCTGCAGAAAGACGCTGTTCCGATCGCTCCCGAAGCGCTCGACTGGCGCAGGAGCTATGAAGCCGAGGAAGGTCCGCGCACCAACCGATGTCACACTGGCGTAGGCGACCGGCGTCACGGCAGGCACGACGGACGCGATCAGCTCGTCGTCAGAGTCGAAACCCACCAACACCATCCCGTCCTCTCCCTGCCGGTATGGATCGATGGGCACGGCCAGCGCCGCGTGCCGTGGCTCCGCTTGACTGTGAACCGGCACGAGCATGTTGTGCCAGGCCAGCTTCAAGTTCCGCCCTTCGAAGATGGGACGCGGCACCGACCAGCCGTGTGCCGAGTCATAGACCGCTGTCCAGATGCTCGTGAGACTTTCGTCCCGCCACTCGTTACCGCGGATGGGCTTCGCGCCACCCTCCGGCTCCCCCCAGAGCAGATGTAAGCGGTCGCGCGAGTCGATGAGCGCTCGTGGGTACGCGAAACGAAAGGTCCCGGCTGGGCGGCCGAGGCTCCGGTCGCCGCGAGGGTCGAGCTCCCAGGCGGAGAGTGGATTCGCGGGCACCAACGCGGGCCCGTAGTTCCGGATGTCGTTGCCTACCAGGTAGACAGTGCCCTCGCGTGTGCTCGCGAGGCTCGCGAACACCGCAGGCGCCGCGGATCGGGAGGAATCCGCGTGAATGGCGCGGGGCGACGACCAGTTGCCGTATCGACATACGCTACTATCTCGCTGCTGCATGTAAGCGCCTCGGCATCCGCCGATCAGTAGTGGCAGGACAGTCAGCAAATAGCTTGACCGGAAATGCGGCAAAGGAGTCATCAGGTGGAGTTGCCTGCAGCCGGTAAAGATCAGCATACCTGCTTTGCCTGGCGCGGCGCTCCTACTTACATGCCGTCCCGGCATGCAGATACGATACTGCGCTCGCGAACTTCGGGAGCCCGCCATCCATCCCGAGCAGCTTCGAGAGCAGGAGCACGACATCTCCAGACGCTGTTATCGCCAGCTCCGGGGCACGAGCAGATACCGTGTCGCCGAAGATGCGGACCGGCTTCTGCCACTGGCTCGTTGCGCTGCGCGACGTGTAGACCAGCGCCGGCCGGATGCCGTCGGGGAGTAGCGCTTGATACACGACGTGGATCCTGCCACCCATGCCGGCGACCACCTTCAGGTTCATGAACGTCTCCCCGGTGTCCCAGTACTCCGGCGGAGACCAACTCTTTCCCAGATCTCGCGAGACGGAATGTCCAATCGATTGTGCGCCGAAGGTCTCGCCGCTCGTGTTCCTTTCCCAGACCGCGTGCAGCATGGCGTCCGGGCTCTGGACGATCGCCACGTCGCTCGCGGGTTGCTGGCCCGACAATGCGATGCGGACCGGCGCGCTCCACGACCGACCTCCATCGGTGGATCGAATAGCGAACACGCTGTTCCGGTCGTTGGGAATCGTTCGATCGTTGCTGATGTAGCCGAGAACCAGTTGCGACGGCCCTGGGCTGACGAGCGCCATGTACAGCGGGATGGATCCGACATCGACGTCGCTGATTCCGGACGGCGTTCCCTCGAGGTTCAGAAAGCTGACCGTCCATCGGGACCGCGACAGGCCCGCGAACGCCAGCGCGACATCAGGTGACCAGTCGTGGCGCGCCCATCCTTGCGAGAAGCGCCAGGCCGACTGGAAGCGAGCCATCACGAATCTGGGCGTCGACCATGCGCCATCGCGGTAGGTGGATGTCCATATGCCCCTGATGGCCGGCAAGTCGTACGCGTAGCGTTGACGCGGCGCCGGAGCAGCGGCTGTGGAATCCGGTTCGGCCCAGAAGACGTGGAGCCCATCGTCGGCGACGGTGACACGCGGGGAGAAGAACTCTCCCTCGAACGGTGGCCTGCTCAGGCGCTGCGCCTTTCCTTCCCGATCGAGCTTTACTGCTACGAACGGAACCTCCAGGTACGGTACCGGCGGCGCCTCGATGACTGGACCACGCCCTACTACGTACAGCTCGCCCCGCGCGCCGCTTTCGATCCGGGCATCGGATATCTCGAATGGAGAGCCAGCGCCTAGGTCGAGTAATCGTGGCGAGGTCCATTCAGGTGCCGTGCACTTCCGAGCCGGAGCGGCAACCTGCGGCCTGAGCGCGGACGGCGCCGCAATGGCGAGAAGGGCGAGACAGCTCAGCAGCCGCATGCTCGCCCTCATCTCGGACATCACAATTTGGAAAGGCTGGGACAAGCAGGGCCGCTGCGAATCAGCCGCGGTAACCACCACTCACCGCTTTCGCACCACCACTATCGCTCCCCCCTTCGCATCCGGTCCGAACTGCTGAATCGCGTCCGCGCTCGGGAGAAAGCGCAGCTCGGCGATCTGCACGGTGGGGATGTCGCGAAGAGCAGAGGTGCCGCCGAGCTTCTGCTGGTCCATGTAGACCGAGACCGCCTCGCCCGTGCCGGGATCGTTCCTGAACCAGGTACGGCGCAGACGATCCACCAGAGCGTAGGCATCCGGAAGGTTGGCCGAGCTTATTTCCTGGGCGGTGATGGGCGCCTGGGTGTTGCTGGAGGATGCTCCGCTTGCTCCCGCCGTGGCGCAGGCGGCGAGGAAGAAGGAGAGGAAGGCGAAGACTGTGAGTGAGCGACGCACGATGACCTCGGTTGTGAAGGATTTACCGGAGCCACCGAACTCGCTACTGGCTCCTCGGGGGTGCCACGCACCTGATAGCGACGGCCGAGCGGTGCAGCGCCCGCCCGCCGTCGTCGAGCTCTCGCCTCGATGGGCGCTTCGGATGGCGCGTCGCGCGACGCACTTTCCGGATGATCTTCCGTGCCCGGCGATGTGATGAACTCGGACTGCTGAAACGATGGAGCGACACGTCGCTCTTCCACGACGTCACCGCCCGCGCTTTCGCGATGGCTCACGGACGCGGGAGCCGCGGGATGCATGGCCAGCTGCACCAGCCAATCCGTGGTCGCCGCGGCATCCAAGGTACCGGCATCGACGGTGTAACGGTGGCTCGAATCGCACTCGTCTCCCTCGCCTGGCCGCACCACCACCGCCGGCATCTCGAACCCGACCGCGCGCAACCGCTCGACCATCTCCTCCGCCTGTTCCACAGCCACCGCGTGCAGCACGATCATGTCGGGGAGCGCCATCAGCGGTAGTCTCAGCTTCCCCGCCGCGGCGGGTATGGCTACGACCTCACACCCCGCTGCCGAGAGCCGGTCGCCGAAGCAGCCAGCGCTGCTCCCGCCATGGATCAGAAGCACCGTCCGCTTCGACACCGGGCTCCCTATGGCTCCGCTAGCAGCTTCTCGATGTATTGCGCGTAACGCTCTTCCAGGCGCGGACTCCAGCTGTTGGCCACGTATCGAATGACGCCCTTCTTGTCGATTAGGGCGAAGCTGGTGTTAGGGTAATTCAGTTGATTGGCGGTCGGAGCGTTGATGCGGCGTCCATCGGCCTTCCACGTGTACTTCGTCTCCGCCACCGAGAGCACGCCGGGGAGATGGATCTGATGCAGGAAGTAGGAGCTGTCGTACGCTGCCTCTGCGGCGGGAGTGACCGGCGCAGTGTCCACGTAGAAGCCGTTGGTCTGCGTGAGGAAGATCAGCTCGACGTCGCGCCTCGCGAAGCGCTCCCGGTAGCGCTGCATCGCCTTCACCATCGCGTAGCAGTTCGCGGTGCACGGCCGCCAGAGATCGAGAAGGACGGAGACCTTACCACGACTGGGGCGGCTGGCGGCGGCGGGCATCGCGCCCGCGACGATGGCCACCTGACCGAGACCCGGTTCGTTCGCCGCGGCCGCATCTCCGGTATTGTACCAGAACTCCGCCTTGAGCGGCTTCGCATCCTTCTCCATGATCGCGTACATCTTGGCGTCGTACTCGATTCCCGATCGCGCGAGCTTCGCTTCGAGCGGCACGACGATGCGCGCCGTATCGATCACGGCGCGCGCGGCGTCGGCGCCACGGGTGAGCGCCTCGAGCTGCGCCAGGCGGCGGAAGGTGGTCGCCAGGACAGTGGCGCGCCAGAGCTTGAGCTCGTCGGAGAGCTCCTTCCACGCGGCGATGGCGGCGTGCCCCTCCGCCCGGGCAGTGGAATCATCGTTGTGGGCGAGCGCGTTCCCCATCAGCGCGTAGTGCGCGAGCACCCGAACGCTGGCTGCGGGCTTGCCAAGGCGGTCCAGCGCGGCCATCTCCTCCCTGGCCCGGTCCGCGCGAGGAGGCGCACCCTCGAGGTAGTCGCTCGCCGCGATGAAGTGCTCCCACGCCCGCTCTTCGGGCGTCAGCTTCGCGGAAGCCTTCATGCGCCGGCGCACGGCGGCTACGGCGAGCGAGTCCTGGCGCGTGAACAGATTGACGCGCCCCGCATTCAGCACTTCACGCGCGTCCTCGGCCACCCGCCCGTAGGACGCTTCGCAGAGATGCAGGCTGTCGGTAGTGGACGAGTACAGCGTGTCGGCCGCCGGCGAGAACGCGACGGTGTCGAACACGCCGATCCGCGCCACTCTGTCCATGACGCGGCGAGCGATGGCGCAGCGACCGGGCGTGTACTCCGTGAACGCGGGCTGCCGGGACTGCTGCGCTTTCGAGCTGCGTGGCGTCCCGAAGAGCAGCGTGGACGCGACGGCCAGAGCCAGGGCATCATACCGCATCGGCAAGACTCGTCATGCTGAAGTCGAGGACCTTGGCCATCGGCACTATCGTGGGGTACGGCTTGAGCACGCGCACCGGGGTGCCGAGCGATTCCAGGTTGTTGAAGGCGAAGAGGGGCGACTCGCGGAAGCGGAAGTTCTTCACCGGGTGAGTGATCTCGCCGCGCTCAATGAGCCACACGCCGTCCGAGGTCGTACCCGTGCAGAGCAGGCTGTTGTAATCCACGAGCCGGACGTTCACCAGACGCGTGACGAGCAGCCCACGGTCGGTGCTGGCGATCATCTCGTCGAGCGAGGTCGTGCCGCCGCTCATCCGGTACGCATTCATGTTGTTGAGCGGATCCGGCTTGTTGAGCCGCTGCACCGCATACCAGCGATCGTAGGCCAGTTGCTTCAGCACGCCGTTCTCGATCCACTTCACCGGGCGGTTCGGGCTGCCGTCGTAGTAGAAGGGGAGGAAGGGCATCTCGGGATCGGTGGGATCGGCGCTGATGGTGATCCGCCGGTCGAGCACGAGCTGGCCTATCTTGGAGTTGCCACCGCCCCCACCTCCGCCGCCTGCGGCGCCACCGTCATCGAACGCTCCCGAGCTACCGATGACCGCGCTCGAGCTGCCAGCGGCCTGCATCGGACGATCCGCCCACGGTCCCTGCGCCGACTCGGCCGGGCGCCGCTGCAGCGAGAAGATGAGGTAGTACATCAGGTCCGCGACCGCCTGAGGCTCCAGGATCACGTCGTAGCGCCCGGGTTCGATCGCCACCGGGTCGGCCGAGCGCTTGCACTTGTCCAGCGCCACGGCGGAGATCTTTGCCGCGTCGATCTTGCGCCAGTCGAGGTTGTCCATCCCCGCCCACCCCGAGCCGGTCCCCGTGGAGTTGCGCACCGTCACGCTGTACTCCGCCTCGGTCGCCGGCTGGTAGGCGAACAGTCCCGCGGAGTTGGCCACGCCGTTGCCGCTCGCCGACACCTGGATGTAGCCAGCCGAGAGAAGTCCTTCGGCGAGCGCGGGCTCCACCAGGCTGCGCTGCAGCGCGGCGCGTGCGGCTGCATCCACGTCGAACGTCGCGTCGCTCCAGAGATTGGTCTCGAGGTACTTCTCCGACTTCCTCTGCGGCGGCGAGAATTGCGACGTGGACCGGAAGCGCATCTGCCGCTCGATGTACTCGAGCGCCGCGCGTATGGACTCGTCGTCCAGCCGGTTGATGTTCAGGTACGCCTGCGCTCCATCGTTCTCGCGCCGTACCATGATCCTGTGATTGATGGTATCGCCCGCGCTGATGATGTCGTTGCGCGCCCAGCGCAGGTTCCCCGTCCATCTACTGTTGATGTTGACGAAGACGTCCCCTTCCATAGAGCGAAGGCGCTTGATGCGATCCATCAGGTCGTGGCAACCGGACTCCGAGAGGAAGCGTTCCGGTGCGAGCAACGATGCCGGGCGGGTAGTGATAGGGCTCACGCTTTCCTCATGTTGTCGGTAACGGCCACCTTCTTGAATCGCGCAGCCACCGCACCGACGCCGAAGCTGTACGACTGCATGGGCTGCCCCTTGTAGAGCGAGGTGCCGGTCCAGATTCGCGTATCCTTCCCTCCGATGGCTTGCAGTCCCTTCCAGAGGTCCGGCGCGCGGAAGAGGATCTCGGAGTGGCTGATCGGCCGCGTCCTCTTCCCCTTCCGTACCTCGTAGACCATCTCGCCATCCACTTCGCCGTTGAGCTGCTGGCGGTCGGCGTACACCCCTCCGGCGCACACCACGAGCCCCTTGTCCAGGCTGGCGACGAGATCCTCGAAGGAGGTGCCATCGCTCGCGGCCTCCATCTCGATATTGGGCGGCACGAGAGTGGTGAATCCCATCGCATCGTCGCCGGCGGCGCAGCCGTGCGAGCGCACGGGCCGGCCGGACTTCGCGTACCAGGGAGCGAGCGCCGACGCCACTTCTCTGTTGGTGTGGTAGTCGACGAGGAGGCCGTCCTTCACCAGAGTGTATTCGTCCGGGACCACGCCTTCGTCGTCCCACTTCACCGTGGAGAGACCGCCGGGGCGCGAGCGGTCGGCCTTGACGTTGAGCAGCTTCGGGCCCACGGCGAACTTCCCTAGCATCTCTTCGGGCGGCGCCAGGTAGGTGGTCCCACCGGCATTGGCCTCGAAGCCGAGCACCCGGTCGAGCTCCGACGCTACACCCACAGTGTGGGCGAGGATCTGCGCGGTGGCGCGAGCGTCGAACACGACGTCGTACCGGTCGGGGATCACCCGCACGGCGCCCACCAGGAAGAGCGCATCATCCACCAGGCGCGGGATCTCATCCAGCAGTGGTGCGTCGGCCACGACCTCGAAGCCGCCCGCGGTGGGCTGCAGGAGGTCGGAGCTGCGACCCGCCTTCCCCCTGGGCGTGGTCACGCCCACCGAGAACGACGGCATTGCCGAGTAGAGCGTCTGCGACACGAGCGAGCCGTCGGTGGATGCGAAGGTCTTCTCCTGCCGCTGCCATTGCGTGACCATCCCCCCGCCCGCGCTGGCGACCGTGGCGCCCAGGTTCAATCGAGACACCGCCTCGTTGAACGCGTAAGCCACCTCGATCTTCTCGGCGGTGGTGACGGAGAAGGGATCGCGCTTGATGGGCGTGGACCACTCGCCGGTCGCGACCGGGGGCGGCGGCCCAAGGTCTATCTTGTGGCGTCCACCCGCGGCGTTCGTTTTGGCCTGGACCGCCGCCTCGCGACCGAGGTGCGCCATCTCGTCGGGCGTCCAGAGCGCGCTCGCCGCGAACCCCCATGCTCCATCGACCAGCGCGCGCACGCCGACTGCGGCGTACTCCTCGTTCCGCGAGAAGTACCAGAGCGTGGTGCCCATGAAGCGGAGCTCCTCGAGCCGCGTGAGGGTGAAGCGCACGTCGGCATAGGTGGCCCCGGCGGCTTTTGCGGCGTCGAGCGCGCGGGCGCACAGCTCCTTCAACTGTGGGTCGCCGGCGTG
Organism: Gemmatimonadaceae bacterium; assembly: GCA_035688075.1. Lineage (GTDB taxonomy): Bacteria > Gemmatimonadota > Gemmatimonadetes > Gemmatimonadales > Gemmatimonadaceae > JADGGM01. The sequence continues at coordinate 17,599 of DASSNL010000117.1, forward strand.
CGGATACACGTCGAAGCCCGGAAGTACGTTCCCGAAGGGAATGCGTCGTCCGCCGAAGGCGATTGCCGCCATCGAGGCCATCTTCAGAAAATCGCGACGATTCGAAGTCACTTGGGGAATGGCGTGGTGAGGTGGCGCGGATGGAGGGGCACGGTTGCGCCATGAGGCACTCGGTACGAGCGGCCGAGCCGTGTGCCCGACTCCTTGAGTGACGATGCATTCCGCCGTGACCCTACAGATGGTCAAGGCAAGTGATACGGGAAGCCGCCGCGTAGCACGTTACAGCGTGCTACGCGGCGGCTTCCTGCTGGCTGCTATGAAATGAGCCAGCGGCTGACCGCTGGTGCTACGGCCACTCGGGCCAGTCGACCACGGTGATCGTGCCCTCGAACTTCAGCGACGGACTATGGTAGGTGAAGGTGCCCGTATTCGGGAACTCGACGATGGCCGGCGGCGTCTGCCACGCATATCCCATCGGGACTTCCGGGATGTTCCCGCCGATCACCTGGGTGGTATCATCGAAGAGGATGTCGGCATTGAGGGTCGTGTTGATGTTGCTGAACGCGATCTTGCCGCCTTTGAGGATCGTGACGTCGGTCTGGCCCGGAATCGACGGGCTCGGGTCCATGCTGTACGACTTCCGGTAGATGAACACCGGAGCGCTGTCGGGATACGTGAGCCTGAAGGTGACCGTATCCTGGTACTCCTGGCCGAAGATGTAGGAGCGCGCCTCGATCTTCACCATGCCAGTGTCGTTCGGGGAGCCGCCGCCGCTCCAGGCGCCCTGATACCAGACGCTTCGCGGCTTCGACGGCACGTAGTCCGTGACGGGGTATATGGTGTCGCCAGCCGCATCGAGCAGCGCGTTGCCCGATCCGTCGAACAGCACCGCGTCGAAGTCGCGCCAATCGTCGGCCGTTACCAGAGTGGGGCCGGCGAGCGCCATCTTGAACGAGGAGAAGGAAAGGGCCGCCGGATACACCGAGACCCGCGCGGAGTCGGCGATCGTCCAGTTCCCTTCAGCGCTGTGGATAGTCGCGATGACGAGCGCGCGATCAACCTCCTTCTTGGCCCTCATCGTGCCGTCGGCGTCCACTGCGATGAGGGTGGTGTCCGGAGTCTCCCAGGTTACCGGGGGCACGTCGTCGATCGGCACCCCTTCCACGGTGACGGGTACGGCCTCCAGCCGCACCGACGTTCCCGTCACCATGTTGACTGCGCGGTGATTGAGCTGAACGTCCCATGGGATCGTCTTGACGTCATTCTCCGGACGGGTGATGGACTCGCCGCCGGTGCACGACACGAGGCCCACCGCGAGAGCACCGGCCAGTGCCGGGATCGCTCGCGACCACGCGCCGCTGCCCCACCTGAAGTGATCTCGATGTGCTTGCATGCTTTTTCTCTCAGGCATCGCGGTTAAGACAACCCTGGAACTTCGTATTGATGGCCCGCTCGGTGTTGGGGATCGGGATGTTGGTGTAAATGCCGTACTCCTGCTTCCCGCCCAACGGGAAATAGCCCGAGGGATAGACCTGGTTCTGCGGCCAGCCGTACACGCGGACGAGGCGGCGGAGATCTCCCTGACGATGCCCGGTCAGGAAGAGCCAGTACGCCCGCTCGTCGTAAACCATCTTTACCCGCGCATCCTTGCTCCCCGGATCCACGAGCGGTGGAAGTCCCTCCACCCCTCCCGAGCCCGCGGGCGCCGGAGTGGGACAGCTGGCGGCATCCACGCAGCTCGTGCGCAGCTCGTTGAGAATCGAGAGGAACGAAGCGTCGCCGGCATTGGCCGCCGCTTCCGCCTCCACCAGCCGCGCCTCAATGCCGGTCGCCAGGGGGATGTCCACCCCGTTCTTCTTCGCCTCTCCGGACGTGCCATTCCACGGAGCAGTGGCGGGGAGCATCCACGACGGGAGCAGGTAGCTGGTTGCCGAGTACTTCTGGCTCTGGATCGGAGCGGGGATCAGAGGGATGCGCGGGTCGTTGCTGGAGGCGAACGGGAGCCCGTTACCGCCCTCGTTGTCTCCGATCGTGCCGAACCTCTCCTCCGGATCCGAGTAAGTGTTGAGGTTCCAGACCCAGTTGTTGGAGAACGACCCGTTGTAGTCCTCCGCATACCTGGCGTAGTAGACGAAATCCGTCGGCACATCCTGGACGGCCTGGGCGGCTTCCGCAAACCTGCCGAGGTTCAGCAGTGCTCGTGCTCGACCGACCTCCGCCAGGTAACGGAAGTTCGCGCTGTCCGGCACGGTCGTGAGCGCGCTGTCGAACCAGGTGAGCGCCCGCGCGTACACGCTGTCGGTGGGAAGACCTCCCTCGTAGGTGAAGCCACCTTCCACCTTGTAATGCGTGAGGGGGATGCCGGAGCAGAAGATGTCCGCCAGGTGGATCAGCGCCATCCCGCGTATCGCGAACATGTGGCCTACGAGATCCTTCGGGACGAGCGGCGCGTAGGTGCGCAGATAGTAGGTCGCGTCCACCGTCTGGTTGCGCGCCATGTTCATGTCGCGATACCACGACTCCACCCACCACGACCGGAGGATCGGATCCTCCGGCATGTCGCGCGAGTCGAACTCCGCGAGCGAACCGGTTTCGAGCGGCAGTACTTCTCCTCCCAAGGAGTACGCGCCGGACTGCAGCTCATCAGTGAGGTGAGCGGACGCCAGTATGTAGGCGCTCGCGCCGCCGAACGCCTTACGGAAGGCGTGGATCGAGCCATGGTAGATCGAGAGCGCGCCATCCTGGGTCTTGAGTGCTTCGGGGTCGGTAGTCGTCGGGGGGAGGTCGGTAGTCACCAGATCCGACCAGTTGCATCCCACCAGCGCGACCAGAGCGGCGGTAACCAGACACCGCGCCATGACGCCGCGTCTGCAACGCGTGCTATCTCGCATCAGAGCCGTTCTCCTAATTTTGCAGTCTGGGTCGCCGATCTAGAATTGAACCTGAAGACGAACGCCGTACGATCGTGGCGCTGGGAATGCGGCACCCGCCTGCACTCCGTTGCCGTTCACGGGATCGGTGTTGATGCCAGGGTCGATCCCGTGGTAATTGCTCCATAGCGCCAAGTTGGTGGCCGAGAAGCGAAGCGTGGCGGCACTGATCCCCACATGCTGCACCAGAGAGGGCGGCAGCATGAACCCGACGGAGAGGTTCTGGAAACGCAGAGCCTTCACGGTCTCCATGAAGCACCAGTCCGTGGCGTGCCGCTGCCCCGAGGGGAACCCGGCGACGATGCACGCCTGTTGCTCGAAGCTGCTCGGTCCCTGGCCGGGCGAGAGATGCGAGAGGATGCTCTTGCGCGCATAGTTGAACTGCGTCATGCCGCCGCTGTACGCGAAGTTCGCATCCACTGCGACTCGGCCGCGGAAGAGCCCCAGATGGTGGCTCATGTAGGCTGTGTACTTCGGCTGGCTCGGCCCCACGTAGGTCAGGCTGTCACCGACCCGCACCTCCGTAGGATCGATCATCCCGTTGCCGTTCTGATCGGCCCACCCGAGTATCGGGTACGACCACCGTCCGAAGAGCGGGTATCCCTCCACCACCTTCGCGTAGTTGCCGGTGTACAGGTCGCCGCTGGCGTTCAGCGAGATGAAGCTGATCTGGCCGGGCGCCATCCGCGTGAGCTCGTTGGTGTTCCTACTGATGGTGCCGCTCACGCTGTACTGGAAGTCATCGCGATCGAGGATTCTGGCAGTTGCCCCAGCCTCGAACCCTTTGTTGAGGACATCACCGACGTTACCGCGGAAGGCGCGTACCACGGCGGCGCCCGCCGATCCGGCTACGGGACCACGGTTGATGGCGTCCCAGGTGTACTTGCGGTACCAGGTGAAGTTCAGCGTGAGTCGCTGCTGAAAGAGGTCTGCATCGAAGCCGCCCTCGTATTCGCGGCTGTGCTCGGCCCTCAGATCCGGGTTACCCGGACCGGACAGCTCCGCGAATCCGCCGACAGGATCTCCGTTGTCGTCCACGAAGTTGCCCTGCATGGCGTATGTGCGCAGTCGCGCAGTGGAAGCCGGCATGATGCCCGCGTTGCCCGTGGCGAAGCGCAGCCGCAGCATCGGGACGTACGCCCGGAACGGCGCGAAGAACGGCTCCTCCGAGACCACGTACGACGCGTTCCACTTGAGGTAGACCGGTTGCACCGCGGCGTCGCCGAAGGCGCTTCCGGCGTCCTGCCGGAGGCCGGCCGTCAGGAAGAGCCGGTCGTGCCTCAGGTTCACCTGCTCCTCGAGGTACCAGCCGGCGGTGGCCCGCTCGTCGCCGATGTCGCTGATGAAGTCGTTGCCGCGCGCGGTGTAGAATCCGCGCCCCACGCCGAGATTGTCGTTGTGGCCGTAGAGGCTGTACATCTTCGTCTTGGCGTAGTTCGCACCGAAGCGCGTGTGCGACGACATCCACGACGTCACCGGCAGGCTCACCGACCCGCCCGCCGTCAGAGTCTGAGCGTAGTTGGTGCGGCGGCCGGCATTTATGTAGCCGAGGTACCCCTGGTCGTTGGTGCCCTCGCACAGAGGCTCGCACGACCCGCGCGGCGCGTAGTACTGGTCGTCGTTCATGGAATAGTCCCAGCCGTACGTCACGCTTGCGCTGAACACATCCCCGCCGAACCAGTGCGGCTGCCAGTTCAGGCTGGCGTTACCCAGCACGTGCTTCACCCGCTCTTCACGGGTCCCGTACCAGTTCTTCCACCCTTCCACGGGAGTCGTATCCGAGGGGGAGCGTGCTGCTGCGAGCAACCCCGACATGCCGTCGTTGCCGACGCGCTGGTACTGCGAGATGAAGCTCGCGCCGAGGGCGAAGTGGGAGTTCCCCTGGAAGGTGCCGGTGATGCGGGCGTTGACCGATGCGTTGTTCCGCGCGTTGGGGCGGATGATCTCCTCGGGCAACGGCTTTCCGCCGCGACCGGCGACGATGATCTCCTGATTCACCTCGGGGAGCTTCGCCGTCCCGAGCTGATCGAGATAGGTGCCGCCGAGGAAGTATTGCAGTCCACCGTTGCCACCGGTGACGTTCGCGCCGAAGGACTGCGTGTAGCCCGACGTCTGCGGCGTGAAGCGCGGATCGCGCAGCATGTTGAAGCCGACGACATTTCCTTCATCCGGGATGCACGAGCCGTTGGAGATGCCGACGAGATTGCAATTCGGCACGAAGTAGCCACCACCGCCGAGAGGACCACCCAGCTGCATCACGGGGTACTCGTAGTCCTTGGTCTGCACCAGGAACTGCCTGTCGGCGTAGGCGCTCCAGCGCGGCGGGCCATCATGACCCTGCTTCGTCTTGATGATGATCACGCCATTGGCAGCCTCGCTCCCGTACAGCGTCGAGGCCGCGGGCCCTCTCATGACCTCGATCGAGGCGATGGAGTTGGGATCGATGTCATCCAGCCGGGAGGAGAGATCGTTGCTCCCGCTTCCGCCAATCACACCTGCATAGAGACTGTTCGATTCGGCGGTCTTCGCATCATTCATGATCCGAATCCCGTCGACAATGATGATGGGCGCGTTGTCCGACTCTATGCTTCCATTGCCGCGAATGCGCAGCCTGGTGGGAGCGCCCACTGCCCCGCTGCCGTGCTGCGCCAGCAACCCGGGCACGCGGAACGCCAGGAGATCGCTTACCGTCGATACCGGTGTCGTGGCCATGATCGAGTCCACGTTGACTACCACCACGGAATTTCCGATCTCCATTCGCTGCTGTTCGCCGGAGCCGGTGGTGACGACCTCCTTCAGCGTGCTCGGTACGCTCGCCAGCGCTATCAGAACGGTGGTGTCCTGCTCCGCTCTGAGCACGATCGATCGCCGCGCCGGCTTGTAACCCAGCCGGTGAACCGAGATGGTGTAGCTCCCCGCGGGAACGTTGGCCATCCGGAACGAGCCGTCATCCCCGGTCAGCACCCGCGACTTCGTTCCATCGAGCTCCACCGAGGCGCGCTGGATCGGTGCTCCGGTGGTCGAGTCCACGACGTGCCCGCGCACGGAACCGGAATCCCTCGGCGCAGCATCGCGCACCGTTTTGAGGAGCACCAGTCGCCCGTCCTTCGAGATGTACGCCTTGACGGGCACGTGCTCGAGCACCTGGCGCAGAGCATCTCCGGCTTCGATCCGGTTGTCCTTGATCGTGACGCGCTTCTTGATCGACGCCACTCCCTCATCGTACATCAGATGACCACCCATCTGGCGCGATATCTCGCGCAGCGCGTCTCGAAGCGGAACGTCCGCCAGGTCGAGCGAGAGGCTCGACCGCAGGAGCGGCGAATTGGCTTCGCTCGGCGCGACGCTCACGAACTGGCTCGCCGCCGGCTGCGATGCAGTGACGACGACGTCGGCGGTAGTCTGCGTGTGTGCTGCCATGGGTCCAGCAGCCGTGCTCAGGGCAAAGCTGAAGACCAAGCTGCGGATGTGCACTGTTCTCCCCCTCCGGGTCAGGCATTCACTAAGGGCCATCCGTTTCACCCTTCCAACGATCGTTTCTATTGACTGCAGCGGATTATTCGTTCAGCCACCCGGGACGAGGATCGGGCTCCGGGCGAGGTTCAGCGTGGCGAGATGATGAGGACACGTCCACGGCCGGGACGCTCGTAACGCGCGTCGAGCAGGAAGGCGAGACCGTTCATGAGCTGGTCGACATCACCAGCGGTGAACGATGCCGTGAAGCGCTTCTTCGCGAGCGATGAGTCTTTGAGGCGTATTTCGATATCGAACTGCCGCTCGAGCGCGGGCACTGCATCACCCAGCCGCACGTTGTCGAACTCGAGCAGCCCGTCTATCTGGTTGAAGTACTTATCGACCTTGACGTGGCGAGCGACGCTGACCACGCCAGCGGCTGATACCTGCGCCACGTCTCCAGCTTCCAACGCCACTGGTTCGCTAGCGAAGCCGCGCAGCATGACCGAACCGTCGGCAACGGCCACGCTCTCGGTGGAGTCGTTCGCGTATGCCGTTATCGCGAAGCGAGTACCCAGATCTTCCGTGACCCCACGCGCCGTGTGCACACGGAAGGTCCGTGTACTGTCGTGCGCGACCTCGAAGTAGGCGGCTCCGTCGAGGTAGACATCGTAAGAGCCGCTCCGGAACGAAGCCGGCACTCGCAGCGTGCTGGCGGCGTCGAGCTTTACCACGGTGCCATCGGCAAGCCGGAACTCCGTGCGCTGCCCTGGCTGCGTCGCGAAGGTTCGCATCGCCGCGCTGGCGCCATTCCGCAGATCGTGGTTGGCGTAGAAGAAGAAGGCGGTACCGATCGTGATGATCAGGGCAGCAGCCGCTCCGAGCACCGCGGGCGCCGACCACCATGCACGCTGGCGCGGCTTGATCAAGGTCAGACGCGGTGGGATGACCAGCTCACGTCCGGCCGGAGCTGCCTCGGCATCGAAAGCGGTATCGCCTCCGATCCTCTGCTTCATCTTCCGCCACAATGCGTGCACGTCCTGCTCGGTCCACGCGGACCGCGCCGAGAGTGCCCATGCGCGCTGCAGCAGCTCGACCTCGGACCTGTTCGCGGGATCGGCCGCCATCCAACGCTCGACCGCCATGCGCTCATCGGTCGGAGCTTCGCCACTCACGTAGCGGAGGAGCTCCTGCTGGGTGAACAGCGAGTCGTCGTTATCTCTCACGATATCCCGCACGAGGCAGAGGAAGATGAGGCGGCCATGCGAACGATGACGCTATGGCGGCCGAAGACCCTACAAGTGGGCTCGATGAACCGGATGCACATGCATCAGTCACTCTTCTTCTTGTTGCGATCGCCGCGCGTCATCTGCCAATCGGCGAGCTGCTTGCGCAGCCCGGCGAAGGCCCTGACCATGTTCATCTCCACGGCCTTGACGGATACTCCCATGAGCTCCGCCGCCTCCGCGTAGGAGAGCTGCTGTTGACGCACGAGAAGGAAGGTCTCGCGACAACGTCTCGGGAGGGCAGCTACGGCACGATCGATGGCCTGGAGCAACTCCGTCTCATCGAGCAGATCGTCGGCCCGGCCGGCACTCGCGAAATTGGCGATGTTCCCGCTCGTGTCGTCATCCGCCTGCCGGAGCTCGTGGCGCGAGGCAGTGGTACGGCGATAGCTGGTGATCCCGTTGCGGAGCGCAGAGAAGAGGTAGGAGTTGAGGGAGCGGGTGAGTACCCAGTCAGCCCGGTGCCTCCATACGTTTAAAAACAGCTCCTGCACGAGCTCCTCAGCCAGTTCGCGAGAGCGCAGCTGGGTGAGTCCAAACTGAAGTAACCGCGGAGCGAATTCCTGGTACACAATCTCGAAGGCCGCGACGTCTCCGGATCGAATTCGCGAGACCAGTTTCTGCTCGTGCTCCATCGACACACCTTGGACGGCACCGGCACCGTCCAGCAACGAAATGGCCATGTGACTCCCTCGATTGGGGAGGACAGGCTCACCGCAAACGCACCGCCGAGCGCCGGATTCAGACGGGCTCAGCCATTATCGTCGCGTACCCTTTGCGTGCGCAAGCAAGCGAGCCGTTCGTTCGCAAGCGGGATGGCGCGATATGCTCGACGGGCCGGCAAGGAGAAACCGTCCGCCGATATTTGGGTGTGATGCGAGCGTGCTATGGCGCGGCCGGGCGTACGGCGCGCGCCTACCGCAACTGTCCCCGGACAGTGGTAGACGCGCGCTTTCGTCGAACCCCTACTATTTCCATCTGTAGTGAGTATCGACGTGTACTACATGTGTACCACGTGTGCACTACATGTGTACTACATGGGCGTGATCGATATCTGCGTTGCAGTCGATTGATCCGAGATCTGCGCCTTCTGTTTCTCGGGCACGAGAGTGAATCGAGCATAATTTTCGAGATCGAAGTATCTCCGTGCCGCTTCCTGCACCGCTGCCGCTGTCAGCGAGCTGCCCCCACCAGGTGGGTCGCTCATGGCGATGCTTTCCAGCTCCCACCCCGCCTCTGCGTAGGTCGAGAGCATACCCAACCAGTAACCGTTCTTCCTCAGACCCGTCTCTCTAGCGCGTCGCTGCTGCTCCGCGACATCATGGAGCTCCTGCTCGGTGGGCCCGCGCTCTCTCAGCTCGCGAATCGCGTCGAGCACCACGTCGGAGAGCTCATCGACCCGGTCGGGAGCGGAGCCGAACGAGATGGCGATCTCGTAGTGCTGCGTGGGCAGACGGCTGAGTGTCGCACTCACAGAAGGCGAGTAGGTCCCTCCCAGCTCCTCGCGCAACCGCTCGGTGAGCCTGCGGTTCAGCACCTGATTGACCGCATCGAGCACGTACTGGCTCCCGGGCGCTACCGGAGCCTCTCCGGTGAAGTAGAAGATCGTCTGGCTCTTGGGCTCACTCCCGGCCACCACGGTTCTGTGCACGACGCCCCTCGGCGGACGGATGCCCAGGTCGTGCGCCTTCTCCTCCCTCCCCGTGGACGGCAGCCCACCCAGGTAACGCTCCACGAGCGGCTTTATGGAGTCCGGTATGAAAGTGCCGACTATCACGAATGTGAAGTCGCTCGCGTCGGCGAAGCGATCGCGATAGAAGGCCAGCACCCTGGCTTCGTCGATGGAATCGACCATCGCCAGCGTGAACGTGCGTGCTCGCGGATGGTGCTGAGACATCACGGCGGTAATCGTGTCGCGGAATTGCGCCGCCGGACTGGCCGCCCGGTTCGTCAGGTTCGCACGGAGCGACGCCTCGTACGCCGCAACGGCGGCGGTGTCGAGCCTGGGCTCGGTGAACTGCATGTAGAGAAGCTGGAAAAGCGTCTCGAGATTCCTCGGCGAGCCGCCGGCACTCAACCCTTCACTGCTCTGTCCCATCGAAGCGCCCACGCTCACGATCGTGCCGGCCAGGCGCTTCTGCAGTGCGGCGTGATCGAACGAGCCGAGCCCGCCGACAGCGAGCATCTGCGTTGCCAACGCCGCGTCGAGCATGAGCGAATCCGGCGCCAGCGAGGTACCACCCGGGCTGAACGCCCGGATGAGTACCTGGTCGGCGTTGAAGTCGGTGGGCTTGAGGAGCACACGCACTCCGTTGGCGAGCGTCCACTCGGTCACTCCCACCGATGCCTCGTGCCGCTCCTCGGTCACCGCACCGGGCTGGGGAAGCTGCGCAACCAGCGGGGCATCCGAAACCGATTCCGAGTAAGGGTCGAGCTTCGCTGCGCGAACAGTGTCGAACACCGCGAGTAGCTCGGCGCGAGTGGGGACGTGGAGCCCCGCCTTCGCGGGAAGCGTGGCGAGCACGATGTTGTTGGTCGAATCGCGCCACCCAGTGGCCAGGCGATTCACTTCCGCCAGCTGGATGCCCGGCAGCAGAGCGCTGTCGAGCTTCAGCGCAGCGCCGACTCCCGGTATCGGATGGCCGGTGAGGTAGTTGGCCGAGTAGGCCGCGGCGTATGACGCCGATGTGATCGCGTCGCGCGCTGCCGCTCGGCTCTCCGCTCCGCGAAGCAGCGAAGTCTTTGCCCGCTCGTATTCGGCCGGAGTGAAGCCATGCTGGGCCACCCTTTCCACCTCGGTGAGGAGGGCCGTGAGTCCGCGGATGATGCCGCCTTCGGACACCGAGACAGTGTACGAATGCACACGCGTGGTGCGCGTGAGCGCTCCCATCGCCGATCCCGCAGCGAGAAATGGAGGGTCGGTGCGTCGCGCCAGCTCGCTCAGTCGCTGGTTCAGCATTCTGCTGTAAAGGCTCTCGACCAGCGCGCGACGGTAGCCGGCACGCGTTCCCACGTCTGCCTGCGGCGGAAGCTTGTAGAGAACCTGGGCGCTCAGACCGGTGGCCTCGGAGTCGGCCACGATCGACACCAGCGGCGCTGCATTCTCCGCTAGTCGGAAGTACTCGCGCGGACGCTGGTTCTCCGGCGCCGGGATCGAGCCGAAGCGGGCGCGGAGCTGCTCCACGACCGCGGCCGGGTCCACGTCACCCACCACGATCACCGCCATGAGATCCGGCCGGTACCAGTCGCGATAGAAGCGCATGAGCTCCGGGCGCGCGGCACTCTCGATGCGCTCCCTCTCACCTATGGGGAGTCGGTCGGCGTAGCGCGAGCCGCGAAAGAGGACCGAGTCGTGCCGCTCGAGAATGCGAGCCGACGCACCGCGGCGAGCACGCCACTCCTCGAGAACCACCCCTCGCTCGGCTACGATCTCCGCAGAGTCCATCACCACTCCGTGCGCCCAATCCTCCAGGATCTCCAGGCCGGTCGCGAGCACGCCGGAGCTGTCGGTGGGTACCGTGAGTCGGTACGAGGTCTCGTCGTAGTTCGTGGTCGCGTTCAGATCTCCCCCGAAACGCATCCCCACGGATCGGAGGTAGTCCACCAGCTCGTGCTTCTTGAAGTGCGTCGATCCGTTGAACGCCATGTGCTCGACGAAGTGCGCGAGACCACGCTGATCGTCGTCCTCGAGGACCGACCCGGCGTTCACCACCAATCGCAGCTCCGCGCGATGCGCCGGCTCCACGTTCCGTCGTACGTAGAAGCGCAGCCCGTTCGGGAGAGTCCCGGTGAGTACCGCAGAGTCTATCGGGATCAGATCGGCGGAACCGGTGACGTCCGCTTCGAGCGTAGCGGGCTCGAACGAAGCCGACTTCGGTTTCGAGGTCGCGCAAGCGGAAATGAGAATCAACAAGCCGACGAGACGGCCGGTACCAGCAACGAGACGCATGAGCTAGACAGTTATCGGTTTGGCTGAGCGATCGGGAGCAACAGGGAGTCGTGGGACGTGCCACTCGGTGTCAGAGTAGGCGGCGAGCTCCAAGCAGTGAGACGCGGTGGAACGACCCCTCCCTATAGATGTTTCATGGGCGAGTGCATCCAGCCGTGAACGCCTTCGTCGAAGACGCCGCCCATCCGTATCGTGGCGGTGGATCTCAGGGGGCACCCCTGAGCCGGCGCGAAGTCCATTCGAGGAGGAGGAGAGCTGCGACGATGGCGAAGAGCCAGGCGTGCGGGATGCCGGATCGCGTGTCCGATACCCCGGTCGCAGGCGTCTGCGGCCCGAGCCGGTCCACCAGATTGGCGAGCGGGGCTTCGTCAGTAGGACTCGTCGGCTCTATGGTGGCCCTGCCCACATCCGCGACGCTCGCCACGAGGTGCGACCACCACTCGCGATGCCCTTGCAACGCGCCGTCGCCACCCCCCATGCGCCATCGCCACGTATCCTCGTAACCGACCACCGTGACGCGGCCACGCTCCACGCGGCGCGACGCGACAGCCACCAGTGAGTCGCGCGACTCCACGGCCACGGCAGCGGAGCCCAGAGTGATAGGTCTGAGGGCGAGCGCGCGACGTGGCTCATCCGGCACGGAGTCGAAGGGCGTGGCTGGCGCGATGGCGGCACCCAGCTTCCCCACGCGCAGCGGCGCGAACGAGGGCGTGGCGGTAAGCGCTCCCTCGATCACGAGCCCCCCGCCCGAACGCACGTACTGCACGATCTTCCTCGACCAGCGGAGTGCCGTGGAGTCGAGCGCCACCACCGCCGCGTAACGCGCGGTATCCAGCGGTGAGGCATCGCCCTGCACCACGTCGCCCTTCGGCGAGAGCACCAGGTGCGCGTCCACCTTCCACCCTCGTTCTTCGAGCGATGCGACTACGAACTTGCTCTCCCACCCTGTGCTCCCCAACACGAGCACCCGTTTCAGATCCAGCGAGTCGACCAGCGCGCTGCGCGCGGTGACGGGATTGGCCCGCACTCGCACCGCGCTGGGCGCGGAGAGTGCCACGAATCGCACACCGGCCGCGCCGCTGCGAACGGAGTCCAGCGTTCCCATCTGGTCGCTCAGGATGACGCTCGTCCCGGCGGGCGCCGCAACCCACACTCCCGTTGCGCCTATCGGATCGGGTATTGGCCGCGCAACCGCCGCGATCGGGAGCAGGCCGGCCCCATTCCAACCCACGCGCGTATCCGCGCCGCCGAGCGCCACGAGCCAATCGCGCTGGGTCGGCGAGAGGCCGCTATCGACTCGCACTTGTACCCGCTCCGGCGCCTCGACTGTACTCCAGCGAGCGAGCGCTTCCGACAACGAGCCCAGGTCGGCCGCGTCCACCCTCCCCGCGGGCGGGAGCAGCGACTCCACCAGCAGCCACACGATGAGCACGAGCGCGACTGCGTGGGCAGCGCGCTCGAGCCACGCGCGCGGCATGCGCCTGCGTCCGTCAGCGCGTGAGCGCATAGACGACGATGTTCACGCCGAACTTCATGGGGTCTTCGCGGATGAATTGCTTGGTCTGGTTACGCATCGACCACTCGGAGCTGTAGTCCTTGTTGCTGTAGATCACGTCGATTCTGTCGTCGTGCATCACGCCCTTCAGGTGGGTATGCACGATGTTGTCTCCCCACCCGTTCAGCTCCTGGCTCGTGTTCGGCGGGCCATCTTCGTACTTGAAAACCGTACGATACAGAACGTGGTCGTTGGGGATGTTCACGAGCTTCCCGAACATCCTGGTGAGCTCCGCGGTCATGGTGTGATGGAAGATTCCATCGATGTCGTGATTGTGATCATCCACGAAGAGGAAGCCGCCGCGGTCGACGAACTTCTTCAGGTTCCGCCGCTCTCCCGCCGTGAAGAAGACCGGCAGATGCCCGGTCAGGAAAACGAAGGGGTATTCGAACAGCTCGTTGGAGTCGAGGCGTACGTTGACGCCCTCCGGATTGAGGTCGAGCGTGGTGTACTTGGCCAGTACGTCGATCACGGTGGGCGGGAGCCGCGATGCGCTCTCCCAGTCGCCCGACGAGTATATGCCGGTTGCAAAGGTGAAACGCGTCATGACCCTCCCGTCCAATCGGAGAGAGTGGAGTCCGCGTTGGTAGCCCGCTGGAGCCGACGGCGAACCTGCAGGAGTGGAGCGCGCGGATCTTCGCCCACCTTCAACGCGTCGATGGCGGCGCGGAGCGGATCGGTGACATCCTTCGCGTCGACGAGCGCATCGACGAGGATCATCTTGAGAGAATCGGTGCCCACCGCGCGCGCCGTGTCCACCAGGATCATCGCGCGATCGACACGGGTGAGCAGACTCCCGCGCGGATCATCGGCGTGATCGCGCGCGTGACGATCCGCGACCGAAGCGGGATCGGTACCGGTGAGACGAACGCGGTCCACTTCCACGGGTTTGTTCAGCAGCAGCCCTCTCAACCAGTACCGCTTGTTGTTGCGAGCCTTCTGCAGCAGCCGCAGTGCGCGCCACATGTGCGGCAGAGCCGTGGAGAGCGAGGCGATGCGTAGCTCGGTCGATGCCTCGAGCATAGCGTCGGCAGCCTGCTTGAGAAGCTTCGAGCTCGGCGTCTCACCTACGAAGCCTACGCCCTGCACGTGCTCGAGGTCGTAAACGATGGACAGCACCTTGTTTCGCAGGTCTCCCTGTCGCACGCCCAGGTCGAGAGCCTTGCCCACGAAGTCCTCGGCGTCGAGGGTGCTCTTGTGTGCCTTCAGGGTGTCGGCCCGCATGATGAGCATCCGCTGGCTCAGGATCGACGTATCCAGCGCCGCCGCTACTGCGGGATTCACATTCACCGTGTCTTTCCGAGCCGGATCGTAGATGCGGATCGTTCTGGTGTCGGACTCGCCCTTCCCTGGACCCGTTACGTCGTTTCCGTCCCAGGCTATGGCGCGGACGTTCAACACGTCGCCGGGGCCGAGGTGCATCGTATCCAGCTGGACGACGGCGCGGATGGTCGCGGCGGTCATGTTCCCTAATCCGCGACTCCCCGTCACCGTCCGCTTGGTTTCGAACCCTTCCCCTCCACCGGACGTGTGCAGGAGCTCGAAATGGGCGTGTGAGAGCCCGATGTCATCCTTGACCTCGGCCGTGAGAACGAGCCGCCCCTTCCCCTCCTGGTATGTGGTATCTCTCGCCGGGGTCTTCAGGACCACGGCCGGCGGCTCGTCTATTATCGGCTCGAGCACGAGAAGGCGATCGTACTCCCGGTCCACGATGCGCAGCGCCGCGGGCTTGGCGGGCATCGTAGCTCCAGCGCTCCAGGTATCACCCTCGATCGCCATGTTCCACGTGCTGTCTCCCAGTTGCGCGCCGAGACTGTCCGCGGCTCCGGCGGCGGCGCCACGGCCACGGACCGTGATGCGGCTGCCGATCAGCGCCTGCACGGACGAAGGATCGTCCAGATCGTGCGCGGCCCTTCTGGTGTAGGTCGGTGGCTCCACGCGGACCGCGATCGGCGACAGCCTGCTCGCCAGCAACTCGCGTACGGCCGGGTGTAGCAGGCTGTCACCGGGACGCGGGTGCAGTACTCTCTCCAGTGCGCCAGCCGGCGTGATGATGAGAGCGACCAGTACGAGCGTCAACACCAGTGCCGGAACGATGAGCGCCCGCGCCACCGGAGGGCGCAAGGCGCCGCGCGGGTTCACGGACGCCACGCGGCGCTCGAGCGCGGCCGCCCCCGGCTGACCGGCGGCGTCCAGCGCCGTGACGAGCGCGTACTGCAGCGCGGGCACCCTCTCCTCGATGAAGAGCGCGACCCTGGAGAGCGAGTAGCTGTGCCGACCGCGCCAGAGCACCAGCGCCCCCACGCCCACCGCACCGATCGTCACCGTGGGGAGGATGAATCGCCGCGCCGAGAGCGAGAGCGCCACCCAGAGATCGGCGAGCGACGCAAGGAGGAGCATCCCTCCCGCTGCCGCGGCCGCCCAGACGAGAGCGGATACCGCCACCGTTACAATGAGTGTCGCGCGAGCGCGCTGGACCCTGGTCGTCGCGTTCATGCGTCCCCGCCAGATTCGGGGGTCACCGTCGCTGCGGACGCGCGCCGCCGCACCACCATCGCTCCGGCCGCGAACGCCAGGGCGGCACCGTACAGCCATGGGACGAGGGGCTGCGGGACCCTCGATGGCGGCGCGATCTCGCTCCGTGGCACGAGTCGGTCCTCATCAGTACCGGCGAGAGCGGCGAGGCGCGCCTCGGTGGAAGCAGTGAGCGGCGTCGCGCCGCCGCATGGCCGCAGAAGCTTCGCCGCGAATTCCGCGAAGCGGGGGCGGAGTACTAGGTCGCCGCGGGCCGGAACCGGCACGGTCACCGTCCGGAAGCAGCTCCGATCGTAAACCTCTTCGGTGGCAGCCGGCCTGCCGTCCACCCACCGCGCGACCACGCGTGTCGTGAGATCCTGATTCGCCGAAGACGAGTCCGCGGGCTCGCGCAACTCAGCGTACCTCACGAACGGAGCGACCACCACGGCGTCGTCCGCGATCACCGCGCCCACGGTGTCGGCCGCGGATCGAGGAGCCCACGCCGGCGGGAGCGTGGGTGTGTCCACTCCCTCGATGCCGCCCGCTGGCCAGTAGACGAGCACTCGACCCTGGCCCCCACGCACCCACACGGAATCCGCCACCGACAGCGAGCCACGAACCACGCGCACGGTGTCGTGTGCGAGGACGTTCGAGCCAGAGTGCAGAGCGAAGCGCAACGGATCGTCGGCGGCGCCGACGATGCTCGTGGCATGTTCGATGGAGGAGTCGCGCCGGGCCGTGACAGGTATCAGTCGCAGGGCACCTGGCCAGAGTGCGCGCACCGAGTCGGTAGCGGCGTCCAGCTCCTCGCTCACCAGTGGAGATACCACGACCATCTCCAGCGAATCCGCGGCATCGCGCATGCTCGACGCGGCCCGCAGGCCTGCAATGAGCGCGGACGAAAGCCGGCCAACCTCGCGGGCGCTGCCCAGCGAAGCGAGCGAATCCTCGATAGCCTCGCGCACTACGCTAGCCGATTCATCGAAGAGCACGAGAGCATCGCCGTCGCCGAGCAGCGATCGGGCGCTGTCGACCACCTCGGCCGGGTCTGCGACGGCGCGCGAGCGATCCACCAGCACGATGCGCGCTACGTCGCGGCGCGGCGGGCGCAACACCGGCTGCGCCAGCGCTGCGCCGACCGCGAGGATGAGCAGGACGCGGAGTAGAAGGAGAAGCAGATCCTGAAGGTGAATCGCCCGGGACTGCGCTCGCACCGGCAGGTCGGGTGCGAATCGCGCCGTGGGAAGTGGCGCAGTCTTCGGCTCGCGCGTGACTATGAAGTGCAACACCACGACAGCAGCCGATACGGCCGCTGCACCTATCAGGAAGGCGGGCGCGAGGAAGTTCATGCCGACGTATCCCCGACCGCCAATGGAGAGGCCACCCGGCGGATGACTCGCTCCGCCGGCTCGTCGGACGTCGCGCTGTGATAGACAGCTCCCGCCGCGCGCCACTGCGCGGCGAGCGACTCCCGCCAGCGCGCGAACGCTGCCTGGTACTGGCCGAGCAGGTTGGTATCCAGCGGGCGCCGTAGCGCGTTGTCCTCGGGATCCACGATCACTGGAGTAGCCAGAGTCGGATCGACCTCCTCTCGCGCGACGATGTGCACGGCGTAGATCTCGCGCCCGCCGACGACGAGCTCACGTACCTGCTCGAGTAGCGCATCCGCGTCGCCCAGGAAATCGCTGACGATCGCTATGCGCCGGCTCGAACGGAGTGCAGAGAGAGCGGGAGCGAGCGGGGACGAGCCAGCCGGTGTCGTCTCGAGTAGCAGACGAAGAATGTTCGAGACGGTGCCCTGTCTCGTCCTCGGTGGAAGGGCACGCGCTCCATGCGCATCCACCACTGCCAGCCCCACAGGGTCCATGCCTGCCTGCGCCACGGCGCACAGCCCGAGAGCTACAGCGGACGCAAGCTCCCACTTGGCCATCGAATCCACCGGAAAAGCCATCGAGGCGCTCGCATCCACCAGTACGGTGGTCGGCAAGTTCGACTCATCCTCCGCAAGCCGGACCGCCACTCGCTCCGTTCTGCCGAAGAGCTTCCAGTCGATCTTCGAGGGATCATCGCCCTGCTGGTACGGACGATAGGCGGTGAACTCGGGTGAGGAACCGATTCTCCTGGATCGATGCGCGCCCTGGAACCCGCCGAGCGACACGCGCCGAGCGGGCCAATGCACCCCGCGAACAGCATCGAGCAGGGCGCCGCTCGTCAACTGCTGCATGCCTAGACCCGGATATCGCTGCGTGGAGCTGGGATGTGGGCAACCACATCGGAGACCAGATCCTCCGAAGTCACCCCCTCGGCCTCGGCGGCGAAGTTGGGCAGGATGCGGTGGCGAAGAACTGGAAGAGCTACTCGCTGTACGTCGGCCGGGGCCACCGCCATGCGACCATGCAGCAGCGCCCAGGCCTTGGCGCCGAGCACCAGCGCCTGCCCAGCACGCGGACCGGCACCCCAGCGGATGTACTTCCGGACTCGCTCGGGCAGATCCTTCTCCGCAGGCCGGGTAGAGCGTACCAGCTCAGCCACATAGCGGAGGATCACGTCGGAGACCATCACATCGCGAACCAGCGCCTGAAGTGCCAGAGCCTCGCGTGCCCCGATGGTCGCTTCGATGCGGACATTGTCGCGGCCAGTGGTCGCGCGCAGGATCGAGATCTCTTCGTCGAGCTTCGGGTAATCGATCCGGATGGCGAACAGGAAACGGTCGAGCTGTGCTTCAGGGAGAGGGTACGTGCCCTCCTGCTCGATCGGGTTCTGCGTAGCGAGCACGAAGAATGGCTCGGGGAGGCGCATGGTCTCGCCCGCAGCGGTGACTCTGTGCTCCTGCATCGCCTCGAGGAGCGCGGCCTGGGTGCGCGGTGGCGCACGGTTGATCTCGTCGGCAAGGACGATGTTGGCGAAGATCGGCCCGCGCACGAAGCGGAAGGAGCGGCGTCCGGAGGTGGGGTCTTCGTCCAGCAGCTCGGTACCGGTGATGTCGCTCGGGACAAGGTCCGGCGTGAACTGGATGCGACGGAAGTCCAGGTGCATCGCCTCGGCCACCGACTTGATGAGGAGCGTCTTCGCCAGGCCCGGGACGCCAACCAGCAGAGCGTGCCCGCCTGCGAGCAGTGCCATTATCACCTCATCGACCACCGTCGATTGGCCGACGATTCGCTTTCCAACCTCCATACGGAGAGCTCCAACTGCGCTCATGAGCGCTTCGGAGCTCTCGGTCAGATCCGTGTCCTCATCGGAGCCGAGCCCCTGGCCAACAGCAGTCATTCAATTACTCCCGGAGAGTCCGAGTTCAGATACAAACATCTCCCTTTTCCGGGAGACCTGGCCATCGCCGGCTGCGCTGGGGCTCGCGACTCCGTTGCCCGGAAGATCGAACAGCGAAGGCAGAAGCGACCCACGGGCACACCAAGAGGTGCAACGGTGCCGAAGGCGGCCGTGCGCGGGATGACGCTCCGACACTGGCATTCCCTACACTATCCACCTTATCAGCCTCGTCGACGTGGCCCGCACTCACAATCGCTCGCTATTTCTCGCTGCCCCTTGACCCGTACGGCAATTCGTAACATTATCAGTTACATGAAATCCAGCAACCGACTCTCCGTCGCACTTCACGTCCTCGCTCACCTCGCCGAGCAACCGGCCGCCACGATGACATCCGAGGAGCTCGCCCGCTGCGTGCGCACCAACCCCGTCGTGATCCGACGCACCCTGGCCGGGATGCGCGAGGCGGGACTCGTGAGCTCTACCCCCGGACCGGGCGGCGGCTGGGCACTCACGCGTGATGCCGCGCGCATCTCGATCGCCGACGTCGCCTCGGCGCTCGGCGAGCGAATCCTCTTTGCGGTGGACCTCGCGCTCGCGCCGGGATGCCGGATCCAGGAGTCGGTCTCGCACGTCCTCGACGGCTTCCTCGACGACGCGGAAGCCCTTCTACAAAAGCGCCTCTCCCGCATCTCCCTCGCCGATCTCGTGGCTCGGGTGCGCCAGAAGGCGACCCATTCAGCCGTCACCCCCGGGAAAGCGGGGGGCCGCACCGCCGTCATCCCCGCGAAAGCGGGGACCCATGTTTAGGTCGAGTAACATGGGTCCCCGCTTTCGCGGGGATGACGGCGGTCGCTTCCGCACGGATGGCCAACTTCAGGAGCACCCATGACCGAGACAGAGGGCTTGTATGACGTGATGGTGATAGGCGGGAGCTTTGCCGGACTCGCCGCCGCGATGCAGCTCGGACGCGCACGCCGGCGGGTGCTCGTGGTAGACGCCGGACAGCCGCGCAACCGCTTCGCGCCCGCCGCGCACGGCTTCCTCGGCCAGGACGGCCGGACGCCCGCCCAGATCCGCACGACGTTCCGCGGCGAGGTCGTGGAGTATCGCACGGTCGACCTTTACAAGGGTCTCGCTCTCGACGCCCGCGCCTGCGGCGACGGGACCTTCCATGTCGAAGCTTCCGCAGATGGCACGCGCGCGCTGCGCGCCCGGCGACTGATCCTCGCCACCGGTGTGGTGGACGAGCTACCCGACATCCCGGGACTTGCGGAGCGCTGGGGACAGACGGTGCTCCACTGCCCGTACTGCCACGGCTACGAAATGGCCAACGGCCGGCTCGGCGTGCTCGCCACCAGCGAGATGTCCATGCACCACGCGCTCCTCCTCCCCGACTGGAGCTCCGACGTCACGCTCTTCACCAACGGCGCCTTCTCGCCGAACGCCGAGCAACGCTCGGCGCTCTCGGCGCGCGGCGTCCGTGTGGAGACGCGTAAGGTGGCTGCACTCACGGGCCGCACATGGCAACTCGATGGTGTACGCCTCGTGGACGGCGAGGTCGTGCCGCTCCACGCCCTCTTCACCGCCCCACGCACCCGCCTGGCGAGTCCGATCGCCGAGCGGCTGGGGTGCGAGATCGAGGAGGGGCCGCAGGGCCCCATGATCCGCACCGACGCGCGCAAGGCGACGAGCGTCAACGGCGTCTTCGCCGCCGGCGACGCGGCCCACTCGCCGCACAGCATCACCTTCGCGGTGGCCGATGGCGCCATGGCGGGGATCGCCGCGCACCAGTCGCTGGTCATGGGGTAGCCCCCTCCAGCACCTCCCTCACTCGCGCCGCGAGACCGTCCCCGGTGAAGGGCTTCTCGATGAAGGCGCTGCCGGCGCGCGCGATGCCGCGGCGGGCGGCCTCGTCGCCGGCGTAGCCGGACATGAGAAGGACCCTGATCCCGGGGTGGCGCGCGGCGATCCGCGAAGCGAGCTCGCTCCCGCTCATCTCGGGCATCACCAGGTCGGTCACCACTATCTGGATGGGGCCGTCGTGCCGCTCGCACAGCTCGAGTGCCTCGCGCCCGTTGTGCGCCTCGAGCACTCGGTAGCCGAAGGTACGGAGCGAGCGGCACGCCACGTAGCGTAGCGCGTCGTCGTCCTCGACCACGAGAACGGACTCGTTCCCGGTGAGCCGGGTGGGCGTGCGCCGCTTCTCCGCGCTCGCGACATCTCCCCCCTCGCCGGCGCACGGGAGGTAGACCTTGAAGACGGTGCCGCTCCCCTTCTCGCTGTACACCCAGATGTGACCGCCGCTCTGCTTCACGATCCCGTACACGGTGGAGAGTCCGAGCCCCGTTCCCGTGCCCGGGCCCTTCGTCGTGAAGAACGGCTCGAAGATGCGCGTCTGAACCTCGCGCGTCATCCCGATCCCCGTGTCGGAGACGGAGAGCATCGCGTAGCGCCCGGGCAGGACCGCTACCTCCGTGTGCCGCTGGATGTAGCTGTCGTCGAGCTCCACGTTCGCCGTGCGAATGGTGAGCGTGCCGCCGCCCGGCATCGCATCGCGCGCGTTGACGACGAGGTTGATGATCACCTGCTCGAGCTGACCGGGATCGGCCTCGACGAGCGCCGCGGCGGTATCCATGTCCGTGACGATCTCGATGTCCTCTCGCACGAGTCGACGGAGCAGCTTCTCGACCCCGCTCACCACGCCGTTCAGCGTGAGGCGCTGCGGCCTGAGTACCTGCTTCCGGCTGAAGGCGAGGAGCTGGCGCGTGAGCGTCGCCGCACGCTTCGCCGCGCCTTCTATCTGTTGGAGGTCGGCGTGCAGTGGACTGTCCGGCGGGATCTCGCCGAGCAGCAGCCTGCTGTAGCTGGTGATGACGGTGAGAAGATTGTTGAAGTCGTGCGCCACGCCGCCAGCGAGCTGTCCCACCGCTTCCATCTTCTCCGTCTGCCGGAGCCGGGTCTCGAGGCGGAGTCGCTCGGTGATGTCGGCCATCACCACGGCGAAGCCGCGCACCGAGCCGTCGGAGGCGTGGAGCACGGCGACGGAGGTGCTCACATCCACCAGCGAGCCATCCTTGCGGCGCCGCTGCGTCTCGACCTCGAAGACGCGCCGGCCGCTCAGGGCACCCTCGCGCAGCTTCGCGTGCTCCTCGCGCCGCTCCTCGGGGATGACGATCTCGTACGAGCGCCCCAGCACTTCCTTGGCGCTCCAGCCGAAGACGCGCTCCGCCGTCGGGTTCCACCGCGTGATCCGGAGATCGAGGTCGAGCACGATCTTCACGAGCGGCGAGTCGTCTATGACCGCGCGGAGCACGTCGGCCTGTTCGCGGATCTCCGCCTCGGCCCTGCGCGCGGCCTCGCGCGCCCGCTCCGCCTCGCGAAGCGATTCGGCCAGTTCCACGTTCGCGACCTCCAGCTCCGTGGCCTGCTCCTCCAGCTCCTCGGCGAGCGCCTGCGCCTCCTGCGACTGCATCTCCAGCTCGACGGCCTGCTGCCGCAGCTGCTCGTTGAGAGCCTCCACCTCGCGGCGCCGCGCCTCCGCGGCCTGGCGGTCGGCCGCGAGGCGGACGAGCTGCTCCTGGATCACCCCCTCGGGACGCTCGAGGGGGTCGCGAGCGGATGCGGGAGCGAAAGTCGTCGCGCTTGGCCTGGGGTCGTTATCGAATGACATGCTCGATGGGCTTAGAGTGGCTGCGTCTGCAGCAGCCCTCCGGGCGATCCTACCCCGACGGGTGTTTCCTCACAACCCCGGGGTAGAGGGGAAGGCAGAAAGCGCGAAGCGGGAGAAACCGCCGGGAAGTGACGGGGCGGTCAGGTCCCGGCGCGGAGACGACCGAGCAGTCGCTCGACATGACGGTGTGCAAGGGCGGCATAGTCGTCCTCGACATCATCGTCGTCCACCGCGCCATCGGGACCTATCACGGGTCCCCTGATCCAGGGCGCGCGCGGCTGAGCATCCATCGTGCTGGCCGGGGTGGCCTGGTGCGCCTGCCCCGACTTCCCGATGGACGGAGATGGAGCACCCACGCCTCCCGACATCGGCAGCTCCGCCCGAGGGAGGGAGTAGTAGCGCCCCACTCGCACGAACTCGGTCGCAGCGCTCCTGCCACCCTCGAGGAGGAGCGCCTCCAGCGCCTGGAACTGCTTCACCGAAAGCTGTCCCTGCAACAGGAGGATGTTGCCCCCCTCTCTAACCGCGCGCGTTTCGTAAAGACGCACTTTCACACGGCTGCCGCTGGTCGGATTCACGTCCAGCGTGTAGCACCTGCCATTCACTTCCACCTGCTCCCGCAACTATGGGTACAGCGCCCCGGCACGTCTCTCCGCGCGAGCGTCCCCGCCCGCAGCGACCGTGTCCCACACCGTCTGCGCAGTAATCTCGATCTCTCGTTTC
>DASSNL010000048.1:0-38914 GCA_035688075.1 Gemmatimonadaceae bacterium
CCGGACGTGCCCCTCGCCCCAGAGCTGACGGCGAGAATCGAACTCGCAACCGCCTGATTACAAATCAGGTGCTCTGCCAATTGAGCTACGTCAGCACACGGCTATTTTGCGCGAGACATGCAGCATAATGGGACGTGAACAGCCAGTCAAGGCCGCGCCCGAGTACGCTATCTCCCGCTACGGCACCTTCTTCCAGCGCGTCCCCTGAGGTGTATCCTCGATGGCTATCCCCCGGCCCTCGAGCTCCTTCCGGATCGCGTCAGCGGCGGCGAAATCCCTCTGCCGGCGGGCGTCGGCGCGGGCCGCGATCCGTCCCTCCACCCAGGCGCCCAGCTCGTCGCTGACCTCCGCCTCGTCGGGCACGATGTCCAGCACGCCGTTCACCACCTCGAACGCCGACCGAGCGCGCGCCAGCGCTTCCAGGTCGCTCCCCTCGGTGGCGGAGTCCAGCTCCGCGTTCGCCTTCCGGATGAACTCGAAGAGCGCGCCGAGAGCCTCCGGGGCGTTGAGGTCGTCGAAGAGCGCTGCTCGCGCTTCGCGCTCGAGCTCCTCCGCCACCTCCGTCAGCCCCGGCGTACCGCCAGTGGCCCGCGCCAGCCGCTCCGCGAACGCGCCCACCCGCCGCACCGCCGCCTGCGATGCCTCCAGCGCTTCCTCGGTGAGGTTGAGCTGCTTGCGGTAGTGCACCGAGAACACGAAGTGCCGGATCGCCGCGGCCGAGACCCCCGCCTCGCGCAGCGACTGGATGTTCGCCGCGTTCCCCAGCCGCTTGGCCATCTTCACCCCCTCGGTGAGGAGGAACTCGCCGTGGCACCAGAAGCGCGAGAAGAGGACGCCGTTCGCCCCCTCCGACTGCGCGATCTCGTCCTCGTGGTGGGGGAAGATCAGATCCGCGCCGCCGGCGTGGATGTCGAGCGTGTCGCCCAGGTAACGCTTGGCCATGGCCGAGCACTCGAGGTGCCACCCGGGACGCCCCCGCCCCCACGGTGAATCCCAAGCGGCGCCCGACACCTCGTCCTCCGGCTTGGCCGCCTTCCAGAGCGCGAAGTCGCGGACGTCCTCCTTGTTGTAGTCGTCCGCTGCCACGCGCGCGCCGGGCCGGATGGTTCGCACATCCAGCCGCGAGAGCTTGCCGTACGCCGGGAAGCGCGCGATGGCGAAGTACACCGAGTGGTCTTCGGCCTCGTAGGCGAGCCCCCGCTCCTCGAGCGCGCGGACGAGCTCGATCATCTCCGGGATGTGCTCCGTGGCTCTCGGATACTCCTCGGCACGCTGGATGCGAAGGAATTCACGGTCACGCTGGAAGATATCCGAGACGGGCTCGGTGACCTCACCTATGGTCACCCCCCGCTCGCTCGCGCGCGCGATGATCTTGTCGTCTACGTCGGTAATGTTCATCACCTGGTACACCTTCCAGCCGCGGAGCTGGATGGTGCGACGCAGCAGATCCTCGAAGAGGAAGGTACGGAAATTCCCCAGGTGAGCAGGGTTGTACACCGTGGGACCGCAGGTGTACATGCGTACGGTAGCCCCGTCGGCCGGCTCGAACGGTTCGGCGCGACGGGTGAGGGTATTGTAGAGTACGAAGTCTGACATTCGCTCCTGGTCCGGACGCGAAGCGGGCGTGGAGAGCGGGAAGCTAGACGGCCGGCTGGGCAGGGTCAACGTTCGGGGAGAGTGCGTACGCGACGCAGCTCGCGTTGCCGACGAGCGCCGAGCGGAACGCGAAGCAGTCGGGTGGAGAAGCGGCAGCGGCACTGGCCGCGCAGCGAGGTATTCATGTCCAGAGCATTCGTTAACGAGGACGCGGGGAGCGGCCGCGCGCGCCGCCGCTTCGATCTACCCCCGCGCGACGATCCGTCGTACGACGAAGCCGCCGCAGGCGCGCTCCTCGAGGCGTCGCTCGAGGGCGACACCGAGAGCGCCGAGGTGGCCACGGGCTACTACTGGGGCGAGCGCAAGCTGCGCCCTCACGTGGAACGGATCCTCGCGCGCGCGAGCGCCGAGGGAAACTCCGAGCTGGCACGCGCCGCCGAGCGCTTTCTCTGAGGAGCCGCGGCGCGCTCGCCCGCCACCGACCCGGCGGCGTGGACGCGCCCCTCGCGCAGCACCAGCACTCGCGACGCGACCCGCGCGAGCTCGGCACCACTTCGCCCCGCAACGAGGATGGCGCTCCCGAGCGGCCGGGGCATTCTGGCAACCACCGCTCGAAGCTCGTCGAGAATTGCCGGCGTGGCGTGGTCCAGGAGCAGGAGCGGCACCCCGCCCGCGACCGCTCGCTCGATCTCACGACACTGACGCGTGTCGCGCAGATCGAGGTAGAGCCGCCGCCGCGCGCCCTCTCCACACGCCCCCGTGCTCCTTGCCGGCCAGCTCACGCTCCCCCGCTCGACCCGCACGCTCCCCGCAGCACAGACCAGCAGCGTGCTCTTCCCCTCCCCTGCCCCACCAGCGACCCCCACGATCTCCCCCACTCCGACGACTAGCGAAGCACCCGCCAGCACCCGCACCCTCGCTCCGCACCCACGCACGCCCGCCCCAAACGACTTGTGCACCCGGTCCATGACGAGTGCCAGCACAGCATCCCGCTCGCCACGCACCCCCGTGGCGCGAGCGACGTACGACGGACGCCCGCTCCCCGAGCGCGCCCGCACCTGCGAGATCGTTCCGGCTGGCCCGGTAGCTGGGATGATGATCGAGGCGCTCATATCGACTGAGCGCCATTCTACACTCCCTCGCCGCTCCACCCACCATCGATTTCCCTTGCCGCGGTACCAAATACCGACGGGGTCAGGGCGACGCGTCGGCATCATCTCGGGTGGTTTGCTTGGTCTGCGAGGGAGAGGGCAGCCCGCGGTTCACGCGGAGGTCGCGGAGGGGTAAGGCGAGGGCGCGGAGAACTACGCGTGGCATCGGTCATCCCGGTGGCCGCGCGGGCTGCATCACGGAAGCCGGGTCCCTCTCTGTAAGGGACGCGGAGAACGCGGAGAAAGGCCGTAGGGCCTAGATCTCGAAGTCCGTCGCCATTCCGGCTTCATCGACCGCCTCTGGCTCCTCGAAACTACGAAACAGGGAGAACTGCAAGAGGACGGCAAGGAGAGAAGGAGAACTGCCTGCACTGCTGGCCTCCTCGCTCACTGGCTGGATAGCTGCGAGAGAGAGTCGGGTGAGTTTCGGGGGAACAGCTCCCGCCCCTTGAGTCCTGCCCACCCGGGCAGAACCAGAGGCGAGGAAGCAGTTCCCCCAGATCACGAGGAACCCTCCTTAGCCGGATCTCCGAGGAGGATCGGGATCCCAGCGGCCTTAAGCCTTTCTCCTTACCTCCTTGTCTCTCTTGCAGTTCTCCCTGTTGCGTAGTCTCGAGGAGCTCGGAGGCGGTCGATGACGTAGGAATGGCGACGGACTGCGCGATCTCGCCTTGGTAGTTCTCCGCGTCCTCCGCGGTCCTCCGCGCCCTCCGCGTCCCTTACCAAGAGAAGCCCGCATCGAGAGACGTCTCCAGTCAGAGGATCGCGTTCCCCGCCGCCGCAGGGCGTTCTCCGCGTTCTCTCGCTTTACCCCTCCGCGATCTCCGCGTGCGCAGGTCCGCGCGATGAACCATCCGCCGAGAGATCCTCGCCCAGCCGAGATGACCCCGGCCTATCGACGTAACAGTGTCGCCTACGCCACGCTCCTGGGCTCTACATCCTCCACGCCATCCAGGATGTCCGCCGGCTCGTCCGGGACTATCACCTCCGACTCGGAAGCGGGCGCTTTCACGACGAGGGCGCTGTCGCGCACCATTTTGCGGAAGCCCTGCCCCTCGTAAATCCTGTTGATGAGGATCCGTCGGATGATGACATCCAGCACCACGATCGCCGGCACGGCCACCAGGAGTCCCACCGGTCCGAGGAGACTCCCCATTATGAGCACGCTCATCATCGTCATGACGGGCGGGAGGTTCACCTGTCGCTGCATGATGAGCGGGGCCACGAGATTCCCCTCCACCAGGTGCACCGCTACTCCCAAGCCGATCACCGCGAGCGCGCGGCCGGCACCGCCCGCGCCGCCGAGCACGAAGGCCGCCGGCAACAACGTGGAGACGAGACTCCCGAAGAAGGGGACGATCGCGGCGATCCCGGTGAAGAGGCCGAAGGTGAGAGCGTAGGGGACGTCGAGAATCCAGAGGCCGAGCGCAGTCAGCGCGCCGAGCAGGATCATCGATGCGATCTGTCCCACGATCCACGCGCGCAGAGTGCGCGAGAGATCGCCGAGCACGTTGCGAACGAGGTCGCGGTGCAGCGGCGGGAAAAGCGAGATCAGGAACTCGCGATAGAGGCCCGGATGAATTGTCAGATACACGCCCATGATGAGCACCGACACCACCTCGAGCGTGAATCCGAGCGCGCCGACCAGCTTGGGAACCACGTCGGCGAAGTAGAGCGACGCCTGCTCGTACACCGCGAGCAGCACGCGATGCTCGCCCGGGCGCCAGACCGATCGCAGGGCCGGATCGCGCGCGATCGCCTGGTCGATCCCGTTCTCCAGGTTCACCAGATAGTCCGGGAGAACCTTGAGCAGCGCCTGCGTCTGCGACACCACCGGCGGCACGAGCAGCCACATGAAGCCGACCAGCGCCCCGAGCGAGACCAGCACGGCGAGCGCCACCGCGATCCGCCGGTCGAGCTGAGTGCGGCGATTGATGGCATCGGCAATCGAGCCGAGGTAGAGCGAGAAGAGGACGGCCAGGAAGAGCAGCAGGAAGATCTCCGCCGTGCTCCCCAGAAGTAGCAGAAGCAGGACGGCAACGATCGTCCCCGCGAGTACGGGGCCGAAACGAAAGCGCCCCGTGGAGAGGGCGCTCATAGTCAGTGTTTCTCCTCTGGCGATTCTTCCTCTTCCGGTTCCAGCGTTTCCTCGTCGTGCTGGGGTGATTCCCCCGCTCCGAGTTGTCGCTTCTCGGCAGTCTCGGCGGGCGGAAGAATTCCCATCTTGCGCTTGAGCGCCAGGAGCTGGGCGTCCGCACCGACGGCGGTGGCGCCCGCCTCCAGAGCCTGGAAGTCGCGCGTCAGCCGGTCTCCACTGAACTCCTCGTCGATCTCGGCGTTGGCCAGGTTGCGCCGCTCGTTCTCCTCCACCCGCGCCTCGATCCGGGCGAAGGCCTCGAACGCGGACTTCTCCGACACCGAGGACATCGTATCGGCGATCCGCTTCTGCGCCTCGGCGCGCTTCTGACGAGCGACGAGGAGGTTCTTCTTGCGCTTGGCCTCCTCGATCTTGTCGTTGAGGTCGCGCAGCGCGCCCTTGAGCTTCTCGGTCTCCGCCTTGTGCGCGTGCCAGGTGGCCTCGAGCTGCTGCGCGTGCGTCATGTGCTCGTTGTGGCGCATGAGGGCCTGCTTGGCCATGTCATCGCGCCCCTCCTGCACCGCCAGCATCGCCCGCTTCTCCCAATCCTGGACCTGCTTGTACTCGGCGTCCACCTGATCGTGCAGCCTGCGCTCGTCGGCGATCGCGCCGGCCACCTGCTGCTTGGCCTTCGCGAGCTGCGTGCGCATGTCGATGATGATCTGATTGAGCATCTTCTCGGGGTTCTCCGCCGAGGAGATCAGATCGTTCAGGTTGGACTTTATGAGAGTCGAGAGTCTATCGAAAATTCCCATGGCTCAACGGTCCTCACGGAACGGGGCGAGTTCGCGCAGCTGCGACGAGAGCGCGAGCGTCATCGATTCGTATGCTGCGAGAAACTCTTCGTAATCCAGGTGTGAGAGCTCCAGCGCTTCACTCATGACTATGGAGTCGCCCTCGATGCCATAGGAGCCGTGAACCAGCTCGCTCGCGTTCAATTGCAGCAGGCGGCGCGCCAGTGAAGACATCCGATGATCATCCTTGGGCACATCCATGACCTTCATGCGCAGAAGGACTACCGGCGGCGAATGGTGCACCACCACGTCCGCGTCGAGCTCGCCGCCGGGCCGGACGATCCACATCCCCGGCTCGATCTCGGAATAGCTCGCGCCGTCCGCCGTAAGCCGGTCGAGGAATCCCTCGGTGTCTTCTTTCGTGACCATGGGTGGGGACTCGGTTGAGGGAAGGGATAAGGGAAGCAGCAACTGCCAGGGTTCAGCCACTACAGGGTTCAGGGTTCAGGTACTGCCCAGGAGATGGGATCCAGCCCCTGAGGCAGTACCTGAACCCTGAACCCTGCCCCCTGAACCCTGCTTCTCTCCCCCTACGGCTCGCCTCCGAAACTGTTTCATCACGACACGACGGGAAGATAGGTAAGCGAAGGGAGAGAGTGAATAGGGACGGTGCGCGTCAGAGCAGCTTCGCGAGGAAGTGTCCGGTGTGCGAGCGCTGAACGCACGCAACCTGTTCCGGCGTTCCGGAGGCCACTATCTCACCGCCGCGCGCGCCACCTTCCGGGCCGAGGTCTATGATCCAGTCGGCGGTCTTGATCACGTCGAGGTTGTGCTCGATCACGAGCACGGTGTTCCCCTTGTCGACCAGCCGGTGCAGGACGCGGAGCAGGAGTCGCACGTCCTCGAAGTGGAGACCGGTGGTGGGCTCGTCCAGGATGTAGAAGGTGCGGCCGGTGTCGCGCTTGGAGAGCTCGGAGGCGAGCTTCACGCGCTGCGCCTCGCCGCCCGAGAGCGTCGTCGCGCTCTGGCCGAGGTGGACGTAACCGAGCCCCACTTCCACCAGCGTCTCGAGCTTGTGACGCACCCGCGGCTGGTTCTCGAAGAAGTGGGAAGCGTCCTCCACGGTCATCTCGAGGACGTCGGCTATGCTCGCGCCGCGGAAGCGCACCTCGAGCGTCTCGCGGTTGTAGCGCTTCCCCTTGCACACCTCGCACGGCACGTAGACATCCGGGAGGAAGTGCATCTCGATCTTCACCAGCCCGTCGCCCTGGCACGCTTCGCAGCGCCCGCCCTTCACGTTGAAGGAGAATCGGCCCGGCCCGTAGCCGCGGATCTTCGCCTCCGGAAGCTCGGCGAAGAGCTCGCGGATCGGGGTGAACAGCCCCGTGTACGTAGCAGGGTTGGAGCGCGGGGTGCGGCCGATCGGGCTCTGGTCGATGTCGATGACCTTGTCGATGTGCTCGAGGCCGAGGATCCGGTCGTGCTCACCGGGGATCACCCGCGCGCGGTAGAAGTGCCGGGCGAGCGAGCGGTGGATGACGTCTTCCACGAGCGTCGACTTCCCCGAGCCCGACACCCCTGTCACGGCCACGAAGGTGCCGAGCGGTACCTCCACGTCGAGATTCTTGAGGTTGTGCGCCCGTGCGCCCTCCACGCGAAGCGCACGTCCGCGCGTCGGCTTGCGCCGATCGGCGGGGGGCGCAACCACCGTCGCACCGCTGAGATAGCGTCCGGTGAGCGACTCTGGGTTGGCCGCCACTTCCTCCACCGTCCCCTCGGCCACCACTAGACCGCCGTGACGGCCGGCGCCGGGGCCGAGGTCTATCAGGTAGTCGGCCTCGCGCATCGTTTCCTCGTCGTGCTCCACCACGATCACCGTGTTGCCGAGATCGCGAAGCTGGCGGAGGGTGGCGAGGAGTCGCGCGTTGTCGCGCTGGTGGAGGCCGATGGACGGCTCATCGAGGATGTACAACACGCCCACGAGCCGCGAGCCGATCTGCGTGGCGAGCCGGATGCGCTGCGCCTCGCCGCCGGATAGCGACTCGGCGGAGCGGCTCAGCGTGAGGTAGTCGAGCCCGACATCCACCAGGAAGCGGAGTCGGTCGCGCACCTCCTTGAGGATCGGGCCGGCTATGCCGGGATCTAGCCCGGGTCGGCCGTTGGAGCGCACGGGGATCCCGTTGAAGAACTCCAGCGCGTCCACCACCGAGAGCTCGCCCACTTCGCCGATGTTGCGCTCGCCGATGGTGACCGCGAGCGATTCGGGACGGAGCCGGCGCCCGCCGCAGACGCGGCACGGCGCCTCGATCATGTACGCCTCGAGCTCCGTCCGCACCGCGTCCGATGAAGTATCCGCGTAGCGCCGTTCGATGTTGGCGATCACGCCTTCCCACGCGCTCTTGTACTCGCCGCGGAACTTCCCCGACTCCATCCGGATGGTGGTTCGCTTCCCGCCGGCGCCGTGGAGAATGATGTCGCGCACCTTGGGCGATAGCTCGCCCCACGGAGTGTTGAGGTCGAACTGGAACTGTTTCGCGAGCGCGGGGAGGATGGACTTGCGGAGGTGCCCCGACGGCTCTCCCCACGGGAGGATGACCCCCTCGAGGATCGAGATCCGCGGATCGCCCAGGATGAGCTCTTCGCTCACCTCCATCCGCGTACCGAGCCCGCCGCACTGCGGGCACGCGCCGAAGGGCGAGTTGAAGGAGAACTGGCGCGGCTCCAGCTCCGGGAGCGAGGTGCCGCACTCGGGGCAGCCGTAGCGCTCCGAGAAGATCTGGCTGGTGGGTCCGCCCTCTTCCGGGTCGCGGTGGATGACCACCTCCACCAGCCCTTCGGCGAGCTTGAGCGCGGTCTCTATCGAATCGGTGAGGCGGCCGCGGTCGTCGGCACGGACCATCAGCCGGTCCACGATCACGGAGATGGTGTGGTTGGTGGACTTTGCCAGCTTGGGCGGGTTCGCGAGCTCGACCTGCTTTCCATCCACGAGGGCGCGCACGAAGCCCTGCTTCCTGGCCGACTCCAGCAGGTCGCGGAACTCTCCCTTCCTGCCGCGCACGAGCGGAGCGAGCACCTCGATGCGCGAGTCCGCCGGCCAGGTGAGGACCGTCTCGGCGATCTGGCTGGCGCTCTGCCGCTGCACCGGCCGGCCGCAGTTGGGGCAGTGCGGCACACCGGCTCTGGCGTAGAGGAGGCGGAGGTAGTCGTAGATCTCCGTGACCGTCCCGACCGTGGAGCGCGGGTTGTGGCCCGCCGACTTCTGCTCGATCGAGATGGCCGGCGAGAGCCCCTCGATGGCGTCTACGTCGGGCTTCTCCATGAGACCGAGGAACTGCCGGGCGTAGGCCGAGAGCGACTCGACGTAGCGCCGCTGACCCTCGGCGTAGATCGTGTCGAAGGCGAGCGAGGACTTCCCCGAGCCCGAGAGCCCCGTGATGACCGTGAGGCGGTCGCGGGGGATCGCGATATCAATATTTTGCAGATTATGCTCGCGGGCCCCGCGGACTATCAGCTTTTCTTCGGGCATAGCCTGGTAAAAGTGCGCACCATCGGCGCTCGAAACAAGGGACGGCAATCGGCAGCTTGCTTCGACGCGCTTTGATCGTCTTCCCGAGATGAGACAGCGCACACATCTGCCGCCGGCGGGGAGGTTAGATTGCGAGCTTCCTCAGCCCAGCCCTGAAAATCATGCCGCAAACAGACGCCCTCGTCGTACTGACCACCGTCTCCCACGCCGAAGAAGCCGTGGCGCTGATAAAAGCGCTGCTGGAGCGCCGCCTGATAGCCTGCGGGACGCTCCTTCCGGGCTCGCGTTCGCTCTATCGCTGGAACGGGAAGGTCGCGGACGAGGAGGAAGTGGTGGTGCTTCTGAAGACGCGCTCGGCGCGTCTGGAGGCGCTCGAGGAGTCGTTCGCGGAGTTGCACCCGTACAACGTGCCGGAATTGCTGGCGGTTCCGGTCGCGGCGGGCCTGAGCAAGTACCTCGGCTGGATCGCGGACGAGACGTCGCTCTCGCTCGTGTAGCTCCGTTCGGGAGGGGGAGCTCCCTCAGCCCGATTTCATCGCGAAGGGAGCCCCGCGTGGCGCGCCGCTCTGGCGCGACGCGGGTGCTTGGATCATGAGCCGCCGCGCGGCGATGGCGCTCGGCATTGTGGCGCTATGGCTCGCGGGGATCGCTGCTCTGACGAAGCGCGAGCTCTTCCGCGGCGAGGATCAGGTCCTCGCCGAAGCGGCGCTCCGCGTGGCCCCGGGCGCGCTCTACTACACCGTGCGGCACGATGGCCAGCGGATCGGGTTCGCGTCGGCCACCATAGACACCACCGCGGTCTCCTTCGTCCTGTCGGATCTGCTCATCACGAGCACACCCGACACCAGCGCCGGCGCGGACGGCCAGCGACGCTTCGCGGCGCGATCGATCGCAACCCTCACGCGTGGGCTGCGCCTCTCCCGCTACAGCTACCAGACGCGCGGGCACGGCACGTCGAGCACGACCGGTGTCGTTTACGGCGACACGCTCGTGGAGCTCACGCAGTCGCGTAACGGCGAGGCGCCCGATACCTCCAGACTCGCGTTGCACGGCGCACCGCTCGCCCCCGGCATGCTCCCCATGTTCGTGGCTCTGGTGGACAAGCCCTCCCCGGGCACCAGCAGGACGGCCACCATCTTCGATCCCATGCGCGACTCGCTCACCACCGCCACCGTGCACGTGATTGCGGAGTCGCTCTTCGTGGTGGTGGACAGCGCCGTGATGGAGTCGGGGACGCGCCGTTGGCTCCCCGCGCACAGCGATACCGTGCGAGCGTGGAAGATGGAGCAGCAGGGCGGTGGCATCATCAATGGTTGGTTCGACGAACGCGGCCGGCTGGTGGAGGGGGAGCCGATCCCCGGCATCACCATGCAGAGGACCGCATACGAGATCGCTTTCGACAACTGGCGTCACGGTATCCCGGAGAGCAAGGATCGATGATCACGCTACGCTCGCTGACCAAGCGATACGGCCCATTCACCGCCGTCGATTCAATAGACCTCGAAGTAGCGAAGGGAGAGCTGTTCGGATTTCTCGGCCCCAACGGCGCCGGTAAGACCACCACGCTCAGGATGATCGCCGGGATACTCCGGCCCACGTCCGGAAGCGTGATCGTGGGAGGCGTGAACATCGCCGAGCATCCTGCGGCGGCGAAGGCGAAGCTGGGCTTCATCCCGGACCGCCCGTTCATCTACGACAAGCTCACGGGCGCGGAGTTCCTGCGTTTCGTGGCGGGGCTCTACGACCAGAGCGGGCCGGTGATCGAGAAGCGGATGGACGAGCTTCTCTCGCTGTTCGATCTCTTCGAGTGGAAGGACGAGCTGGTGGAGAGCTACAGCCACGGGATGCGGCAGAAGCTGATCATCTCGAGCGCGTTTCTCCATCGGCCCGAAGTGGTGGTGGTGGACGAGCCGATGGTGGGGCTCGATCCCAAGGCGGCGCGGATCCTCAAGGATCTGTTCAAGGAATACACGCGGCGCGGCCACACCATCATGATGTCCACGCACACGCTCGAGGTGGCGGAGAGTCTCTGCGACCGGATCGGGATCATCCAGGGCGGGAAGATCCGCGCGCTCGGCACCATGGACGAGCTGGCGGCGCGCGCCGATGAGGGCGTGCAGGGGCTGGAAGCGCTGTTCCTCCGGCTCACCGGCGAGCGCGCTTCGCGCGAGCTGGTGGAGGTGCTGGATGCGTGAGGGAGCGGCGGTGAATGGAGCACGCGGCGCCGATACATCGACGCTCGATGTATCAGGCGCCTCCACTGCACCGCATACATCGGCTGTCGATGTATCGAGAGCTGCCGAGCGGCTTCCGCGGCCGTCGGTGCGTCAGCTGCTCAGTCCCAAGTGGCACACCATGCGGAACCGGGCGCGCCGGAGCGACGCGAAGCAGGGGTGGCGCTGGCTCGTAGTCATCGCGATCGGGCTCCTCTTCTGGGGCTTCTCGATGGCGGTGCTGGTGCGAGTGCTCACCTACTTCCGCGGTACACCCGAGATCGGACTTCTCCTGGCGGGTAAGCTGCTCGGGCTCGTATTCCTGAGCTTCTTCGCCATCCTGCTGTTGTCGAACGTCATCACCGCTCTCTCGAGCTACTTCCTGGCGCGCGACCTGGACATGCTCGCGGCCGCGCCGGTGGACTGGCTGCAGCTCTATCTGGCCAAGCTGCTCGAGACGCTCATCCACTCGAGCTGGATGGTGGCGCTCATGGCGCTCCCCATCCTCTCGGCGTACGGCTACGTGTACAAGGGTGGCGCGATCTTCGTGCTCGTGGCGCTCGGCGCGAGCATCCCCTACTTCGTGATTCCGGCGGCGGTGGGGAGCGCGATCACGCTGATCCTGGTGAACGTGTTCCCCGCTCGCCGCACGCGCGACCTTCTCAGCGTGGTGGCGGTGCTCGCGGCCGGCGGCCTGGTAATGCTCTTCCGCCTTCTCCGCCCCGAGCGGCTAGTGCGGCCGGACGGCGTGAGGTCGCTGGTGGACTTCGTGGCGATGCTGCGAACGCCCACTTCCCCTTTCCTCCCGAGCGAGTGGGCGCAGCGCTCGGTGATGGGATCGCTCACCGGCGACTTCCAGCTGCTTCCGTTGTACCTGCTCTGGACCACCGCCGCGGTGATCGTGGTGGGCGGCGCACTGCTGCACCGCGCGCTCTACGACGTGGGCTTCAGCAAGGCTCAGGAGAGCGCGCACCGCTCGTCGCGCCGGGGAGCGCTCGCAGCCATCGCGTACGCCGTGCTCGCGCCGCTCGGCGCGCTGCGGCGCGAGCTGGTGATGAAGGAGACGCGGGTCTTCTTCCGCGACACCACGCAGTGGTCGCAGCTCATCCTGCTGGCGGTGCTGCTGGTGGTGTACGTGTTCAACGTGAAGCTGCTCCCCATGAGCAGCGAGGGAGTGACGTTCTTCCTGGTGAACGTGGTACCGTTCCTCAATCTCGGGATAGCGGGCTTCGTGCTCTCCGCCATCGCGGCACGATTCATCTTCCCGGGAGTGAGCATGGAGGGACGCACCCTCTGGCTGCTCAAGTCGAGCCCGCTCCCGATGGGCGCGCTGCTCTGGTCGAAGTACTGGACGGGGACGCTCCCGCTTCTCGGCCTGGCGTTGATCATCGTGGGAGTGACAAACGCGCTGCTCGGCGTGGGTGCCTTCATCTTCGTGGTGTCACTCTGCTCGATCATCGTGCTGACCTTCGCGCTGGCAAGCATGGCCCTCGGACTGGGCGCCGTGTTCCCGAGGTACGAGTCGGAAAACGCGGCACAGATCCCGACGTCGTTCGGGGGGCTGGTTTTCATGTTGACGTCCGTGGTGCTCGTGGCCGGTGTGGTACTGCTCGAGGCGCGGCCGGTGTACACGTACCTCAGAGCGCGTACCTTCGGCGAGCCGATCGCGGCGTCGGAGATGGTGGTGGGCTTCGCGCTGGCGTTCCTGTTGTGCGCGGTGGCGACCGTGGTGCCGTTGCGGGTGGCGCTGAGGAGGCTGAACGCGCTGGAGGTGTGAGCAACGACGGGGTCAGGTCTTTAATTTCGAGGGGGCTGAGCGACTGCTCAGCCCCCTCGAAATTAAAGACCTGACCCGCTTACGCCGCCAGACTACCTCCGCACGACGGGCAAAATCTCGCGCCCGCTTCGGTGATCTTCGCGCCGCACCCGCCGCACACACCGGCGAGGTAGTGCCCGCAACTCGAACAGTAGATGGCGTCGGGTTCCGGGCGCGGCCCGCACGCCTCGCACACGGTGGGACGTGCGCGGTACTTGAGGATCACCGCTTCTACTTCGTCATCCGCAACTCCCGGCGCAGCAGTGACGGCGGCCGCATCCTCCGAACGGAGCGCGGCGAGCGCCTCGCGTGTGTAGGTGCTCTTGAGCGCGTTGTAGTCGCTCTCGGAGAGCTTCCCCGTCTCCCGGTCGAACTCCACTTCGCGGAGTATCGCTACCGCGCGCTCCGAGGCCGACGGCTCAGGCGTAGCCTTCACCGGACGCACGCGCTTGACCACTGGCGCTCCCTCGCGAAAGAGGGGATAGAGCACGAACCCCAGCGCCACGAGCGCCAGCACGGTCCCTGTGATGAGCGCGCTCACCGGTCGTCCTTGTGCAGAAGCTCGTCGAGCCGCGCCATCTCTTCGGGCGTCCCCTCCACGGGGAGCGTCGTCACCGATGCCGGTGCGGCTTCCGGTCTTTTCCAGCGACGCAGCAACGCCACGATCAGCGCCGCCCCCCCGCCGAGCGCCGCGAAGGGGGTGATGTACCCGGTGAGATTGAAGCCCTCCTTCTTCGGCTCCATCAGCACACGTTCACCATACACACCCACGAACGCGTCGATGATCTCCTGCGCGCTGTGACCGCCGTTCACCAGCGCCATCACGTCGCGGTGCATTGCGGGCGACACGGGGCAGGTGAAGTCGGTGGTGCGACAGGTGAAGACATCGAGGTTGCAGCCGCACATGCAATGGATGTGGTGCTCCAGCTCATCCAGCGCCTCGGTGGACATGGACGGCGTGGATGACTTCGCGGGCAGCCGCACCGGCTTGTACTTCTGCTCGTTCATCGGGACGTTGGCCGCCCCGGTGTTCACCTGCTGCGCGCCGAGCACTCCCGGCAGCGCCGCCGAAGCGGCGCCAGCCGCCACCACTCTCAGAAATTCCCTGCGCTTCACGGTTCCGTCGATCCTCCGGCGCCCACGGTCGCGGGCTCCAGCACTGCTTCGTATCCCGCCTGCTTCTTCTGTCGCTCGGCCTGCGGCCACATCACAATGAGCCCGCCGATCGCCATGATCATCCCACCGTACCACACCCACCAGACGAGAGGGTTGAACGTGATACGCAGCTCGGCGGTATCCTGACCCGTCACACCCGCGAGCACCACGTACACGTCCTGGCGCAGACCGCTCATGATCCCGACTTCCGTGGACGGCTGGAAGGTCGGATTCCCGTTGCTGTCGACGTACTGCCGCTTCTCGGTCTTGATGACCCCCGCGGGCTCGCCGTTGCGCCGCGCCTCGAGGAGCACAGCCACGGTCTGGCGGTTCAACTGCTCGTAGCTCGACACGCCCTGGCTGGTGAAGGTCCACTCGTTCCCGTACGGGTCGGTGGCCTGGTACTTCTCACCACCCTTGAGGGTGACGTCGAACTCCTCCTTGAACGCGAGCCCCGCGAAGGCGGCGAAGAGCACCACCACGCCCACGTGCACGATGTACCCGCCGTAGCGCCGGCGGTTGCGGCCGATTAGACGCAGGAAAGCCATCGCGTAGTTCTCGCCGTACATGCGATGCCGCGCGCGCGTCCCCTTGTAGAACTCCTGCACGATGGTGCCGAGTACGAAGCCGGCGAGCGTGTAAGCGATCACCGCGTACAGGTCGCGCATCCCGAGCGCCACGAGGAGCATCCCCGTCACCAGCCCTATCACGACGGGCCCGGTGAACTGCCGCTTGAGGTTCGCCACCGAGGCGCGGCGCCAGGCGATGAGCGGGCCGATCCCGGTGAGCGCCAGAAGCGCGAGCCCGAGCGGAACGTTCACCTGATTGAAGAACGGCGGGCCCACCGTGATCTTCGTCCCCCTCACCGCCTCGCTCAGGATGGGGAAGAGCGTCCCCCACAGCACCGAGAAGGCGATTCCCACCAGCAGCAGGTTGTTGAAGAGGAAGCTCGCTTCGCGGCTCACCATGCTCTCCAGCTCGGCCTGCGTCTTCAGATCGTCCAGCCGCGTCGTGACGAGGTAAGCCGTCACTCCTATGGACAGCACCAGGAAGCCGAGGAACCAGTAGCCCACCGATGACTGTGCGAAGGCGTGGACGCTGGAGATCACGCCGCTACGCGTGATGAAAGTGCCGAATATCGCGAGGAGGAACGCCGACACCACGAGCGTCACGTTCCACTTGCGGAGCATCCCGCGCTTCTCCTGCACCATTATCGAATGCAGGAACGCCGTGTTCACCAGCCAGGGGAGGAACGATGCGTTCTCCACCGGGTCCCACGCCCAGTAGCCGCCCCAGCCGAGCTCCACGTACGCCCACCACATCCCCAGTACGATCCCGACGGTGTTGAAGAACCAGCTTATCAGCACCCAGCGGCGCACCGAGGTGAGCCACTCGTTGTCGAGCCGCCTCGTGATGAGCGCCGCGACCGCGTACGCGAACGGGATGGTCGTGGCGATGTAGCCGAGGTAGAGATTGGGCGGGTGGATCGCCATCCCCGGATTCTGGAGCTGCGGATTCATCCCGCGCCCGTCGGCTGGGATCCAGCCGAGCCGCTCGTATGGGTTGGCGCCGAAGACGATGGTCATGGTGAAGAAGAGACCGATCACCGCCAGCGTCGGCACCACCCACGGCATGAGATGGCGATTGCTGTTCCGCCCCGTGAAGACGGCTATCGCCGTGTAGATGGACAGGATCAGCAGCCAGAAGAGGAGCGATCCTGCCTGACCGCCCCAGAAGGCCGTGAACTTGTAGATCGATGGAAGGTTGGCGCTGGTGTAGGAGGCGACGAACTCGAGCGAGAAGTCGGACCTCAGCAGCGCCGTCCAGAGGCCGATGGCGGCGAGAACCACGAAGCCGCACATCGCGTACAGAGCGCGCTGGGCGCTCGCTATCAGCTCTCCACGGTGGGTATAGGCGCCCGCGAAGCCAGTGGTGGCCGCCCAGGCGGCCATGAGGAGCGCCACCCAGAGCGAGAGCTCACCCATGAGAATCATGTCCTTGCCG
Source organism: Gemmatimonadaceae bacterium (assembly GCA_035688075.1). Taxonomy (GTDB): domain Bacteria; phylum Gemmatimonadota; class Gemmatimonadetes; order Gemmatimonadales; family Gemmatimonadaceae; genus JADGGM01. The sequence goes on from DASSNL010000048.1 coordinate 16,333, forward strand.
CTTCAGCAGTCGCGCTCTTGTAACCTGGTGTGCTCTGGTACTTCTCCGGGGCGTTCTCGTAGCGCGACGCGCACTTGGCGAGCACCGTGGTAGCGGCGAAGGTACCGTTGCGGTCCATGCGTCCTTCGACCACCACGTCCACGCCGTCCGTGAACGTGTCCGGAGCAATTCCGTGGTAGCTGACCGGGAAGCTCTTCGCGCCGTCGGTGACCTCGAACTTCATGGAGCGGCCGCCGGGCGCGCGAACTATCGAACCGGGCACCACGCGCGCACCCACCTTGACGCCGGTCCCGTAGAACGACGGATCCTTCTGGACCTTGGTGGCCAGCTCGGTGGGCGTCAGATAGTACGTCCCCGTTTCCTCGATGGACGTAGCCATGAGGTAGCCGGACGTCGCCAGCACCAGAGCGCCACCTATGAGGAATTTCGTCCGCGCTTTCATTCGTTCATCTCCTTACGTGGCAGATGCCTGCCGCCAACTATCCATCACGTACTCACTCATTTAATCGAGAATCGCCGGTATGAGCCGCCTCGCTGCGCACACGCCGCATGATGGCCTCCAGCTCCGACTCGGCCTGCGCACGCTCGGCGGGGGTCCACGCGTTGGCATGGCGGTGGAGTTCGCGCACGCGCTCCAACATCTCGGTAACCAGAACTCGGAGGACCTCGTTCGAGCGGCGCTCGACGGTGCCTTCCGCGTCTCCAGTTGGCCTGCTCATGGGATCGCTCATGCTGGGCCTCGTGTCTGTTGGAACGCCGGGTGCGCTCCGGACGTGCAGCATGGTGAATATAGGGCGAGCGGCACGCCCCGAATAGGCCGCGGCGCGCGTGCCCTCGCTGGAATTCCGGATTCCGTCACGCTACACCCCAGGCGTCAGCGCGTTTGCGACAGCAGAGCGGTCGCTGCTCCGGCACCGGCAGCGTCCCAGGCCAGATCGCGCACGCTGAAGCTCTCTCCCCCTTCCGTACGATCATCGTAGATCTCCTTCCCCACCCCCACCACCATCGTGAGCGCCGAGGCGCCCACCAGGGCTCCATCGTGCGACACGCGCGCCGTGCGCAACGCCGAATAGCTGACGCTCTGCACGAACGCCGAGACGAAAAAGTGCTTCAGCTTGTCTGCCGAGAGCCAGGAGTCGCCGCCTCCACCACCCGGCGCGCACAGCGAGAGTACCAGAACGAGTGATCGCATCACGCGCTCTTCCGGGTCGAGCCCGGGCCGGATCCCACACCGAGCGCGTGCAATTCCTCGCCCAGCAACTCCAGCGCACGATCGAGCAGGGCGCGATGCCGGGGCTCGTTCACCCAGCTGCTCGCCCCCGACGGATGTGGCAACGGGATCGCGACAGACTCGCCTCCCTCGTGGCTGACTATGTGCCGCTTTCCCACCAGCTCGTTCAACTTCCCTGCACCGAGGAACCGGTCGATGGCCAGCCGCCCAACGGGAATCAGCAGCGCGGGCCGGATGATCCGCAGCTCGGACTCGAGCCACCCACTGCACATCTCGCGCTCACGGGTCGACGGTACGCGGTCGCCCCTCCCGCTCGGCGACGGACCCGGGTAGCAGCGCGTGATGGCGGCGATGTAGACGTCGCGCCGGAAGGCCGCCTCATCCACGCCGGCCTGCGCGAGCCAGGAGAAGAGCGTCTTCCCCGCCCTGCCCGCGAAGGGGCGCCGGTCGCCGACCTCTACCTTTCCAGGCGCCTGCCCCACGAGCATTGCGCGTGGAGAGCGCGCCTCGGAGATGATCGGGCGTACGGAATCGGCGAGGCCACAGCGCACACAGGCGGCAAGCGCCTCGTTGTGCGCGGCGAGGAGAACGGGGAGCATGTCGCGCTTCTTCAACGCGCGTCCCTCGCCCACGAGAGAGTGGCGCGAACGGCCCTGTCCCATTCACGGGCCCCCGCGCGCGCTGCCGCGGAGCCCTCGCCAGGAACGAAGCGATCGAACTCGCGCTTCGACATGAACGCATCGGCCGACGACCAGACTCCTCCGGCGATCCCCGCCAGGCCAGCGGCACCTAGCGCGGTCGTCTCCACGATGTCCGGCCGCTCCACTGGAACGCCCAGCACATCTGCCTGAAACTGCATGAGCCAGTCGTTCGCGGAAGCGCCGCCGTCCACTCTGAGGCGCTCGAAGACCACGCCGCCGTGCTCGCGCATGAGCGCGAGGACGTCGGCGGTCGAATACGCCATCGCCTCGAGCGCCGCGCGAGCGAGGTGCGCCCGCGTGGTGCCGCGCGAGAGGCCCACGATCGTTCCGCGCGCGTCGGGCGCCCAGTGCGGTGCACCGAGCCCGGCGAGCGCGGGGACGAAGTACACGCCGTCGGTGGACTCGAGTCCGCTGGCAAGTGTCTCCGTCTCGGCGGCGGTATCGAGGATGCCGAGTCCGTCGCGCAGCCACTGCACTGCCGCGCCGGCTATGAAGATCGCCCCTTCCATGGCGTACGCCGGACCGCCGTTCTCGTCGCACGCAACGGTAGTGAGGAGACCGCCCACCGGCGCGGGGCGCGACTGACCGAGGTTGAGGAGGACGAAGGCACCGGTCCCGTACGTGTTCTTCCCCTCACCCTCGTTGCAGCACCCCTGACCGAAGAGGGCGGCCTGCTGATCGCCCGCGATTCCGGTGATCGGGATGCCGTGCCCGAACCACTCGGCTCCGGTCACGCCGAAATCGCCGCTCGAGCGGCGCGCCTCGGGTAGAATGGTGAGGGGAACGTCGAAAAGATCGCAGAGCTCCTCGCTCCACTGGAGCCGCGCGGTGTCGAAGAGCATGGTGCGCGATGCATTCGTGTAGTCGGTGGCGTGCACCGCGCCGCCGGTGAGCCGCCAGACGAGCCAGCTGTCCACGGTTCCGGCGAGCAGCTCGCCACGCCGCGCACGCTCGCGCAGGTCGCCGCGCGAGAGCATCCACTCGAGCTTCGTTGATGAGAAGTACGGATCTATGACGAGTCCCGTCAGCCTGACTATGGAGTCAGCCGTCTCGCGACTCGCCGCGAGCTCCGCGCAGCGCGCGGCGGTGCGACGATCCTGCCAGACGATCGCGCGCCCCACCGGCTCGCCACTCTCGCGCTCCCAGAGGAGTACCGTCTCGCGCTGGTTGGTGATACCGATCGCGTCCGGCCTCTCGCCCGAGCTCTCGATCGCCTCGCGCGCCGCCTCCACGGTGCAGCGCAGCAGGTCGTTGGCATCGTGTTCCACCCACCCGGAGCGCGGGTAGTGCTGCGGGATCTCCCTGTACCCGCGCCCCACGACTCGCCCATCCTCCGAAAAGATCAGGCAGGTAGAGCCGGTAGTCCCCTGATCTATCGCGAGTACGTGCCTCATCGCCGTTCTCCCTGAACCCTGAGCCCTGCCTCCCGAACCCTCGCTGTTCCAGCCTTCTGCTCTCTGCTATCTGCCTTCTGTCGCTCCTGCAAGCTGAAGTCGAACGGCGCGCGATGCACCCCGCCATCGGTCACTATCGCCGTGATCAGCTCCGCGGGAATCACATCGAACGCCGGGTTCTCCACCTCCACACCCTCGGGCATCGTGGTACATCCGAAGCCGGCGGCGATCTCACGGCGCGGACGCTGCTCGATCACGATCTCGCTTCCATTCTCGAGCGAAGGATCCAGCGTGGACGCGGGAGCGGCCACGTAGAATGGAATCCCGTGCCGCGCCGCGAGGACGGCCAGCGCGTAGCTCCCGATCTTGTTCGCCGCGTCGCCGTTCGCGGCGATGCGATCAGCGCCGACGATCACGAGATCCACCTTCCCTGCCGCCATCATGCTCCCCGCGGCGGAGTCCACGATCACCTTGACAGGGATCCCCGCGCGCTCCAGCTCCCACGCCGTGAGACGGCTCCCCTGCAGGAGCGGCCGCGTCTCGTCGGCGTACACTCGCACCTCGCGCCCTCGCTCCGCGGCAAGGTAGATCGGCGCGAGCGCGGTGCCGATGCCGGCGGTCGCCAGCGCGCCAGCGTTGCAGTGCGTGAGAACCCGCGCGCCATCGGGAATGAGCTCGAGCCCGTGCTCGCCGATCCTCCTGCACATCGCCCGATCCTCCTCGAGCAGCGTATTCGCTTCCGTGCGCATCGAGCCGAGGAGCGAGCGGGCATCGCCGGAAGCGGCATCGAGCCGCGCGAGCATCCGGTCGAGAGCCCAGGAGAGGTTCACGGCAGTCGGCCGCGTGGCGGCCAGGCGCGCGGCGTGCTCGCGCGCACGAGCACGAAGCTCCTCGGGAGGAAGCTCGGCGCAGGAGAGCAGCGATGTCACCAGTCCCAGCCCGGCTGCCACGCCGATCGCCGGTGCTCCGCGCACCCTGAGGAGCTCGATGGCCTCACAGATCTCCTCGAGCGTACGCAGGTCGCGCTCCTCGAAGCGCTCGGGGAGCAGCGTCTGGTCGATGATGCGGACGGCGTCGCCGTCGGGCGACCAGCAGACGGCTTCTATAGCGGGCACGCGCGAAAGCTAGCCCCCACTCACGCCGCGCGCATCTCCGGCCGGATGTGACGGCGGCGCTCGGGGAAGTGCTGGTCGAGAAACCGGATCAGCGCGCGCTCCTCGGGGTAGTGGCCCGCCGCGCTGTTCGCACGGCTCTTCTTCACCGCCTCGACGTCTATCGTCTCACCCTCGTCCAGGTATCTCGCGAGGAGGATCGGATGCACGTACGACGAGCGACACACGGCTGGCGTGTTCCCCAGCTCGGCCGCCGAGAGCCGTACGGCGAGAACCACATTTCTCTTCGCCTCGCTCTCGCTCCTCGGCGGACCCAGATCGGCGAGCACCGTGGCCACGCGGAGTGTACCGCCCCACGTGCGAAAGTCCTTGGCGGTGTAGCGGAAGCCCGTTCGCTGCTTGATGTAGTCGTTCACTTCGCGCGCGGTGAGATCGTTCCAGCGTCCGTCTTCGTCGCGGTAGCGAAAGAGCCGCTTCCCGGGAGTGCGGAGGAGTCGCTTCACCTTGCGAGCCAGCGCGTGGTCCACCACCACGTGATGCTGCTCCTTGCTCCCCTTCCCCGTGAACGCGAACTCGAGCACGTCGCCCTGCACGCGCACGTGCTTCTTGCGCAGCGTCACCAGGCCGAAGGTGTGATTCTCCTTGACGTATCGCTCGCTCCCGATCCTGAAGAATCCCTTGCTGATCAGACGTACCACCGTGGCCGCCACGCGATCGCGATCGCTCGACGCCCTCGACATGTCGTGGTGGAGCGCGGCGCGGATCTCGGGCAGCTCGCGCGCGAGTCGCCGGACGCGATAGTACTTGCGCGCCTCGCGCCGTTGCACGGCGTTCTCGTGGTAGCGATACTGTTTGCGGCCGCGCGCATCGAAGCCCCACGCCTGGAGCATGGCTCGCGGGCTGGCCGCTATGTGAACATCGCGCCAGGCGGGCGGCACCCGCAGCTCCTCGATCCGCTCGAGCGTGCGCGCGTCTCGCACCGCTCCTCCGTTCTCCGCCGCGTAGCGAAAGCCCCGCTTCGCGCTCCCCTCGCGTATGAGCCAACGTTGTCGCGCCATCGCCGAGAGCGCCCGAGCAAGAAGCGATCCGGCAGGGTAACTTTGGAGAAGCTCCACCCTTCCCACCCTCACCGCTCCCGCACCCGCACCCGCCATGACCTTCAGCACCCTCGCCTTCGACGTCAGCGACCGCGTCGCGACCATCACGATCAACCGACCCGACAAGCTGAATGCGCTGAACGACGAGACGATCGCGGAGCTCGGCCAGGCGATCGAGCTGGTGGAGCGGCGCGACGACATCGGCGGCGTGATCGTGACGGGCGCGGGCTCCAAGGCGTTCGTGGCCGGCGCCGACATCTCGGAGCTCGCGCGACAGGGGCCGCTGGATGGGCGTGAGCGCGCGCTCCGAGGGCAGCGGGTCTTCACGAGCTTCGAACGCTCGCGGAAGCCGGTGATCGCCGCGGTCAACGGCTTCGCGCTCGGCGGCGGCTGCGAGCTCGCCATGGCGTGCCACATCCGCATCGCCTCCGAGAACGCGAAGCTCGGCCTCCCCGAGGTGAAGCTCGGCATCGGCCCCGGCTACGGTGGAACGCAGCGCCTGCCGCGGCTCGTCGGAAAGGGACGCGCTCTCCAGCTGATCCTCACCGGCGAGATGATCGACGCCGCCGAGGCGTACAGGATAGGGCTGGTGAACAAGGTGGTGCCCGCCGCCGATCTCATCGCCGACGCCGAGCGGATGCTCCGGCAGATCCTCGCGCAGGGGCCCGTGGCGGTGGCGCTGTGCATCGAGGCGGTGAACCGCGGGCTGGATGGGACGCTCGAGGACGGGCTCGCGATCGAGGCCAACAACTTCGGGCTCCTCGCGTCTACCGAAGACATGCGAGAGGGGATGGCCGCGTTTCTCGAGAAGCGCGCGGCCAACTTCAGCGGCCGGTGAACAGTGGCTGGATCGGCCGCCTCTCCATCCGGGACTTTCGCAACCTCTCTCGCGTGGAGCTCGAGCCGCCTGGTGAAGGGTTCGTCCTGGTGGGCGACAACGGCGAGGGGAAGACGAACTTCCTCGAGGCGATCCAGTACCTGCAGATCCTGCGCTCCTTCCGCGGCGCACTCGACCGGGAGCTGGTCTCGTTCGGCAAGGCGGGTTTCCATCTCGCAGCCGAGCTGCACGACGCTCCCGTGCACCAGGTGACGGCGGGCTTCGCGCGCGCCGGCCGGCGTAAAAAAGCCACGCTCGACGGTGTCGAGCCACCACGACTCTCCGGCGCGCTCGGCGCCTTTCCCGCCGTGGTCTTCTCGCCGCAGGACGTCGCGTTGGTGTCAGGCGCTCCGAGCGTGCGGCGACGCTTCCTGGACGTGGTGCTCGCGCTCACGTCGCCCACCTACCTGGCCGCTCTGCAGCGCTACCGCGCCGCGCTCGTTCGACGGAACGCGGCGCTGCGCGACGGCGCGGCACCCGAGAGCGCAGCGCGCGCAAGACGCGCCGCGAACGGCGCGACCGCCGGGAGCGCTCGAACCGGCGGGAGCGTGGAGGACAGAGTAGTGGTGTGGGAGCCCGCGCTCGCCGAATACGGCGCGGTGCTCTGGCGAGAGCGGCGTAGTTGGGTCGAGTCGAATGCTGGCGAATACCGGGAGCTCTGCGCAGCGATAGGCGAGCGCGGGACTCCGGCGATGCGTTACGTCGGCGGCGGCGAGAGCGGAGCCGACCTGGAGGCGACGCTCCGCGAGTCGCTCGAGAGGAAGCGCCCTCTCGACATGCGGCGCGGGCTCACGCACGTGGGCCCCCACCGCGACGACCTGGCGCTCCTCCTGGACGACCACGATCTCCGCACCTTCGGCTCGGCCGGACAGCAGCGGACGGCCGCGATGGCGCTCCGGCTCCTCGAGGCCGCAACGCTGCGCTCGCACGCCGGGCGCGAGCCGGTGGTGCTGCTGGACGACCCGTTCGCCGAGCTGGACGTCCGCCGCTCGGCGCGGATCCTCGAGTTGCTCGACTCCGGGCGCCGCGGCCAGACCATCCTGGCGGTCCCGCGCGAAAGCGACATCCCCGACGGGCTCACGCGCCTGGAGCGCTGGCGGATCTCGGGTGGCGTGATCACGCCCCCCGCTGTGAAGGCTGGTCAGCCGTGAGCTCGACGCGCGAAGGAGCGGCCCCTTGAGCGGGAAAAAGAAGTCGCCCGAGAAAATCGACGCCGTGCTCTCGAACTTTCTGGAGCAGTCGGGCCTCGCCGGCCGCGTGGAGCAGGCCGCGGTGGTGCCCGAGTGGGAACAGCTCGTGGGCGCGCAGATTGCGGCGGTGACTACGCCGATCATGATCTCACGCGACGGGACGCTCTTCGTGGCCGTGCGGACGAGCGCGTGGATGCAGGAGCTCTCTCTGATGGAGCCGCAGCTCCTCCAGGCATTGAACGCGCGTACCGGGGGCGAAGCCAAGGCGATAGGGGGCGGCCGGACGGCCGCGATAGAGCGCATCCATTGGCGGCTGGCCGGGTAGCTATCCATATTTCGTTGTTCTGTCCCCCTTGCCCCGCCGCCCCTCCAGGCGAGACGGCCCGGCACCGCATCAGTCACCGGACACGAGGAACATGCACACCCATCTGAAGCGCGTGGCATTGGCCGCGCTGCTCCCCATCGCCGCGTGCGCTCCGAGAGGTACCTCCACGGGGGCCGCGCCGGCCCCCACGCCAGCCGCGCCCGCGCCCGACCCGTTCACCCCCGCCGCGCGCGTCCACGCGCCGCGACCCACCACGGCGGCGATCACGGCCGAGGATCTCAGAACGCGGCTCTACATCTTCGCCGACGACTCCATGCAGGGGCGCGAAGCGGGGACCCCGGGGAACGTGAAGGGAACCGATTACATCGCCTCCGAGATCCGCAAGATGGGTCTGGTGCCCGCCGGCGATGGCGGCACCTACTTTCAGACCATTCCTCTCAAGACGCGGAGCATCTCGGATGCGATCGCGTTCACGGTGAACGGGAGCGCGCTGAAGCCGTTCGAGGACTTCCTCCCCGTCACCGATCATGCGATGTCGAACAACTCGCTGCAGGTGGTGTACGGCGGCGTGCTCGGCGACAGCGCGAACCGGGTATCGCCCGATCAGGCGCGCGGGAAGCTGCTCGTCTTCTCGCTCCCGACGGGCGCCGGGATGGCCGCACTGCGCGGGATGCGCCGCAGCCCGATCGAAGGGCTCGACCCCGCGGTCGTGGCGGTCATGGGGCTCGACGTCCTGCCTCCGCAGGTCGTGGGCTACTTCAGGGAGCCGCGCACCTTCCTCGATGAGGGAGACGACGGCTCGAGCCGCACGACGCTCTACATCTCCGAGGCGGCGGCCGCTAAGCTCTTCCCCTCGCCTGTGACGCAGCTGCAGCCAGGGGCGACCGGCGCCACCGTGGCGCTGAACGTTGCCTACGACGTGAAGCCGGTGGAGTTCCCCGCCCGCAACGTGGTCGGGATCATCCCGGGGAGCGATCCGAAGCTGAAGGGAGAGTACGTCGCGATCGGTGCGCACAACGATCACGTGGGCTACAGGGACAGTGCGGTGGACCACGACTCGCTGCGCATCTGGAACCACATCGTGCGGCCGGAAGGCGCCGATGATGGCGACAAGCAGGCGACGCCCGCGCAGCAGGCGCAGGTGAATCAGGAGCTCGCCGCCTTCCGCGCGAAGTACCCGCAGTCGGCGCGGCGCGACTCGATCAACAACGGCGCCGACGATGATGGCTCCGGCTCCGTTTCGACCCTCGAGATCGCGCAGAAGATCTCGTCGATGCAGGTGAAGCCGAAGCGGTCGATTCTCTTCGTATGGCACGTGGGCGAGGAGAAGGGGCTGCTCGGCTCGCGCTGGTTCACCGATCACCCCACCGTGCCGCGCGACTCGATCGTGGCACAGCTCAACATGGACATGATCGGCCGCGGCGGAGCGAACGATGAAACCGGCCGCACAAAGGACGGCACGCCGATCCACGGTGGTCCCGACTACCTGCAGCTCGTGGGATCGCGCCGCCTCTCCACGGAGCTGGGCGACATCGTGGAGCAGGTGAATACGGAGGGTAACCACAACCTGAAATTCGACTACTCGATCGACGCTGACGGACACCCTGCCAACATCTACTGCCGCAGCGACCACTATGAGTACGCCCGTTACGGTATCCCGATCACCTTCTTCACAACCGGTCTGCACTCGGACTACCACCAGGTGAGCGACGAGCCCCAGTACATCGACTACGAGCACATGTCCCGCGTAGCCAACCTCGTCGAGGACATTGCCCTCCACGTGGCTGACCTCGATCACCGGGTCGTTGTGGACCACCCGAAGCCGGATCCGAACGGGGTTTGTAGGCAGTGAGAGCGTGACGGAGAGAAAGCAGAAAGCAGAGGGCAGGAAGCAGGAACGGCCCGTAGGGATGAGCCCTCTAACTACAGGCAGTTGACTGCTTTCCGCTCTCTGCTTTCTGCTTTCTTCTCACTTACGCTAAGTCATTGATTTCACAGGAATTTACGCTATATTTCGATGTTCGCCTGAAGTGGGGCGATTCGGGTTATATTCGGTAGGCAGTTCCCAGCGAAACAAGGGTGCAAATGGCCAAGACAGCAAGCTCGCCCGCGCAGTACGACGCAGGCCAGATTCAGGTTCTCAAGGGTCTCGAGGCGGTCCGGAAGCGGCCCGGGATGTACATCGGCTCCACGTCGGGGCGCGGTCTGCACCACCTGGTCTACGAAGTCGTGGACAACTCGATCGATGAGGCGATGGCGGGATATGCCGACCGCATCGAGGTCATCATCCACAAGGACAACTCCATCACCGAGATCGATAACGGTCGTGGAATTCCGGTGGACGTCCACCCGATCGAGAAGTTGCCTGGCGTCGAGCTGGCCCTGACGGTTCTGCACGCCGGCGGAAAGTTCGACAAGAACTCGTACAAGGTTTCCGGCGGCTTGCACGGCGTGGGCGTGTCGGTGGTGAACGCGCTCTCCACGCAGCTCAAGGTGTGGGTCAAGCGCGGTGGACAGGAGCACTACATGGACTTCGCTCGTGGCGTCACCACCACGAAGCTCAAGGCCATCAAGAAGGTCGCCAAGAACGACACGGGGACCAAGATCTGGTTCTCGCCCGACCCGAAGATCTTCACGGAGCTCGTCTACGACTACGACATCCTCGCCACTCGTCTGCGCGAGCTCTCCTTCCTGAACAAGGGAGTGACGATCACTCTCACGGACGAGCGCACCGACCCGGTGCGGAGCGAGACCTTCCACGCCAAGGGCGGGCTCAAGGAGTTCATCACCTTCCTCTCCAAGAACCGGAAGGCGCTGCACTCCGACGTCGTGCACATCGAGACCGAGCGCGATGACATAGAAATCGAGCTCGCGATGCAGTACAACGACGGCTACAACGACAACATCTTCTCCTTCGTCAACAACATCAACACGATCGAGGGAGGAACGCACCTCACCGGCTTGAAGAGCGCGCTCACGCGCGTCGTGAACCAGTACGCGCAGAAGGGGAACTTCCTCAAGAAGGCGGACTTCACGCTCTCGGGCGACGACGTGCGCGAGGGGCTCACCGCCGTGCTGGCGGTGAAGGTGCGCGAGCCGCAGTTCGAGGGGCAGACGAAGACGAAGCTCGGCAACTCCGAGGTGGAAACCGCCGTCAAGACGGTGGTGAACGAGCATCTCGCCGCCTACCTCGAGGAGCACCCCCGCTCGGCGAACATCATTGTCGAGAAAGCGGTTTCCGCCGCTCGCGCCCGGGAAGCCGCGCGCAAGGCGCGCGACCTCACACGCAAGAAGTCGGCGCTCGAGGGGAACGTACTTCCCGGCAAGCTCGCCGACTGCTCGCTCTCCGATCCGTCGCTCTGCGAGCTCTATCTGGTCGAGGGTGACTCCGCCGGCGGCTCGGCGAAGCAGGGGCGCGACCGCTCCTTCCAGGCGATTTTGCCACTGCGTGGCAAGATCATAAACGTCGAGAAGGCGCGCATCGACAAGGTGCTCTCCAACGAGGAGATCCGCACCATCATCACCGCCATCGGCACGGGGATCAAGGACGACTTCCAGGTCGACCAGTCGCGCTACCACAAGATCATCATCATGACCGACGCCGACGTGGACGGCGCGCACATCCGCACCCTTCTCCTCACCTTCTTCTTCCGGCAGATGCGCGAGCTGATCGACGCCGGCTACGTGTACATCGCGCAGCCGCCGCTCTACCGGGTGGCCAAGGGGAAGGAAGAGCAGTACGCCTACAGCGAGGAGGAGCGCGACGCCTACATGTCGCGCATGGGGAACGGCGACGGACGCGGGAGCGTCTCGATCCAGCGCTACAAGGGACTGGGCGAGATGAACCCCGACCAGCTCTGGGACACCACCATGGATCCCGAGCGTCGCACGCTGCTCAAGGTGGACATGGACGATGCCGTGGAAGCCGACCAGATCTTCCAGACGCTCATGGGAGATTCGGTCGAGCCGCGCCGAGTCTTCATCGAGTCGAACGCCAAGTTCGTGCGGAACCTGGACGTCTGACGAGGGCGGCCAGGGCCGCGAATGTTCTGCTCGTATGGAAAGGGCCGAATCCCACGGGATTCGGCCCTTTCCATACGAGGCGCTCCAGGTCAGCCCCTCCGTTCAATTCGCACTGCCCTTCCATCGGTAGAATGTTGCTGCGCTCACGAGAGCGCACCACACCAACCGAGGAACGAGCAATGCCGACGCAGATCGACACCTTACTACTAAATGGCGTCATCCTTGGCGCCATCTTCGCAGGTCTTGCCTACGCACTGCCGCGCTACACGCGGCACATCCTCGTCGCCGGCCTGATACTCGCGGCTCTGGTTTACGTCCACTTCTCGGTGAATGCCAACGAGAGCCCGCTCTGGCTGGCGACTGAGTTCGCGGGAGTGGCGGTGTACGGGGCGATCGCCGCGCGCGGGTTGCGTGGATCGCTCTGGTGGCTCGTTGCTGGATGGGCGTTGCATCCGGTCTGGGACATCGCGCTTCACTACGCGGGGCCGGGACGCGCCTTCGCCCCTGACTGGTACACGATCCCGTGCCTCGGCTGGGACCTGGTGGTGGCCGGCATCGTGGCGTACTACATCGTCTTCTCGCGATGGGTCGCGGAAACGTCGACCTTCGCTACGCCACGCGCAGAACGGTGATGGACTGGATGGCCTGCGCCGGCTCCGGACCCGGCGCGCCACCCAGACCCGAGCTCTACCTGGTCTAGACCCGGCGCGAGCCGGGCGCACGAAGGGGGAGGCGCAGCGTGAACTCGCTCCCCTCCCCCTTCGTGCTACGCACCGTCAGCTCGCCGCCCAGCAAGTGCGCGAGGCGCTGCGACACGCTGAGCCCCAGGCCCGTTCCACCGGCGCCACCACCCTGAATGTCTCCGGCCCGCCAGAACGGATCGAAGATGCGCCCCAGGTACTCCTGTTCGATTCCCATCCCCGTGTCGCACACCACGAACTCGGCGAAGCCCGAGCCGACCGTCTGCGCGCAGAGCGACACTTCGCCCCGCTCGGTGAACTTGATCGCGTTCGCGGCGAGGTTCACGAGAATCTGGCGAACCTTGTCGCGATCCGTATCCATCACGAACTCCGGCTCGGGTGGGTCCAGCTTGAAGAGGAGCCCCTTGGCGCTCGCCAGTGGAAGTACGAGCGCCATCGCTTCCTCCAGCAGCGTGGTCACGTCCACCAGCGAGCGACGAACCTTCTCGCGCCCCGCGTCTATTCGAGCGAAGCTCAAGATGCCGTTCACCACTGCGAGAAGGTGCTCGGCGCTCGTCTTGATCCGGTCGAGCTGGCGCGCCTGCGTGGCGGTTACGGGTCCGGAGAGCCCTTCCGCCAGCAGCGCCTGATAGCCGAGGATGGCCGTGAGCGGTGTACGCAGCTCGTGGCTCATGGTGGCGAGGAAGGTGGACATGTTCTCGCTCACTGCTCTGGCGCGCTCGGTCTGCTCCTGCTCGCGGAGCGCGGTCAGCAGGAGTCGCTCGTTGAGGTCGCGCATCCCATCCACCAGCACGCGTGACTCCTGGAAGCGCTGCTCCATCGCGGTGCTGTCCTGCACGCACAACACGAGTTGGCGTCCCACGGTGTGCGGATCGCTCTTGGCGAGCGGCCAAGCGGTGAGCCGCCAGAGGCGAGCCATCTTCAATCGTCCGCCAGCATGCGCGCCGCGCCTTCCACCGCGCCTCCCGCTCAGGACCATTCTCACGTCGCGCATCTCGTGGCCTTTCTCGTACACCCTGCGCAGCAGCGTCAGACAGCGCTTTGCATGGGGACTCGGGAATAGCTCCTCGAAGGGTTGGCCGGAGACCACGTCGCTGCTCGCACCAAGCAGCAGGCGGCACTGGGGATTGGCATAGATGACCTCGAAGTCGCGGCCGCTGGTGATGGCGATGCCCAGCGGTGACGCAGCCACCATGGCGAGCACGCTTGCGACCGGATCGGGGCGGAGCCCCGACGTGCCGATCTCCACTTCCCGGTGCGCCCGGGTCGACGGGGCACCGGTTTCCGCCGATCGCCTGGCGGTACGCACTTCGCGTTCAGCTGCATGGCGGTCCGGCATCGAGATCGCACCCTCCCTCTAGGAGATCGGATCGACCACGATACGCGATAAGAGTGCCGCGGCGCGGAACTTCGAGAGACCACGGGCTGCTGCGAGTCGTTCGAATACGTGATTGCGCCGCCGATTCCGGACCAGCTGCATGGAGCTCGTCGGCGGACCAGCGATCACTCCTGCCTTTCGTCGCCATCCCCCGGAGGCGACTGCGGTCCGGACTCGGACCACCCGTGGTCCACGAGGCGTCGAGCCACATCTTCGCCTACGAGCTGACCGAGCAGTGTCACGATCTCGGCGATGACGCTCGCGCAAGCGGACATCACCACTTCCGCGGGGAGCGACCTGAGCGCCTCGAACGCGTCCGGCTCGACGACGACTCCGCTCTCGCCCGCTGACGTCGCTATCTTCACCGCGTCGAGAGCCGGATGAGTGACTCGCGTACGCTCGATAGCTCGCACGAGCAGGGCGTGGCACCCCTGCGTGCCGAACCAGCGTGCGAGGGCGCGCTGCATCTTCTGGAGCACCCTGTCGCCGGCTGCCGCCACGATGCCGGAAGGTGAGCTCTCGTGCGCACCCTCCGAGCGGAGAAGGCGCAGTGCCGTTTCGTATGCCGCGTCGGGCGGCGCGCTCAATGGCCGCTCGCCCGCGCGGCTGACTGCACGTGAACGATCATCCTGGTCTCCACGTGTCCGCAGCGTATGGCGAAGCGAACATAGCGCCGGACGGCCGGTACGCACCAGAGCGGATCGCGCGCTGGTCAACCGCCCGGCTCGGTGGGGCCCTCATCGTACGATGTCGTACGACCTGTATCTACCCTGTGAGAGATGAGGGGAAGAGGCGCATCGACTTCCTCCGCGATGCGGATCGCCTCGCCGAGCGCCGCGCGCCCGCGAGCTATGTCCTGCGAGGTGCGGGCGAACACCGTGGCGAGCGGCTCGCCCGCCTCCACCCAGTCGCCCGGCTTGGCGCTGATCACGAAGCCCACCGCTTCCCTCCCGGCACCGGGCGCGAGCGATGCTCCCGATGCCAGCGTCGCGAGACCGCGGGCAATCGCGCGCGGTTCCACGCGCGCGACGAAGCCGCGTTGCGGAGCCAGGAAGAGCTCGCACTCCTCCGCCTGTGGCAGCACCGCGGGATCGTCCACCACGCCCGGGTTGCCGCCCTGCGCCTCGATCAGCTCCTGGAGCTTCTTCGCCGCCGCGCCCGATTCGATGGCCGCCCCGAGCAGCTCCCTCGCCTGCTCGCGTGTCACCGCTCGCCGGGCCAGGAGGAGCATCTCTGCGCCGAGCGCGAGGCTCAGCTCCACGAGATCGGGCGGACCTTCTCCCTGAAGGGCGTGGATCGCCTCCTCGACTTCCAGCGCGTTGCCAACGGCTCTACCGAGCGGCCGGTCCATCGCCGTGAGAAGCGCGACACTCTCGCAGCCGTGCTCGCCCGTGAGCTCCGACATCAGCACTGCGAGCGCGAGCCCATCGCGCGGCGACCGAGTGAGCGCACCCGAACCGACCTTTATATCCAGCACCAGACCACGGAGCCCTTCCACCAGCTTCCGTGCGGCGATCTCGATGGCGATGAGCGTCGTCGATTCCACCGTCGCCGTCGCGTGGCGCAGGGAGGCGAGTCGCGCGTCGAGCGGCGCCGCCTCTCGAGGGCACTCCATCGCCACGCAGCCGATTCGCTCGAGCTGCGCGCGCGCCGCCGCGAGCGACAGGTCCGTGCGAACACCCGGGATCGCGAGGAGCTTTCCGAGCGGCCCGCCGATCGGATCACCGCCACCACACAGCATCATGGGAACCTGCACACCCAGCGACGCGACGAGTGGTGCCACCACCAGCCACGCCTTGTCTCCCACTCCTCCGGTCGAGTGAAGATCCGTGCGAAAGGCGCCGGAGGACGAAGGGAAGAGCGGCACACCGAGCCCCAGCAACGCTTCCGTGAGAGAGCGTGACTCGGTCAGGTCCAGCCCTCGTAGATACGCGGCCATGAGGAAGGCGGCCAGCTCGTGATCGGTCACGTGCCCGGAGGAATAGGCGTGCACCAGCGCGCGCCACTCGCCGGGCTCGAGCCTTCCGCCGTTGCGCTTACGCTCTATGAGACGCTGCGCGAGCATTGACCGTCCTCTGGGGTATACCTAGCTTGGCGGCGGCGGGGAGCGCCGCCTCGGGGAGCACACATCAGGTGCCCCTCGGCACACATGCCACAATGTCGGAGGTTCCATGTCCGTGCGCTACCTCGCCGTCACCGCAGGGTTGCTCATGCTGGCTCAGGCCGCCGCCGCTCAGTCGGCGCCAGCCGGGGCGCAGTCGGTTGCCGCCCGCATCGCGCAGGGCGACAGTGCCCACGCGGCGATGAGCCCCGCCTTCGCGCTCGCGCACTACAAGGCGGCGCTGGGGACCGACTCGACGTCGTACGAGGCCCTCTGGAAGGCGTCGCGCGACGCGGTGGATCTCGGAGAGTTCAACGCCGACGAAGCGCAGCGGAAGGAGTACTTCTCCGAGGGTGAGAAGTATGCCCGGCGTGCCGTCGCGGCGAATCCCAACGACGCCGAGGGCCACTTCGTGCTCGCCCGCGCCCTCGGTCGCGTGGCGCTCACGCTGGGCGTGAAGCAGCGCGTGAACTACGCCAAGGAGATTCGCCTGCAAGCACTCGAGGCGCTGAAATACGACTCGCTCCACCCCGGCGCCCTGCACGTGATGGGACGCTGGAACGCCGAGATCATGCGCCTGAGCGGCTTCTCGCGCTTCTTCGCGAAGAACTTCCTGGGCGGCGACGTCTTCTCGCAGGCGAGCTGGGACAAGGCAGTGGACTACATGGAAAAGTCAGTGAAGCAGGACCCCACCCGCCTGGTCCATCACCTCGACCTCGCCGAGATCTACCGCGACCGCAATGCCGACGGCGACCGCGAGCGCGCCCGCGAACAATTCCAGCTCGTGATCGACGGCAAGCCTCGCGACTACAACGACAAGTTCTATAAGCAGCAGGCGGAGGCGGAGATAAAGGAGTTGTGAGAAAGCAGAGGGCAGGAACTACCAGAAAGCAGAAAGCAGAAAGCAGAAGGCAGTGAACTGCCTCGGGGGTGAGGGCCCTACCCCCACGAGCCGTTCACTGCTTTCTGCTGTCTGCTTTCTGCTTTCTGCCCTCCCTCATCCCCTCATATCCTCCACCATCCACCTCCCCCTCGTGATTCCGCGGCGGAGTTTGCGGCGGCTGCGGCGGGTGGCACGCTCTACGCCTTCGCGGAGGTCATCGAAGCCTCCGCTGACGCGGTCGGTGACCCAGCGGGATCGTTCACCGAGGAGCTCGCGGGTTTCCTCGCCGGTCCGCGGAGCCAGAAGGAGTGCAAGGCCGGCACCGAGAGCGAGGCCTGCCGCGAGGCCGGCGCCGAAGATGCCGATGCTGTCCCACTCCATGGTCTCCTCGTAGCTGCTTCCCATCGCCTCGGTGTCGTAACCATTCGAGCCGGCATCCATGTCCTCACCGCGGCTGTTATCGCCCCGACGGGCGCCGCGACGTGCGGAAGCACTGGTCAGTTCGCTATAATGGGACATCGCTCGGGGTTCCTCCTGTTCTCTAGGCAGTGAATCCGGGTCTCTGGGCAGTGATTCCGGGTGTTGAACTTGGTAAGGAACTTGCTTCTCTGACCCGCGCCGCTAGTACCGGTGCGACATACGAATGAGGAAATGCATGAGTCCCTCGGGTAAGACTGTACTGCTCGTGGAAGACAACGAAGACAACCGCATCGTTTATTCCACAATACTGCAGCATTTCGGGTATCGTGTCATGGAGGCGCTCAATGGAGAAGAGGGCATCGCCAAGGCGCGCGCAGAAAAGCCTGACCTGATCCTCATGGATATCTCCATCCCGGTCATAGATGGCTGGGAGGCGACACAGGTGCTGAAGCGGGACCCCGAAACGCGATCGATTCCCATCGTGGCCCTCACTGCCCATGCCCTCGTATCGGACCGTGAGAAGGCCATGGAAGTTGGCTGCGACAGCTACCTGGCAAAGCCGTGCGAACCGAAGGCGGTAGTCAGCGAGGTGGCGAAGTTCATCGGACGGTGAGATGGCAGCAGACGCAGCACCCCCGCCGCGAGTACTGATAGTCGACGACCACCCCGACAATGTGGAGGTGCTTCGCGCGCGCCTGGAGGCAATGGGCTACCGCACCGTCTGTGCTGGCGACGGTGAGGAGGCGCTCGACAAGGTGCATGCCTCACCTCCCGATCTGATCCTGCTCGATGTGATGATGCCACGACTCGACGGGAACGAGGTGGCGCGCAGGATCAAGGCCGACAAGAACCTCCCCTTCATTCCCATCATCATGCAGACCGCTCTCGACTCGGTCGAGAACAAGGTGGAGGGGCTCGGCGCCGGAGCCGACGACTACATCACCAAGCCGATCAACTTCGACGAGTTGCAGGCGCGTGTCCGTGCCATGCTGCGGATCAAGTCGCTCCAGGACGAGCTGAAGCGCCGGGAGCGCGATCTCGCTACGGCCAACGCCAAGCTCACACGCATCGCGGTGACGGACGGCCTCACTGGCCTCTACAATCGCCGTCACCTGGAGCAGCGGCTGCGCGAGATGTTCGACCACTCGCTGCGTCTCCACGAGCCGCTTGCGGTTGTGATGTTCGACCTCGATCACTTCAAGAGCATCAACGATACCTTCGGGCATCAGGCGGGGGACGAAGTCCTTCGCGACCTTGCCACGCTCCTCCGTCAGGCCGTCCGTGAGATCGACCGGATCGGTCGCTATGGCGGCGAGGAGTTCATGGCCATCCTCCCGGGCACCGTGCTGGACGCGGCCGTGACCTTCGCGGAGCGCGCGCGTCAGGAAGTAGAGGAGCATCTCTTCAGATGCGCTGCCGGCACGCTTCGCTGCACGCTGAGTTGTGGAGTGGCCGCATGGCCTCACCCACGAATCAGACACCGCGAAGATCTCGTGAAGGCCGCAGACGACGCGCTGTACGTGGCCAAGGCACTCGGCCGCAACAAGGTAGTCCGCTTCGACAGCGCCGAGTTCAATGCCCATTCCAAGGATATCGATGAGCAGCGTGCGAGTGGCGTGGCGTCCCGAGGAGGAGAAGCGGGAGAGGACGGAGACGGAGGGGAGTACCTGGCAGGCCAGGCAGTCTGACGAGGCCGACTGGCTCCGCCTGCGCGTTGCGGAGCTGGAGCGGGAGCGCGACCAGCTGGTCGCGGTGGTGGACATCCTCACGGAGATCTCCTCGTCTCTCCACTTCGTGGACATCCTCCAGGCGATCACGCGGCGCCTCGGGAAAGCCTTCGGACTGGATCGCTGTTCGATCTTCCTCCTCGGTGAGCAGCGCGATGTCCGCCTCATGGCGACGTACGAGGATCCCCGGCTGAGCAACTTCGTCATAGACCTCGAGCGTTATCCTGAGCTGAAGCGCGCCTTCGAGAGCGGGGAAACGGTATTCATCCCCGACGCCAGCGCCGATCCGATGTTCCAGGGCGCCGAGCACCTGCTGGCGCTACGCAACGTGCGCTCGATAGTGGTGGTGCCCATCAGATGGCGCGGGTCGGTGATCGGCGCCATCTTCATGCGCACCGAGCGCGGCGCCGCCCCGTTCTCCGACCGCGACGTCGCCTTCGCGCAGGTGATCGCCTCGCTCACCGCCAATGCCCTGCGCAACGCCCACCGCTTCGAGTCTCTGCTGCGCGCCCAGAAGGAGCCCGACCGCGACCGCCGCGCCAGCGAGCTTCAGCGGATCGCCCTCGTCGCCTTCATCCGCCGCCTCCTCGACCGCTACACCGCCGCCGAAGACCACATGTGGGCGGAGACGTTGCTCCCCCCCTCTTCGGATGAAGAGCTGGAGCGGCTGGTGTCGGTGGCGATGGAGGTGGTGAAAGAAGAGGGTTCAGGAGGCAGGGTTCAGGGTTCAGGTACTGCCTCGGAATAGAGATCTCTCCGCCCAAGGCAGTCACTGAACCCTGAACCCTGTAGTTGCTGAACCCTCGTTGTATCTTCCCCCGCATGCCAGATGACCTCTCGCAACTGCATGCGCGCGCGGACGAGTTGAGGCAGGAGCTCGAGCGGGCGAGCTACCAGTATTACGTACTCGATCAGCCAGAGATATCCGATCTCGAGTACGATCGGTTGTTCAGGGAGTTGCAGGAGATCGAGGCGGCGCATCCTGAATTGCGCACGCCGGATTCGCCCACCCAGCGAGTGGGGGCGCCGCCACAGAGCGAGCTGGCGAAGCACGAGCACATCGTGCCCATGCTGTCGCTCGGGAACGCCTTCAACGACGAGGAGTTGCGGGGGTGGGAGGAGCGGATCGTTCGGCTCGCGGGTGACGGGGTGCGCGAGCGCTACACGGCGGAGCTCAAAATAGACGGCGCGGCGGTCAGTCTAACGTACAGGAACGGTGTCCTCGTCACCGGTTCCACGCGCGGCAACGGGAGGGTGGGCGAGGATGTGACGCCCAACCTGCGCACCGTTCGCGACATCCCGCTCCGCCTCAACGATAAGAAGCCGCCCGAGCTGATCGAGATCCGCGGCGAGTGCTACCTCCCCTTCGACCGATTCGAGCAGCTCAACGAGCAGCGTATCAAGGAAGGGCTACCGGTCTTCGCCAACCCGCGCAATTCCGCTGCCGGCTCGCTGCGCCAGCTCGATCCGGGGATCACGGCGCGTCGCCCGCTACGATTCTTCGGCTTCTCCGTGGAGGCGCCGCCGGGTGTCGCGCTCCCCTTCTCCACGCAGTGGGAGCTCCTCGAAACGCTCGCGCGCTGGGGGATCCCCGTGGAGCCGCACCGCATCCTCTGCAAGGACCTCGACGAGGCTATCGCCTTCGTGCACGAGGTGGAGCAGCGCCTCAGGGCACAGCTCAACTTCGGGATCGACGGCGTGGTCGTGAAGGTCAACTCCTTCGCTCTGCAGCGCGAGCTGGGCGTGGTAGGCGGTCGCGATCCGCGCTGGGCGATCGCGCGCAAGTTCGCGCCCGACATCGCCACCACGAAGCTGCTCAACATTGAAGTGAACGTCGGCCGGACTGGGATGCTGAACCCGTTCGCCGTGCTCGAGCCGGTGGAGATCGGCGGAACGATCGTGAAGCTCGCCACGCTGCACAACGAAGCACTCATCCACTCCAAGGATCTCCGCGTGGGCGACTGGGTGCAGGTGAAGCGCGCGGGCGAAGTGATCCCACAGGTGATCGGCCCCGTGCCGGACAAGCGCGATGGGAGCGAAAAGGTCTGGCACATGCCCACGCGCTGCCCGAGCTGCGGCACGCCGGTGGAGCGGGAGGAGGACGGGGTCGCCATCTACTGCCGGAACGTCGCCTGCCCCGGACGACAGCTCGAGGGGCTCGTCTTCTTCTCCTCGCGCGGCGCGATGGACATCCACGGCCTCTCGTACGCGCGCATCGAGCAGCTCCTGGCGGCCGGGCTGATTCGCGATTTCGCCGACATCTTCTCGCTCACGGTGGACGACCTCCTCCCGCTCGACCGCTTCGCGCGGAAGAGCGCGGAGAAGCTGATCGAAGCGATCCAGGGCTCGAAGAAGCAGCCGCTCTCGCGCCTCCTCAACGGGCTGGGGATCCCGCACGTGGGAGAGGGCGCCGCCGAGCTCCTCGCGCGACACTTCCGCGACATCGACTCGCTCGCCGCCGCCAACGAGGAGGAGATCCTGCAGGTCCACGGGATCGGGGAAATCATCGCGAAGTCAGTGGTGGGCTACTTCGACAACGCGACCACGAAGCGGCTGGTGGAGAAGCTGCGCGAGGCGGGGGTGAATCTCGTAGAGCCCAGGCGGCGCGACGGTGGGAGTAGCCTCAAGGGGAAGACGATCGTCATCACAGGGACGCTCCCGACGCTGTCGCGGAAGGAGGCAACCGAGGTGATCGAGGCGAACGGCGGCAAGGTGACGAACTCGGTGTCGAGGGCCACTACATTCGTGGTAGCCGGGGCCGATGCCGGGAGCAAGCTGGAGAAGGCGCGTGAGCTGGGTGTGGAAACGATAGACGAGAGCGAGCTACTGCGGAGGCTGAAGGATGGCGAGTAACGACATGACTACAGCAGCGGGAATCGATCTGGCCGGCGGAGAGATGCTGGCCGTAAGCCGCGGGGCGCTCTCGGCGCTGCGAAGCGCACTGCTGCGCGACGCAGGCCCCGAAGCGGCCACGTGCCTCCAAGAAGCGGGCTACGCGGGCGGACGCGCCGTGTTCGCCTCCTTCGAGCGCTGGCTCCGCTCTCAGGGTGTGGAAGACCCCGCCGAGCTCCCGATGGACGACTTCCAGCGGCGCGCCTCCACCTACTTCCGCGATGCCGGCTGGGGAACGGTGGAGCTGGACACACTGCACGACGCAGTGGCCGTGGTAGACTCTCGCGACTGGGGTGAAGCGGACCCCCACGACCACCTCGAGCACCCCGCCTGCCACTTCACGACAGGGATGTTCGCCGACTTCTTCGGCCACTTCTCCGACGTCCCCCTCGCCGTCCTGGAAGTGGAGTGCCGCTCCACCGGCGCCCCCCGCTGCCGCTTCCTCCTGGGCAACGGCGACGTCATGCGCTACGTCTACGACGAGATGGAGAGGGGAGCGGGGTATGAGGAGGCGGTGGGGCGGGTGGAGT
>DASSNL010000054.1:0-4902 GCA_035688075.1 Gemmatimonadaceae bacterium
AGGATCATCACCCACACGCCCACGTACGGCCGCCAGGTCCAGCTCCAGGCGATCCCCTGGGCCGAGCACCACCACTGCATGGGTCAGCTGCCCGATCCCTTCGCGGTCCACTTGTCGGTCATCAGCTTCGGGAGATCGTCGGCCCAGTCCTGCTGCCGCGTCCCGAAGGGGTAGACCAGGTGCGCCATGTTGTCGGCGGGGGAGAAGGCGATCACCTGCGCGGCGTGCCCCACGTCGTAGCTCCCCTTGTCGCCGTGCGGCGCGCTGGCGACGGCGGGCGGGAGGTGCAGCTCGGCCTGGATCTGGTTCACCTCGGTGAGCGTTCCGCGCAGTCCGATGTACGACTTGTCGAAGTTGTCGAGGAATGCGCGGAGCTTCTCCGGCGTGTCGCGCTCCGGGTCGGTGGTGACGAAGACGACCTTCGTGCGGCTCCTCACGTCGTACGGCATCTGCTCGAGCACCGTGTGGATGTTGCCGAGGTGCACGGGGCAGACGTCGGGGCAGTTGGTGTAGCCGAAGAAGAGGAGCGTGAGCGAGCCGTCGGTCTCCTTGCGGAAGTCGAATGGCTGGCCCTTCGTATCGGTGAGGACGAAGCTCGGTTTCGCCAGCGGCGCCGGAAGAACGACTCCCCGGTACCCCTGGTCGTTGCCGGGACGCTCGGCGGCGGCGCCGGAGCCGCAGGCCGTTGTCGATGCCAGCGCCAGGGCTGCGGCCAGCGAAATGGTGGCCGCACGCGCGGCGAGCGAGAGGCGCGCACGGGTAGCGGCGATCGATTGCATTGCTTCTCCAGTACGTAGCAGTGTGTAGCAGCGGCCAGCTGTCGCCGCGAGCCGCGGCCTGGCCGGTCGTCGTCCCAGCGGTTCCGATGGCCCGCCGCATTTCATGTGTGAGCCGAAAGTTAGTCGGCTGCTCGGCCGGATTGGCGCGTTCACGCCTGAATGTGAGTCCTGGTCGTTACCCGGGGACGGAGCGGGATCCGAGTCGGTCAGGCGAGCGCGGCGAGAAAAGCCGTAACCGGAATGACATTCACTTGCATCAGCTCCTCGGCGTGCTCGTTACGCGGGAGCCGTGGGCTGATGCCGGCCGCCGACGCAGGCGTGGGTGGGGCTCGGGTGCGGGGCGGCTATCGTGGGTTGGCCACGCGCCACCGTGAAGAGCGCCACGACGGCGCCCGCAAAACAGAGCGCGGCGCCAATCCACATGGCGCGGGCAAAGCCGGCAGCGAACTGCTCGCCGCTCGCGCGCTCTGCCGTGGAGATGCCGGCCACGATGGGGAGAATCGCGACGGCCAGGAGGCCGGCGAGACGCGCCACTGCGTTGTTGACCGCCGAGGCGACGCCGGCCTCCGATGAGTCTACAGCGCCGAGCACTGCGGCGGTGAGCGGCGCTACGAGCGCGGCCAACCCCAGCCCGAAGACTACCAGCGCCGGCAGCACTGTCTCTACGTAGCCGGCGCCGGGCTGCACGCGCGCCATGAGGAGCATGCCGATACCAGCCACGATCGCGCCGCCTGCCATCGGGAAGCGCGGCCCGATCCGCGCGCTCAGGCGCCCGGCGCGCGATGAGAGCGCGAGCATCAGCACGTTCACCGGCAGGATCGACGCTCCCGCCTCGAGCGCGCTGTATCCCAGCACGTTCTGCAGCTGCAGGATCAGGAGGAAGAATACAGCGCCCAGCGCCGCATAAACGAGTAGCGTCACGATGTTCGCACCGGTGAACTGACGCGAGCGGAAGATCCCGATCGGCAGGAGGGGATTGCTACTGCGCTTCTCGGTGACGGCGAACACCACGAGGAACGCTAGCCCGCCGAAGCCCGCAACCAGCGTGGCTGGATCGGCCAACCCGCGCTCGGGGCCCTCGATGAGAGCCCACACGATCGCACCCAGCCCCGCCGTCGCCAGCGCGGCGCCGAGCCAGTCTATCCGCGCCGAGGCATCGCCACGCATCGAGTCGCTGCCGTGATGTGGCCGATCATACGCCGCTCGAGAACCTCGCTCCGCGACACGCTCGATCGCGGGCACGCGGCGCAGGGCGATCCACGCCGCTGCGAGTGAGACGGGCGTGATGAAGGCGAAGAGCCAGCGCCAGGACAATTCGTCGACTACCCAGCCGCCCAGCAGCGGACCGGCCGCGGTGGAGATCGCCGACCAGCCCGCCCACTTCCCGATCGCCATCCCCCGCTCCTCGCCCGTGAACGACTCCTCGAGCAGCGCGAGGCTGTTCGGCACCAGAAGCGCGCCCGCCGCACCCTGGAGGAGGCGAAGCACGATGAAGCCGGAGAACGCCGGTACGACGGCGCAGAGTCCGGAGAGGAAGGCGAAAGCTACCGCGCCCCAGGCGAAGACTCGCCGGCGATCGAGCACGTCGCCGAGCGAGCCGCCCAGGAGCATCAGTGCGCCGAGGGTCAGCAGGTAGCCGTCGAGAACCCACTGGAGCCCGGCAATACCGACGGCGAACTCCCGCCCGATCGCGGGGAGCGCGACGGTGACGATGGTGCTCTCGAGAAATACCGCACCGGATCCGATGACCGATGCGGCCACGGTCCACCGGCCGGCAGCCGAGCTCAGAGCGAGCGCCCCGCCAGGGGCCGTGGCGTCATCACTGGACACGCGCGAATGGGTCATGCGACTCTCCTCCACCTGGCGGCGCCCGAGATGCAAGAGCCGACCCCGCGGTAAGGTTCATACAATTCGCGCGGCGATGGGCTGGCTATGATCCCACTCGAAGAGCAGTAGAGATTCGGCCCGAGATGGGGCTGACTCATCCCCAAGGGGCACGCTAAGATTAGCCCATGAGCTCGTGCCCGCGTATCCGGGGGCTACTCCCCGCGCGCGAGCCGCCTCTCCTCCACCGCCGCGTCTCTCCTCATCTCTCCCGCCGCATGCTCACCGAAGAATCGCTCCGCCAGATCATCGCCCAGGGCGAGAACTTCGGCGTGGAGCTCAAGGGGGAGGAGGGAGCGCCGCTCTCCGACGGCGAGCTGCTGGAAGCGGTGGTGTGCCAGGCGAACGGGCGGGGAGGGGTACTGCTCATCGGTGTCGAGGACGACGGCCGGGTGACCGGCGCGCGCGCGCGGCACGGGAGCTACACCGACCCGCGGCGCGTGGAGTCGTTCATCGCCAATCAGACCGTGCCGAGTTGCCCGGTGGAGTGCAGCGTGGCATCGCTGGACGGGCGCGACGTGCTGGTGATAGAGATCCCGCCGGGGCGGCCGGTCACCTCCACCAACACCGGCGTCTACAAGCGGCGGGCGATGGACGTGCACGGCCGGCCGCGCTGCCTCCCGTTCCTCGCGCACGAGATGCAGTCGAGAGAGGCGAGCAGGGGGGCGCTCGACTACTCGTCGCTGGTGGTGCCGGAGGCGAAGTGGGAGGATCTCGATCCGCTCGAGATCGAGCGGCTCCGCCAGATGGTGGCGCGGAACCGCGGCCGCGCGGACGCCTCGCTCCTCGAGCTCTCCGACCACGAGATCGTCCGCGCACTCGGCCTCGGCGAATCGTCCGCCGGCGGTGGGGCAGGCGGCGAGCGGGTGGACCGGGTGCGGGTGGCGGGTCTCCTGATGCTGGGCCGCGAGGAGGCGATCGCGCGGCTGGTGCCCACGCACGAGGTGGCCTTCCAGGTGCTGAGCGGGACGCGGATAGCGGCGAACGAGTTCTTCCGGCTCCCGCTCATACGGGCGGCCGAGGAGGTGGCGCGGAGGTTCGACGCGCGGAACGAGGAGGAGGAGATCGCGGTGGGCCCAGTGCGTGCCGGGATACCCAATTACAGCCCGTCCGGCTTTCGCGAGGCATTCCATAACGCACTCATCCATAGAGACTACACCCGGCTCGGCGCGGTGCACGTGCAGTGGAAGCCGGACGAGATCGAAGTGAGCTCGCCCGGCGGATTTCCGGATGAGGTACGGCTCGACAACATCCTGGTGACCGCGCCGCGGCCGCGGAACCCGGTTTTGGCGGACGCGTTCAAAAGGATCGGCCTCGTGGAGCGGACCGGTCGCGGGATCGACACGATCTTCGAGGGTCAACTCCGTTATGGCCGTCCCGCGCCCGACTACTCGCGGAGCACGCCCGGGAGCGTCCAGCTAGTGCTCGCGGGCGGCTCGGCCAATCTCGCGCTGGCCAGGTTCATAATGGAGCGCGACGGCCAAGGGCCTTCGCCCGGCCAGCGGGTGAGCGTGGACGAGATGCTGATCGTGAACGCTGTGGACCGGGAGCGGCGGTTGGAGCTTCCGCGGGCCGCGGAGCTGGTCCAGCGTTCGGAGCCGGCGACGCGCGCGGTGCTGGAGCGGCTGGTGGAGGCGGGGGTGCTGGAGGCGCGGGCCGAGCGTCGCGAGCGTGTATATCATTTCTCTGCGGCGACTTACCGGGCATTAGGCAGGGCGGCGGAGCACGTTAGGCTGACCGGCATAGAACCGATCCAGCGCGAACAGATGATTCTCCAGTTTGTGGACGCCCACGGCCGCATAACCCGGAGCCAGGCAGCCGATCTCTGCCAGATCGGCGGTCGCGAAGCCCGCGCCGTCCTCGAGAAGCTCGTCAACCGCAACGAGCTGGTAGTCCGCGGCGAAAAGCGCGGCGCCTACTATGAACGCTCCGCCGAGGTTATGGCCACCGGTCAAAAGTTATGAACATTGTCCACAGGGTTATGAACATGGGTCATAACTAGGGGAAGGTCAGTCATAAAAAGAAAGCAGAGAGCAGAAAGCAGAAAGCAGTGAACTGCTCGTAATTCGCCGTCATCCCCGCGAAAGCGGGGAGGAATCAACCGTCATCCCCGCGAAAGCGGGGACCCATGTTCACTCTGGCTAACATGGGTCCCCGCTTTCGCGGGGATGACGGCATTCTGCCTACAGCCCTCACCCCCTCGGCAGTTCACTGCTTTCTGCTTTCTGCTGTCTGCTTT
>DASSNL010000074.1:0-14623 GCA_035688075.1 Gemmatimonadaceae bacterium
CTCAGTGATAATCGGTGATCTCGACGTTCGCTGGACCCTTATCCGTCCACAGAAAACAGATCCGATACTGACCGTTGATCCGTATGCTGTGTTGCCCTCGGCGATCACCCTTGAGCGCCTCGAGGCAGTTGTTCGGCGGAAAGCCGAGATCGCCCAGCCTGGTCACTGCATCGAGTTGATCGAGCTTACGCCGGGCGACTTTCCACAACGTTTGAGGACACGTCCGTCGCGCTTTTCGAGTGTCATCACCATCGAAGATGGCTTCGGTGCCGGCATCGGCGAACGAGACGATTCCCATGCGAACATTTCCGGGTCATGCCTGTCACGAATGGCCATCCTGCATATAACATATAACGATATCCGTTATATATCCAGAGAAGAAACGCTTCCTTCCGGCCTTGCGCGTCCAGCCAAGCTCCCGCAAGTCGCGAGGATGACGCGTACTCGTGTGCCGTTCCTGCTTCCTGCTTTCCGCTTTCTGCTTTCTCTCCCTTAGTCCCTGAACCCTGCCTCCTGAACCCTCCCGCCCCTTCCCGGCCCCTGCCTTGCATCTTCGGCTTTTATTCGGTATCGTCTCATCCCCGCTTACCGAGGCGCTCGCCAATGAAGCCGACACAACCACTGTTGTTTCCAGAATCGGTACAACGGTCGCTCCGCGAGCTCCCCGTCATCGGCGAGCAGAGCGACATAACCTACTACGCCGCGCACGCACGCAGCGTCCTCAACGGCCCCGAAACCACGGGGATGGGCTTCTGGTCCATCAACCCGTACACGGGGTGCGCCTTCGGCTGCGCCTACTGCTATGCGCGCTACGCCCACCGCTACGTGATGGAGCGCGCCGCCACCGCCGAGCGCCTCGCGGGAGCGGCGGAGCGCGACGCGGGGAGCATCCCACCCTGGCTCGCCTTCGAGCGCCACATCTTCGTCAAGCGGAACGCCGCCCAGGCGCTCGCGCGCGCGCTCCGCCAGGGGAGCGA
The DNA here is from genome assembly GCA_035688075.1 of Gemmatimonadaceae bacterium. Classification (GTDB taxonomy): domain Bacteria; phylum Gemmatimonadota; class Gemmatimonadetes; order Gemmatimonadales; family Gemmatimonadaceae; genus JADGGM01. Next base: position 978 of record DASSNL010000074.1, read on the forward strand.
GAAGCATCTCGCGCTGGTGCGCGGCGAGACCATCGTCATCGGCACCGCCACAGATCCCTACCAGCCTGCCGAGCGCCGCTACCGCGTGACGCGCGAGATCCTCGAGCTCCTCGCCACGCACCCGGGACTCCGCATCACGATCATCACCAAGAGTCCGCTCGTCACGCGCGACGTGGCGCTGCTCGCGCGCATCTCGCAGCACTCGTCGCTCTCGGTGCACGTCTCGCTCATCACGCTCGACCGCGCCCTCGCGCGCCGGATCGAGCCTCGCGCGCCCACGCCCGACGCACGCCTGCGCGCGATAGCGCGGCTCGCCGAGGCGGGCGTAAACGTGGGCGTCAACTGCATGCCGGTCCTCCCCGGGATCACCGACGACCCTCGCGCGCTCGATGCGCTCGTGAAGCGCGTGGCCGAGGCGGGTGCGCTGCGGCTGGGCGCCTGTTCGCTCCGCCTCCAGCACGAGGCGCGCAAGCGCTACCTCCCCTTCATCGCGCAGGAGTTCCCACATCTCGCCGCGCGCTATCGCGATGCGTACGCCCGCAACTCGTCACTCGGCGAGCGCTATCGTTCCGGGCTCGCTGCCTTCATGGAGCGCGCCTGCAAGAAGCACGGGATAGGCTGGCGCACCTACGGCTACGACGAAGAGGTGGAGCAGGATGCGCCCGCAGCTTCACCGAGCGTCGTCGAGCAGCTCTCGCTACCGCTGTATCCAGCGCTCGCCGCAGCACAATGAGCGCACCGGCCATCGCTGTAGACGCCTTATCCGAGCTTCAGGAGCGCATCGCGCTCATCACGAGCGCGGAGCCGGTCGATCCGTCGTCCGGACTCGGCACCGGCATCGCCGAGCTCGACGCCGTTCTCTCCCACCGCGGCCTCCCGCGCGGCCGGCTCACCGAGGTTACCGGCGCGCGTGGAAGCGGGAAAGCGACGCTCCTGAGACGCATGGTCATGGAAACCATCTCGCGCGGGCTCGGCGTGGCCTACGTGGATGCTTCACGCACGCTCGCGCCGCGCGACTGGGCGAGCGTGGCCGATGAAGCGGGTGATGGATTCTGGGTAGTGCGGCCGAAGCAGGCGAGCAGGGGCGCCTGGTGCGCCGACGTGCTCCTCAGGAGCGGCGCCTTCGCGCTCGTCGTGCTCGATGGCGCGCCGCCGCTCACCCGCTCTATCGCCGTGCGGCTCACCCGTCTCGCGCACGATGCCGCCGCGGCGCTCGTGGTGGTGGGCGGCGATCACTCGCAGCCCAGCATGCTCTCCGGCGCGCTCCGGCTGCACGTGAGCCGCGCGCGGAAGTCGCGACGCGTGCAGAGCGGCGGCGCGAAACGAAACAGGGAGCGCGTCGCCAGGCACCCCGATGCGCGCGTCGACACACGTGCCGCCGCAGCGCCAGCCACACCGGATGCGACACGACGAGAGATCTCCTCCGCCGGCGCCGATCCTCCCACACCTCCAGGCGTGATGACGCGATGGATGACCATCACAGTGGAGAAGGGAGGAAGAGGACAACGCCAGACCGTGGAGGTGGAGCATGCAGTCAGCGTGGCGCATCGCCTGTGTGCGCATCCCGAGGTTCCCGATCGCCGCGGCGCAGCGCGAACGGGCGGACGAGGCAGTAAAGAGCTCGAAGAACGAAGCGGCGCGGAAGAACAGCAGCCCGGAAGACGAGGCGTCGAGCGGGAGAACGGCCCGGGGAGACAATACATCGACAGTCGATGTATCGAGCGAAGTGCCGGAGATACATGCATCGACGCTCGATGCATCGAGCACATCGAGCACATCGAGCACATCGAGCACATCGAGCACGAGCATACCGAACGGCTCGCCCCGGAGCTCGCTTCCCTGGGATGATCGCACCATCGCGCGCGCGGCAATGGAAGTCACCGCCGCGCTCGTGGCCGCGAGCCCGCGCGTCACACCAGCTCTGGGCGAACTGGGGATCTGGTGGGTGGGTGCCGACGGCTTCGACCAGATCGGCGGCGAAGCGCAGCTCGCGCGCGAGCTCCTCGAGATAGCCAGACGCTGGAGCCCGCGCGCGCGCGTGGCCGTGGCCGACTCCTGCGTGGCGGCGCGCGCAGCCACATGGTCATCCGTGCGCGGGGTGCGCGGTCGCGATCCCGTCATCGTTCCTCCGGGCGGCGATGCGCGCTACCTCTCCAGCGCACCGCTCGCGCTCATCCCCATGGACGCCGAGCTGCGCGCTGCGCTCGCATCGCTCGGCATCCGCACGGCGGGCGCGCTCGCCGCGCTCGAGGCCGAGGATGTGGAGCGCCGGTGGGGGAACGAGGGGCTCGACGCATGGCGTCTCGCGCGCGGCGACGACCGTCGGCGGCCCGCGCTCACGCGCGTGGAGATTCCGCGCTCGGTGGAAGCGGCACTCCCCTCCCCCGCTACCACCATCGAGCCGCTCCTCTTCCTCGTGCGCGCCGCGCTCGATCGGCTCGCCGAAGAGCTCACGAGCGACGGACGCTCGGCGGCGACGGTAGCGATCACTCTCGTCCTCGACGATGTGCGGAGCGCGCTCCCGCGAGGAGCCGTCCCGCACACCGTCACGCGCGAGGTGCGCCTCCCCCGCCCCACCGCGCGCCCCGCGCACCTCTTCGAGCACTGCCGCTCGCTCCTCGAGCGCTGGCCGCTCGATGCATCGGTGAGCGCGGTGCGCGTGGCCATAGCCGCCACAGCGCCGTCGTCCGGCGAGCAGGGCGATCTCCTCTCCGCCTCCTGGCGTGACGCAGCCGCAATGGATGCAGCACTCGCACGGCTGCGCGCAGAGCTGGGGAGCGGGAGCGTGGTGCGTCCCGTGGAGCGCGACGAGCACCGGCCCGACCAGGCGGGCGAGTGGGTATCTGGCGAGGTGGCGGCTCTCGGAGAGCAGGGCGCTCGTACCAGACGAACACCCCGACGGCGTGTCGCCGGAGCGAAAGCGGGGAGCCGTCCCTCCGTCATCCCCGCGAAAGCGGGGATCCATGTTCACTCGAGCAACGTGGATTCCCGCTTACGCGGGAATGAGGGAGGAATGATCATCCCCGCGAAAACAGAGATGCAGAACGGCGGGACGGCCATCCCCGCGCAAGTGGGGACCCGTGCCACCAGTCATCCCCGAGCAGGCGGGGATCCATTACCCACGGAGCCACCGCGGCGCGTGCTGCGGCTGGTGGAAGACCCCGAGCCCGTGGAGGTGGAGCTGGAGGCGAGGCATGGCTCTGAGGTGCCGTGCGCAGTGTGGTGGCGAGGCCGGCGCATGGCGATCGTTCGCTGCTCCGAGCCCGAGCGGTTGTCTGGCAAGTGGTGGGACGACGATGGCGCCTATCGGCGCGACTACTGGCTCTGTGACAGCGAGAGCGGCGAGCTCCTCCTCTTCGTGGATCGCGCGGGAGGCGACAGGTGGTACCTGCAGGGGTGGTACGACTGAGCACCGCAGAGCAGCGTCGCTCGCCGCATGCCGCCGCTCCCGAGTACGTGGAGCTTCATTGTCACTCCGCGTACTCGCTCCTCGACGGTGCATCGCTCCCCGAAGAGCTGGTGGAGCGCGCGGTCGCGCTCGGGCATCGCGCGCTCGCGCTCACCGACCACGACGAGCTGGGCGGAGTCGTAGCCTTCGCGCAGGTGGCACACGAGAAGGAGATCGCCGGTATCATCGGCGCGGAGATCACCGTGGCCGGCACGGCAGACATGACAGACATGACGGGAGTGAGCGGTATGGCCCGAGCGACCGGCGAGGCCGACTCGCACCTCGTCCTCCTCGCCACCGACCGCGAGGGGTACGGCAACCTCTCCACCCTCGTCACGCGCGCCCGGATGGACAACCCGCGCGGTAAGCCACGCGTCCCGCTCGACCTCGTAGCCCGGCACGCGCGCGGCCTCTTCGCTCTCACAGGATGCATGCGCGGCCGGGTGCCGTCGCTCGTCGCCCGAGGCGACATCACAGCCGCCCGCGATGCCGCCACTACGCTCCGCGACATTTTCGATGGTCGCATCGCGATCGAGTGCTGGGACCACGGCCTCGCCGAGGAGCGTGCGATCGTCCCGCATCTCGTACGCATCGCGCGCGAGCTCGGCATCGGTTGGGTGGTGACCAACGACGTGCATTACGCCACGCCCGATGCACGCGTGACGCACGATGTACTCCGCGCGCTGCGCCACGAGCGCACCCTCGCCGAGATGGGTACGCGCCTCCGCCCCAACGGCGAGTGGTACCTCAAGAGCGCCGCGCAGATGTGGCAGCGCTGGCGCCACCACCCCGAAGCTCTCCGCGCGACATTGGAGATCGCCGAGCGCTGCACCTTCCGCATGCGCGATCTGCACCCTTCTCTCCCGAAGTTCCCCCTCCCCCCCGGCGTCACCGCCGACGACTACCTGGCCTCTCTCGTGGCGCAGGGGGCGTGGGAGCGGTGGAGAGGAGAAAGCAGAAAGCAGAAAGCAGAAAGCAGGAGCGGCAAGGAAGCAGGAAGCAGGAAGCAGGAAGCAGCTAACGGCTCGTGGAGAGAAAGCCCTCTACCCCGAGGTAGTTCACTGCTTCCTGCTTCCTGCTTCCTGCTTCCTCTTCTTCCCTCCCCTTTCCATCACCGCCAGCTCACCCATGAGCTCTCCATCATCCGGCAGCTCGGGCTCGCGGGGTACTTCCTCATCGTGTGGGACATCGTGCGCTTCGCGAGGAGAGAGGGGATACTCTGTCAGGGGAGAGGGTCGGCGGCGAATTCGGCGGTGTGCTTCTGTCTGGGGATAACCGCGGTGGATCCGATAGAGATGGGGTTGCTGTTCGAGCGCTTCCTCAGCGACGAGCGACAGGAGACGCCGGACATCGACATCGACTTCGCGCATCGCGATCGTGAGAAAGTGCTGCAGTACGTGTACGAGCGATACGGTCGCGAGCACGCGGCCATGGTATGCGAGCAGATCACCTACAGGGAGAAGTCGGCGAAGCGCGACGTGGAGCGGGTGCTGGGGGGTGAGAGCGATCTGGCTGGCGCGATCACATCGCGGCTTCTCCGCATCCCGCGGCACAGATCGATCCACGTGGGCGGCTTCGTGCTCACCGAGGAGCCGCTGCACACCGTGGTACCGATCGAGCCGGCGTCGATGGCGGACCGCACGGTGATCCAGTGGGAGAAGGACGACGTGGACGCGATGGGGCTCGTCAAGATCGATCTGCTCGGTCTCGGCATGCTCACCCTTCTGCAGGACTGCATCCGCTACATCCGCGAGATGCGCGGCGTCACGGTGGATCTCGCAGCGCTCGACTACGCCGACCAGGCGGTATACGATGATCTGTGCAGGGCCGACACGATCGGCGTCTTCCAGGTGGAGAGCCGCGCGCAGATGAACACGCTCCCTCGGCTGAAGCCGCGCCGCTTCTACGATCTGGTGGTGGAGGTAGCGCTCATCCGGCCGGGTCCGATCCAGGGAGAGATGGTGCATCCGTACCTGCGCCGCCGCGCGGGCGAGGAGGAGGTGATCTACCCGCACCCCGCGCTGGAGCACATCCTCGAGCGCACGCTAGGTGTTCCGCTCTTCCAGGAGCAGGGGATGCGCGTGGCCATCGAGGCAGCCGGCTTCACCGCCGGCGAGGCCGACACGCTGCGTCGCGCCATGGGGCACAAGCGGAGCCGCGAGCGGATGGCGGCGATCTGCGAGAAGCTCATCGAGGGGATGCAGCGCAACGGGATCCCCGAGGACACCGCGCGCAGAATCTACAGCCAGATAAACGCCTTCGCCGACTATGGCTTCCCCGAGTCGCACGCGGCGAGCTTCGCGCTGCTGGTGTACGCGAGCGCGTACCTCAAGCACTACTACACGCCCGAGTTCACCGCGGCGATCCTCAACGCGCAGCCGATGGGATTCTACTCGCCGGGGACGCTCATAGAGGATGCGCGCCGGCACGGGGTGACGATCCTTCCCATGGATGTGACGCGATCGCTGTACGACTGCACGCTCGAGCACCGTCCGTCCGGAGCGCCGATGGTGCGTCTCGGGCTCCGCATGGTGAAAGGGCTCGGCGCTCGCGCGAGAGAGAAGCTCGAGCGGGCGATAAGCGAAGGCGGGAGCTTCCGTTCGATAGGAGATCTCATCGAGCGGTCGGGGCTCGACCGCCGCGCGCTGCGCGCGCTGGCCGACGCTGGCGCCCTCGACTCCTTCGTCATCGACGAGCCGGTTCGTCGCAGGCGGCGCGCCGCGGTGTGGCGAATGCTCGAGGAGCTCCGCGGCGAGGCGGGTCCGCTCGCGCCGTCGCGTCCCGACATGCACATCCCACCGAGCGTCCCCGCGCTCTCACCGCGCGAGATCACTGCCGCCGACTACCGGCTCACCGGAGTGTCGCTCAACGGCCACCCCATGCTGCACCTGCGCCGTCTGCTCGCCCCCAACGGAGTGCGCACAGCGCGTGAAGTACACTCGCTCGCCGACGGCACGCGCGATGTTGCGGTGGCCGGGATAGTGATCTGCCGCCAGCGCCCGCCCACTGCCAAGGGCTTCGTCTTCCTCACTCTGGAGGACGAGACGGGGCTGGTGAACGTGATCGTTCCGCCGAAGCGCTACGAGAAGCAGACGGAGCTCATCTCTACCGCGCGGCTCATCCTAGTGCGCGGGACTCTGACGGTGGAGCAGACCGTGGTGAACCTGAGAGGCGAGATCTTCCGTGAGCTCCACGCGGAGGTGGGAGCGGAGGGAGAGAGGGGGCACGACTTTCACTGAGAGCGGGCCCGGCGCCGGGGAGCTTGCCTCCTGAAGGCCCGCCATGGTGGTCGCGCCTACGCCTTACCTCTGGACCGGAAAGCGCAGAGGGCGACGCAGCTTGCGACGGATTAAAGTTACCATCTCATCCGTCGGCTGATCGATCTCGTGACCAACGCCACCCAACGCGGAATCCGGTCCGCGCAGCTCGGCATGCTCATAAACGCGGTTCTTGCGATCACCAAGCTGGTCGCGGGGCTCGTGGGCAACACGTACGCGCTGGTGGCCGACGCCGTCGAATCGACCCTCGACATCTTCTCGTCGTTCATCGTATGGGCCGGCCTCGCGATTGCCGCGCGGCCGGCGGATGCGGACCATCCGTACGGCCATGGGAAGGCCGAATCGGTAGCGGCGGTGGGCGTGTCGTTCATGCTCATCGGCGCGGCAATCGGCATTGCTCTTCAGGCAGTGCGCGAGATCCTCACGCCTCACAAGACCCCCGCGCCGTGGACGCTCGGCGTGCTGGTCGGGGTCATGGTGATCAAATGGGTACTGTCTCGACGTGTTCATGCCGTGGGTGCCGAGATCGGCAGCACCGCGGTGAGGGCCGACGCATGGCACCACATGAGCGACGCGCTGACCTCGGCTGCCGCTTTCGTGGGGATCAGCGTCGCACTCGTGGGAAGCCGGTTAGGGGGTGGCAGCGGTTGGGCTTCGGCCGACGACTGGGCGGCGCTCTTCGCATCGGCCGTGATTGCCTTCAACGGAATCGCGATGCTGCAGCCGGCGCTGAACGATCTGATGGACCGTATGCCTGGCGAGGAGATCGTCGGGCCAGTCCAGCGGGCGGTACGGAGTGTCTCGGGAGTGCTCGCAACCGAGAAGCTCGGAGTGAGGAAGGCCGGTATGACCTACCTCGTCACCATCCATGTACAGGCCGACCCGTCGCTCTCACTGCACGACGCGCACATCCTCGCCGGTAAAGTCAAGAGCGCGATTCGCGCAGCCGTCCCGCAGGTAGAGTCGGTCCTCGTGCACATGGAGCCATTCGAGGAGCCGCAGGTCATGGTGGATGCATCGGCCACGCGGATGGAGCGCGACTAGGCGCAGACGGACTGCCGGCTGAAGCGCTGACCACGCGGCTCGCCAGTCGCTCCGGATGCCGCGCTCCAGCCGTCGCCCCACCATGCCCTCAGAACGTAGCCTCGACACCCGCGTAGAAGCTCCGCCCGATCCCCGGAAGGATACCCGGCCCCGGGTACTCGCCCGTGCGCTTGGTGAAGTAGTGCGCATCGGTGAGATTGTTGACGCCCAGTTGGAGCATGTAGCCCGATCCGATGCGCAGCTGGCCCGACCAATCGAGCACCGTGTACCCGGGGACGAACCCCGCCGCTGCATCATCGGTGGGCTCGATGCTGTTGTTCGCATCGCCGTACGAGTCCGAGGTATGACTCACCTGTAGCGTCGAGGAGGCTGGCCCCAGAGCATAGGTGAGTCCCACACGCTCGAGCACTCGGGGCGCCTGTTCGACGCGGTTGTCGCGGAACTCGCCCGAGACGTAGCGCGCATCGACGTACGCGAACGAGTTGAAGATGTCGAAGCTCCCGAGCGAGCGCGATGCACCGAGCGCGACCAGCGGGTCGAACTCGATGTAGGCCTCGATTCCCTTGTGCACGCTGTTGCCGATGTTGGTCGTCTCGGTGAACGTCACGCCCGAGCCGTCGGACTCCGTACGCGTTCCGACCCGGTTTCCATACCAGAGGTAGAACGCGCCCACATCGAACTTGAGCACATCCCCGATGGTGCCGCGCCAGCCGAGGTCGGCGTTGTAGCCGCGCGATGCGCCCAGATCGGGATCGATGCGCGTGATGCTTCCGAACGGGGTCAGCGCGGAGTAGGGCACCGGACGGTACGCCTCGCTGGCGTTGGCGTATAGTTCCGTGGTGGACGTGGTGGAGTACTCGGCGCCGATTCCAAACAACGGGTAGGAGAACGTTCGCGGTACGAAGCTCGAGTCGACGTCGGTATAGCCATCGGCGGTGGAGCGCAGGTACTCGTAGCGCACCCCCGCCGTCAGCGAAAGCCGATCGCTCGCCTCGAGCAGCTCTTCGGCGAAGAGGGCGAGGTTGGTGGTGCCGAAGCGCAGCGCGCGCTCCCACGTGCCGCCGACGAGGCGCATGTCGAAGTCCGAGCCGGTGGAACCCGTGCCACCCTCGAAGCGCCGCATGCGGTTGTATCCAGCGCGGACCCCCGTCGCCAGCGTCGCGGCGCGACCGAGGAGTGCGTGATCCACGCGGAGGCGCGACTCCATGGTCCAATTGTGAAAGGTCTCGCGCTCCACTTCGCGCGGCACGAATGTACCCGTCGAGGGGTCGATAGCATCCGGCGCCGCGGGCCCTCCGTCCTCGTTGCGCCACACGAGGTGCCGGTCGCTCGCGAGGTACGAGACGACACTCTCCAGCCGCGCATTGGGAGCGAGGCGATAATCGGCGCGAAGCGCCGTGACGTTCCATGGACTCGCGAGCCAGTTGCGGGCGCGGAACGACTGCTCCGGGTCGGTCTCGAACTGCTCGTCAGAGAGCCCGCCGGGCATGTGAATGCGGTTGCGGAGGAGCGTGTACTCGAGACCGAGCGTGAGCCGATCGGACGCGCGGTAGGTTGCGCTCCCGTAGCCCGTGACCTCACGAAAGTCGGAGTTGGTACGCCAGCCATCCTCGCGCCGGAAGTGCACGAAGGCGTAATAGCTCAACCGGGAAGTTCCTCCGGCCAGCGCGTTGAACGAATTGACGAGCCCGAAGCTGCCCCCGGTTTGCTCGGTAGTGAGCGTCGGCGCCGTGTCGAACGCACCGCGCCGGACCACGTAATTGATGACGCCTCCGAACTGGGGACCGAAGGCGAGCGAGCCGGCGCCGCGCACAACCTCGATCCGCTCCAGAGCCTCGGAGGGTGGCGTGTAGTACGTCTCCGGATATCCGAACAGGTCGGCGGCGATGTTCACGCCGTTCTGTCGCGTGTTCATCTCGATCGACTGCGTGGGATCGAGCCCGCGGAAGCCGACACCGTTGGAGGGGAATCCGGCGGCTTCGGTCTCGGAGAAGTGGGCACCTGGTACGCGACCGAGAATCTGGCGCTCGATGTCCTGTGCGGTGTTGGCGCGCAGGCTGTCCATCACGATCATCTCGGTCTTCTTTCCGCTGTAGATGACATTGTCGTCCACATCGGGGAGGTGGCCGATCACGTGGAGCGGCGTGGCGGCGTTCACCACGACTGGCGCAAGCTGCTGCGCTCGGGCGATGCCCGCTGAATCGAGCACGATCTCGAGGCTGGTCACCTTACCCTCCGAGACAGTGACCGCCCTCCGAAGCGCCCCGTCTGACAGCGTCACAACGAGTGTGTAAGTAGCGGCCGGGACGCGTGTGAGCGCGAAGCTCCCGGAGCTGTCCGTGGCGGTTCGAAATGCGGTGCCGTCGAGTGCCACCGGTGCGCCGACCACCACGCCAGCGGAGCTCACTCCACTGCGCCTGACCACGCCGCGGATCGTGCCGGTGGCCTGCTGGGCGAAGAGACCGCATGGGAGGGTGAAGGTGAGAACGCCGACGATCTGGGTAAGACGCCTGGCGGTGCGCGGGATACCGAAGCCTGGAAATCGCATGCAGAGAGTTCTCTGGAGAAACAGAATTCCGATAAAAATGCTCGTAATTGACTGCCGCGAAATTTTGCGGTGGGATGGCTTCTGTCAAGCGCTACCTGAAACTCGTTCTCATCGCTGCGGCGCCAACGACGCGGCTCTTCCCGCTCGATGAGGCCGCGGGTACACTAGTCTGTGACGGACCGGGCGAGCCTCCGAGTGGCCGCACGCCGTGTACTCCCCGAAGACACAAAACAGCACTTAGCCGTCCCGGATGCACAACCCTCATCACGGAGCGAGCACATGGAAAGCCGAGCCAAGCTGTTGGGGCACCCAGTCCACCAGATGCTGATCGTCTTCCCACTCGGGCTGCTGGGGATGGCGGTGATCTTCGACATAATCCGCCTCACCGCCGGCGCGACCGGATTGGCGACTTCGTCTTACCACATGATCGCGGCAGGCGTCATCACGGGCCTGCTCGCGGCACTGTTCGGATTCATCGACTGGCTCGCCATCCCCTCGGGCACGCGCGCCAAGAGGATCGGCGTGTGGCACGCGATCGGAAACGTGATCATCGTCGTGCTCTTCGCCATCAGCTGGTGGCTGCGCCGCGACGACCCGACCGCCCCGTCGACGCTCGCCTTCGTGCTCGGCCTGATCGGGCTCCTGCTCGCGCTGGTGACCGGCTGGCTCGGGGGCGAGCTGGTCGACAGGCTCGGCGTAGGCGTCTACGATAACGCCAACGTGGACGCGCCCAGCTCGCTCTCGTAACCGACTCAGTGCGGCAGGATCCCGTCCACCAGCGCCGTGAACCGGTCACCGATCGTGGCATTCAGCGATTCCGGCGGTGGCTGCCGGATGACGCGAAGTGTGCCTCGCTTCTCCAGCACATCCATGTGCGCCCGGCCGTCGTCACCGCGATGAAAGCGGATCGTGGCCGTGGCGCCGCCGACACGCAGGCCGTGAACTATCACCTCAGGCATCCAGGCGGGAAGTACGGGGTCCACGACGAGCATATCGAGCGTAGCAACGGGCTGCAGCCCGAGCAGCGTCTGGACGAGCAGCACGATGCCGCTCTGATTCCACGCCTGCGGCGTGTTCGCCTGCGGGTAGGTGCCCGGGCCTGAGCTCTCCGAGCGCGGATAGCCTCCGACACACTCGGGCACACGATAGTCCTGGTAGAGCTGCGCGAGGTCGAACACACCCTCGGCGATTTCCAGCGCGCGCTGGTCGAAGCCGTATCGCCTGAGGCCGAAGGCAGTCGTCGCGTTCTCGACCGGCCACACGGTGCCAAGGTGGTACTTCAGAGGGTTGTAAGACACGTGCGCGGCAGAGAGGGTGCGAATCCCCCAGCCGCTGAACATGTCGGGCGCGAAGAGCCGATCCACCACAGGCGGCAGATGCTCGTCGTCGATTATCCCCGTCGTGATGCACTGCCCCACGTTGGATGTGATGCTCCTGACGAGGCGCTTCTCGGCGTCGAGTGCGAGGGCGAAGAAGCGCTCGGCGGGCATCCACCAGTCGCGGTTGAAGCGCGCCTTGAGATCCATGGAGGAGCTCCACAGTGCTTTCGCGTCCTCGCGCTCGCCCAGCACCCAGCTCAGTACCGCCCAGAGCTGCTGCGCCGCGAACCAGTAGCCCTGCAGCTCGCACGTCGCTATCGGGTCCTGCACGATGCGACCGTCTTCGTGGACTATCCCGTTCCCGCTGTCCTTCCACCCCTGGTTCTTTACACCGTCCTTGGAGCGCGACTGGTATTCGAGGTAACCATCTCCGTCGGCGTCGCCGTACTCGCGTGCCCAGTCGAGCACGCGGCGTGCGGTGTCGCGGTGCCTGACGATGCACTCCTTCTCACCCGTCCACGCATAGAGCTGAGCGATCGAGATGACGTACATCAATGGGCTCGCGAAGTCGCCGTAGTAGCGCGACAACGGGTTCCTGCCCAGGCGGGCGGCCGGCTCGCGGCGTAGCGAGTGAACTATTCGGCCTGGCTGCTCGTCGAGCCAATCGTCGACGCGCGCTCCCTGCAGTCGTCCGAGTCGCGTGAGAACGTGGTCGAGCGCTTCTCCGCGATCGAGCATCGCGGCCTGCCACGTGGTGGTCGTGGAATCGCGGCCAAAGAGAGCCGGGTACAGTGGCATCCCTGCCTGCATCGCCAACCACTCGTCGTCTTCGCCATCGAGCAGAGGGAACGATGCCAAGTCACCAACCGCTCGGCTGATGATGCGCTCGGCCACACCATTGCGAGGCACTTCCACCCGGGCGAAGTGGGAGATCCAATCGCGGAGCCGCTGCTCGCGTCGCGCGACGCCGTCCGCATCGGGGTGGGGCTCGTAGTCGATCGGTTCCACACTCAGCGCCAGCTCAACGCGCTCGCGCGGCGCGAGTCGCAGCCGCGCACCGATGCACTCGGACGAGGCATGCCACTCACCCGGCCCCGCACCAGCGACGCGCGTCCGGTACGGGAGCTCGGGATGGGTGTAGGTGTAGCGTACTTCGCGCTCATCGGAGTCTACGTCGACAGGTGCTTCCTGCTGGCGCTTGCCGGAGCTCGCCTCCATGAGCCCCGCGTAATCGGCACCGAGGGCCCACGTGACATCGAGGTCGACGTGCTCGCGTGAGTGGTTCGCGAAGCGGAGGGAAACGTCCAGCGAAGCAACACCCACCCGGTAACGGAGCCGGATATCGACCGACCGACTGGTTATGCCGCGCGCGTTGGTCGGCAGCTCGCCGAGCGATGCTCCGCTCCCTCCGCCGCCATACTCCGACACCTCCGGGTAGATGAACGTCAGATCCAGAATGTCCGGCGAAGGCGCTGCTACATCGCAGCACCAGGGGCGCTCGCCGTTGATCGCGAGGCGCAGCGTGCGAAGGTAGCGCGTTTCGCGGAAGTAGAAGCCGGAGAGCGGCTGGTCGCTCGCGCACTCGCCACGATTGTTCGCGATGAGAAACGACTGTCCGTGCCAGGCGTAGACCAGCTCGGGCCGAATCCGGATCGACTCCACGGCGCTCAACTTCCGGGTTGCATTACGGTATGCATCCTCCCATCGTGCTGCCTGCCGGTGCTGGCGCCGATCCTATACTGGCAGCCAGCCGTCACTGGACGGCCGATCGCAGTGCGACACGCGTGCCACGCGACCAGCTAGAGCAGCTGGTCGCGTCGGGTCGTTCGATGGGTGGTGTATGTAGCTGGTACTGCTGGAAGCGGCCGCCTACCGCCTCCGCCTGGCGAATCTTCCCCCGCGCGACTTTTCACGCAGCAGGAGGAGTCCGAGAAGAAGTGCACCCGCTCCCATCATCCCGAGAGCCGGAAGGAGCGAAGCAGTCTTGGCGGGGACGAGGCCTTCCTCGC
>DASSNL010000075.1:0-30224 GCA_035688075.1 Gemmatimonadaceae bacterium
GGCTACCGCGTGGCCATCCTTGACGAGGCGCGCGACCACTTCGGGGACGAGCGCCACGCGCTTCTCGCCCGGCGTGATTTCGCGAGGTACGGCGATTTTCATTCTGTAAAGATGAAGTGCGTGCGGGGTGGTGGGCGGCTCACGTTCCGGGAAGGGTCGGAGTCGCGGAGGCCGGAGGTCGTCGGGCGGCGAGCGAAGTAGGCTTCTCGCCGAGCGGGACAACCGGGCGACAGAAATGTGCACAGCGGGACGGCGGGGCGGAACCGTATGGGGAAGACGCCGTGGGGCGTGGGATGTGACATACGCGTCGCAGCGTACGCCGTCCGAAAGACGCTACGCGGGACTGGCGCGCGGCGCTGTAGATACACGCAGTTGAATGGTGCCGCCCGCTGAGGTAGATTCAACGCTTGTCCGCGAAGACAAGAGCGGACGGGACGTGGCGCAGCCCGGTAGCGCACCTGAATGGGGTTCAGGGGGTCGCGGGTTCAAATCCCGCCGTCCCGACTCGAGGCCCGCGTGCTCGAAAGTTGAGCACGCGGGCCTCGTTTCTTTATCTCGTTGGTTCCACTCGAGCGGCCATGCGCGCAGCCCCGTCTTTGCGGCGGCTGACCTATGGAGACGCGGGCATCATCGCGCTCCGAGCGGCGATCCCGGCACGAGATAGCCAGGCGCTGGTCCGTGCGTCCCACGAATCGCCCGATCCGCAACCAACGTGAAGACATCACTTCGCGCGGCCGCAACAATTTGTGCCTTATGACCGACTCCGTGCGAAGAAATTGTCTATTGCACTCGACGTCAGATGATTCTACGATGTGGGTGCCGACAAGAGCACACCCGTCGTGAGGCGGGGTCGCAAAGCCAGGAGTCTCGTATGACCCACCGCGAGATAGTCCGGCTGCCGAAGCAACGCGTCGATAGTTTCATCCCTCCTCGCGCACTCGGAATCCTGTTCGGCTGTCGTATTCGCTGATGCTCCGAGCTTCGCGCCGTCGCGCCCTGACCCTGGAGCGAGAGCCTTCACCGCCTTTCCAGGAGCCGCGAAATCAATGCGACGAAGCAGAGGCGTCCCAATTTCCTTGCTCACGCTTGGCGTGGCAGCCGGCATTGCTGCATGCCGCGACGTGCAGCCGACGGCCAGCCGCACAATCAACCCCCTCACCCTAACCAGCTCGGCGAGCAGGGTACCGCAGCTCCGATCCAGCGACCGCGATGGCGATGGTTGGGCCGTCCAGCGAACTGTCACGACTACTCCGGGTGAAAACGGCACCAGCATGTCGAATTTCGACGGCGAGGAAGCACCTATCTGGCAGGATATCGGCGACTTCTATGTCGACTACGGCATTCACTTCGAGAACGCGATGGGAATCGTCCTGCCGCAATCGAGCTACTACCCGCCGAAGTCGCCGAGCACACTCATAACAGCGATCATCCCACCCGATTTCACCGGGGGTGATGGTCACGTGACGATTACGTTCGACTTCCCGGTAAGCGTGTTCGGGGCGTACGCCACGAGTGCTATGCCGCTTTCGCTATCGTGCTCCGATTCCACTGGAGCCATTGTTGGAACGAAATACCTGCGCACGCCGAATCTCAACAACGGCGAATCGCCATTCGGGCCCAACCAGAACATTGAGGTCCGCGGAGAGGGAATCGTCCGCTGCGTGTTCGATGGAAGCAACAATCTCTACGGATTCGACGACTTTTACTTCAGCCACGTTGACGCAGGTGTCTCCTGCAATCCCGAGTCTCCTGAACGTGGCGAGGAAACGACATGCGCGGCGAAGGGGTTCGCCGTCGTCAATGCATGGAGCTTCATCCCAGACTCCGCTGGCTTCCCCAACGTACGCGACAGCGTCCCGAACAACGAGCAGGAATGGAAGGGTTACATGGTAGTGAGTGGAACGGTACGCGTCCTAGGCTGGCATAAGGTGGCCGACGCGTTTGTACGCCCGCGTGACAGTGCAAGCATTCACGTCGCCGTCCAGCCGCGAACCGATTGGGTACCACTACAGATGCCAGGTGCGCCGGTAGACAGCGGCCAAGGCAAGCTCTCGCTCCTACCAGATGCAAACAGGGACATAACCTTCGGACTGTTTCGTTTCCGAGGGCCTGAGAAGTGGTCGAGCGCGACAGTGCGTAGCGGTCCGAACAGCGGATATTCTTGGATCAACAAAGAACCGGAACTTCAACGCGGTGTGGTCTATATCAACCCGGTTCTCGATGGCAAGGGCAAGTGGGCCAAAGAACAAGATGGAGAGTATAACGGAAAGACTACGTCTCCCAACGGCCGGCCGTACTGCAACCAGGAGAATCTGGGCATTTTTAAGAAAGAGGTGAAGCGTCACGAAGGGCTGACAGGAGCTCCGAACTCTCACTACGGCAAGTATCAGACGGAACTGAAAACTACGGATCTGCACAAACAGCTCGAGGCGACCGTGGTACATGGTTCGGGAAAGGAACTAGCTACCAAGGCGCAGCAGGTACTCGATCGTTGGCAGTTGAAGCAGCACCCGGTTCAGGCCGCTTTTGACACGGCCGATTACGGCGGAGACAAGATTTCCAAGCTTGCAGGCGGATGCGATTGGGTCCCCACTGTATGACCGGGTACCAGTCGATGACTTATGTCCAACCATGGAGCCATACCGTGCACCGTCTACTCGTGCTTGGCGCCGTTTTGCTGACGCTGCCTCTAACGTCCATCGCCGCCCAAGCGAATCCCGATAGTGTGAAGCTGCGTAACGACTGCCGGCTCGCGGCCCACGTGATCCGCACCGGCCAGCCAGCGCCTAAAATGCAACAGTCTTGGGATCTCATGCCGGGCTGCCCCGAGGCTGGCGCCGTGAGTGCAATGGCGCTACGCCGGCTGCGATCAGATTCGGACCCCGCGCACTTCTCACAGGTGGCCGTGGTCGGGTTCAACGTGCGTGATGCAGAGCTGTTCACGGCAGCGTTGGAAGTGGCGGGTGACCAGGGTGCCTCGACGGTGGCACGCGCAGAGAGCTTCATTCTGCTTGTCAATCAGCTGATTGCCGACCGTGATGTGTCCTACGGCGAACTCACCCAGGCTGACACAATCTCAGGGTGCTCCCTGGGCTGGCTCGAGGACCGTGGTGCGCCAATCACGCTTACACCCTTACCTGCCGATGCCGCGCAGCGGGCAACTGCGGTAGCAAGCTCGGTGTCAGAGCGCCCGCAGGAGCCGCCGGTAGTCCGCATCGCCGCCGATTGCGTCATGCAGGGTTTGCGACATCAGGCAGATCGTCAACCCTGATTCCGAGTCTGCATTCATCGCAACGTGTGACGACGAGTAATCATTAGCGGATAGGGGGCGATCTTTTCGAGCCTCGCTCCGGTAGCGCGTGGACCATAGTTCAATGGTCCACGCACTGGTGTTTCGCTGCGCCGGGGATCGGGCGTGAAATCAGGGTGCGTTCGAAGACATTCCCATCCATCTGGATACCGCCTCGGCAGGCGCGGTAAGTCCCATAGCCACTCTAGAGTGCGACGTGGATTCGGTGTATAACGCTGCACTCGATTCGCTGCAGAAGCCACTGGTTGACCGCAACGTCACCCCGTATCCGATCAATCTCTCGTGCTTCTTTCACGGCCCATTCCCCGGGGTTACCAAATAATGCGAATCTCGCTGATCCTCCTATTACTCGGCGGTTTCTCACTGGGCGCTGCGGCACAGGCCGATCCGACAATTGTGAAGCACCGGAGTAATTGTCGTCTGGCAGTTCAGACGCTCGAGAGCGGCCACCCGGGACCCAAGACGATGTGGGCAATGGGTATCATACCGACATGCGTGGAAGAGGGCGGGGCCGCAGCACTCGCATCTGCCATACGGGGGCTCCGCACCTCGACGGACACCGCCACTCTGCACCTGTTGCGTCGCCAGGCGGGAAGCTTTCGCGATGCGGACGTGTTTGCCGCCCTGACTGAGGTAGCTGGAGATCCGGGTGCCAGCGCGCCTGCCCGAGTCTACGCGCTCCTCGCAATCAAGAGCATTATCTATCCGAACAAGCGCACTACCTTCGCCGACGCCACGACCGATTTCGATGCCAATGGCCGTCCTCGCTGTAACCGCCAGACGACTTACATCACTGACTACAACCAGGTGCAGGGAACCCCGCTTCCGGCAGACTTTCAGATACGAGTGGACGAGCTTCTCAGACGAATCCGCGCTGACTCATCCACGCCGGCAATGGTCATGGCGGCAACGACTTGTGGGTACTGAAGCCCGAAGTACGTGAGCGCGATGGCTTCGCCGCTCGTTCCTTGGAGAGCATATGTGTCTGGGTGGCGCGTCGTGCCCAACGAACCGATGCTTCATACGAGAGCATTCACGCGGAGCCGTGATGCCGCACTCGGCGGTGCCGTTTTGGGGATGCGTAGTCCCGGAGACGTAGGCGTAGACGTTTTGTACCTCGGGCCATTCGTTTTGCGCTCCCCACCCCCTGAATCGGCCCGTAGACGTTACTCAGAGGATCGTTAATTCACTCTGAGAGAAGGGTTTACACTGAAGAACGGCTGAATGGGTTCAGGGTCGCGGCTTCAAATCCCGCCGTCCCGACTAGTGGAGGCCTGGGTGCTTGATATATGAGCACCCAGGCCTTCTTTTCATCTCCCTCACTGACCATTGGCGCTGACCGGGGAGAGTCTCCATGAGAATGCAGAAAGCCGTTCTCGGATCGTTGGTCGCGGCGCTTTCCACCGCCGCGTGCGCGGAGACGAGCGGCGCGGACGCGAATGCGGCAGGCGACGCAGCAGAGACGATTACGATCCGCACCAGGAAGGTGATCGACGGCACCGGGAAGGTGATCGACGATGCGCGCATCATCGTCCAGAACTCGCGGATAGTGCGCATCGAGCACGGCGCCGATGAGCCGGCGGCGGGAACGGTCTACGATCTCCGTGGCGCGACGGTCATGCCCGGAATGATCGACGTTCACGAGCACATAGGCTGGTACTTCAACCGAGATAACCGGCTTCACCAGCGCGGCGATGGCGACGGTCCCGAGGAGTCGACGCTGGCGGCCGTCACCAACCTCCGTAACATCCTGATGGCGGGGTTCACGACAGTCCAGAGCCCCGGAGCGAACGCGGATGCGGCGCTGCGCGACTGGAGCGCGCGCGAGAAGGTCCCCTCGCCACGCATCCTCACGTCGCTTGCTCCGCTATCGGAGCGTACCGGCACTCCGGAGCAGCTCCGCCAGGCCGTGCGGGAGCGCAAGAAGAATGGCGCCGACTTCATCAAGATCTTCGCCTCCAAGAGCATCCGCGACGGCGGCCAGCAGACCATGAGCGATGAGCAACTCCAGGCCGCGTGCGGAGAGGCGAAGAAGCTAGGGCTCCGCACGCTGGTCCATGCGCACAGTAGCTCGAGCGTTCGTGCCGCGGTGCTGGCCGGCTGCACGCAGATCGAGCACGGAGCGCTGGTCGACGAGTCCACGCTCGAGCTCATGGCGGAACACGATGTCTGGTTCGACCCGCAATGCCGTCTGATTGACCAGAATTACATCGACAACAAGGAGAAGTATCTCGGTCTCGGGAACTACACGGAGGAGGCCTTCACCATGATGGAGAAGGACTTCCCCAGATCGATCGCGCTCAACAAGCGCGCTCTGGCGACGCCCGAGCTGAAGATCGTCTACGGCACCGATGCCACTGCGGGTGCGCACGGCAAGAATGCCACCGATATCGTGTGCCGCGTGAGCGAGGCGGGCGAGGATCCCATGCGCGCGCTCGTCTCCGCCACATCACTCTCCGCCCAATCGCTCGGCCTCGGGGACTCGATCGGTACCATAAAACCCGGCTACGAGGCGGACATCGTGGCTCTCGACGGCGATCCGCTCAGCGACATAACCGCCGTAAACCGTGTGGTGTTCGTGATGAAGGGCGGAGTCGTTTACAAGAACATGCCGATATCGCATCAGCCGCGGTGACCGGAATGAGGACGCTCTCCTTGGCACTGGGTCTGTCGCTCATGATTGGGTCGCGGACTCGGGCCCAAAAGGCGGGCGATCCGGCCCACCCGACGGAGCTTTCGCACACGTCAGTCATCCCTGCTCCTCGAATCGCTCGAAGCGATACGCGAGCGCCGGCCCACCGTCCCCCTCGTAGGCGAGTTGTGCGACGAGCAGGGTGAACGGCTCGGAGTACCGAGCCATCCGGAGGGGACCGGCGTCCACTGGCTCGAACCCCACGTCGCGTATGAGTCGCGCGGCGGTCCTCTTCGCATCATCGTCGTCGCCGCAATACACCAGGCTGGGGCGGGGGACGTTGTCACGTGCTTCGTACACCGCAAAGAGGACCTCGCTCGGCACGGTGCCGAAGGCTGCGACCACCCGCGCCCCTGGAACCTTCCTCGCCAGCTCCTCGGCGCCCGAGGAAGAGTGGGCAACCACGAGTGCGGTGTCGTCGGCATTCATCGGCAGCGAGCAGCTCACGATGGCCTTTCCCGACAATTCACCGGCTTGCTGCAGCACGTCGTCCACCCGCGACCAGTGCACGGCGAGCAGGAGGGCATCTGCTCCCTGCGCAGCCTCGCCGGGTGTGCCGGCGCGCGCGCGCTCACCGGCATCCCGCGCCAGCTTCTCCAGCGTCTGCCGGTGGCGCGAGTAGCTGAAGACGACCTCGTGCCCGGCATGCGCGAAGAGCGTTCCGAGCTTGCCTCCCATCAACCCCGAACCCAGGATTCCGACACGCATGCTGCGCTTCCCGCATCACGATGCATGCCTGTCCCGACGGGAAAGCGACCGGAGGGTTCGAGTCGGCGCGGCGGGTAGCTGACACCGGCATCCGGACTCGGCTCATGTCTTGCACGCGAGCCGAACAGCCCGCACTCCAGACCACTGATCACGATCAGGGCGTTCCCCTCGAGGATGGCTATGCGAGATCGCCAGTCGTACTACTCGGCTCGGTCGTGCATGGTCGTCGCGCGCCAGTCCCGCTCGTCGATCCATTCCCGGGACCGCCACGCATGCTGAAGATGTCGCCTCCGTGGCTCGCCGTCGCGGCGATGGCGCTCGTGGTCGGCTTCGAGTCGTACTCGCCTCGTGCGACCGCCGCTGGCCTCGGCCCTTCATCGGCGGCGCAGGTGTCGGCCAAGCTACCGTCGATTGCAGCGGTGCGTCTCGCCATCCGGGATACCGGATCGGCCCAGCCCGGGACAACCAGAGTCGACCGCTATCTCTCGTACGACTCCAGCGCCAAGTCGGTCGCCATCACGCTCGTCGCCGCCGCGAACAGCGCGCAGGGCGGCTTCAACTTCAACGGGGGCTCGGTTGGCAATCAGACGATCACCGTGCCGCTCGGCTGGTCGATCGATATCGACTTCGAGAATCACGACGTGGTTCCGCACTCGGCAGTGGTGATAGTCGCTCGGACGCCCCTTCCTTCCACCCCGGAGGAGCCTGCGTTCCCGCGTGCCTACACGAGTCATCTGATAGACGGACTGCCGGCGCAGAACGGCCACGACACTATGCAATTCACGGCCGACAAGGCCGGTGACTACCTGATAGCCTGTGGAGTTCCCGGTCATGCCCTGAGCGGCATGTTCATCCGATTCGTCGTCTCGGCGGATGCAACCGCGCCGAGCGACTCGGGGACTATCGCGTCCTGACCTGGAGTTGCAGTAGGGCATGCCGCGGCACGCGGCAACAACGCGGGAGTTGGCGCCATGAGCTCACTGAAGGCACGCGGTTTCGAGCGGCACGGGTGGCTGGTGATGGGGACGTTCCTGCTGGCGGGAGCCGCTACGTCGCTGCACGCACAGTCGAACTGGACGACCTACGGTGGGAGCGACTGGAATCAACGATGGTCGCAACTGAATCAGATCACCACGAAGAACGTCGGCTCTCTGGTGCCGAGAATGGTGATTCAGACCGGCACCAAGCCTGGTTCGTTCGAGAACACACCCATCGTGGTTGGCGATACGATGTACGTGACTACCCCGTACAACGACGCAGTCTTCGCATACGACCTCGCCAAGAAGAAGGAGATCTGGCGATTCGGCTACAAACTCGCCCCAGCCACTTACTGCTGTGGCCCGAACAATCGGGGTGTAGCGATCGCGGATGGCAAGGTGTTCTTCGGCACTCTGGACGGGCATCTCGTCGCACTCGATGCCGGGACCGGAAAGCAGGCCTGGGATACCGAGCTCGCGCCCGCCGATTCGAGCTACAGCATAACGGCGGCCCCCCTCGTAGTCGGACAGAACGTGGTAGTCGGCGTGTCTGGCGGCGAGTACGGCATTCGTGGCCATCTCGATGCCGTGGACATCGCCACGGGCAAGCCAGCTTGGCGCTGGTACTCGATTCCCGCACCCGGGGAAGACTCGACCGCCCCCAACGGATGGTGGGGCACCTGGGCGACGAAAGCCGAGGAGGCGGACCTGCATCGCGACATTGCTCGCGAGAAAGCCGACAGTGCGAAGTACGCGGATACGTGGAAGCAGGGCGGGGGAGGCGTCTGGATGACGCCAGCGTACGACAAGGAGCTGAACCTGCTCTACTTCACCGTTGGCAATCCGTCGCCCGATCTCGATGGCTCGGTGCGTCCCGGCGACAACCTGTTCACCGATTGTATCGTTGCGGTGGATGCCTCTACCGGCAAGACGAGGTGGTACTACCAGGTCGTGCCGCACGATGTATGGGATCTGGACCAGACTTCTCCGCCGGTGGTCATGACGCTGAACGGGCAGAAAGTAGTGGTGCAGGCAGGGAAGACCGCCTGGATGTACGTGCTCGACGCGAAGACGGGGAAGCTGGTTCGCAAGACCGAGAACTTCACGCCGCAGAAGAACATGTTCGCGCTTCCGACTGCGGAAGGGACGCTGATGCTGCCCGGCGCGAACGGCGGCTCGGAATGGTCGCCCATATCGGTCGACCCGAACCTCCACCTCGCGTACGTGGCCGGGCTCAACCAACCGATGCTCTACAAGGTGCATCCGGTGCAGTACGAGAAGGGTCGCCTCTGGCTGGGTTCGGCCTTCAACCTCGCGCCCGGCGCTTCACAAAACGGCACCTTCACGGCGATCGACCTGGCCACCGGCAAGATTGCGTGGCAGAAGCAGATGGAAGAGCCGATGATGGGTGGGTCGGTGGCTACGGCGGGCGGCCTGGTATTCACCGGAGAGGGGAACGGCAACTTCAACGCCTTCGATGCAAAGACGGGAAAACTGCTCTGGCAGTTCAACGGCGGCGCGGGGTGCAATGCGGCTCCGATCAGCTTCGAATGGCGTGGCGAGCAGATGATAGCCGTCGCGTGCGGTGGCAACTTCCAGTTGGGCTACCCGTTGGGCGGCGCGGTCTTCGTCTTCGGGCTGCCGAAGCAGGGCACCTGAACATGGCATAACGTGCCTCGAGAGGCGCGCCCGTAGCTCGGTGTCAGCACGCAGCCACGTTGCCGGCACGCCGCGTGCTCCGGCGGGTGCATCGTACGGACGTACCCGGGCAGGAGGAGGAAAACATGACGGCTTCGACCGCGGTAAGGACCGGCGTACCCACCTGGCAGCTCGACCCCGCTCATTCGAGCGTCGAGTTCTCCGTCAAGCACATGATGATGACAACCGTGCGCGGCCGCTTCAAAGAAGTGGAAGCAACGCTCACCGGGGACCGAGATCATCCGGAGGAGGCCGGAGTGCAGGCTACCGTCGCTGTG
The DNA here is from genome assembly GCA_035688075.1 of Gemmatimonadaceae bacterium. Lineage (GTDB taxonomy): Bacteria > Gemmatimonadota > Gemmatimonadetes > Gemmatimonadales > Gemmatimonadaceae > JADGGM01. The sequence goes on from DASSNL010000075.1 coordinate 9,664, forward strand.
GCGAGCATCGACACCGGCGTTGCCGACCGCGACGCGCACCTGCGCGGCCCCGACTTCTTCGATGCGGATCGCTTCCCCAGGATCACTTTCCGCAGCACGCGGGTACAGAACGCACCGAAGAAGGAGGGCGACCGCTTTCAGGTCGTTGGCGAGCTGGTGATACGTGACAGCTCGATGGACGTGACGTTCGAGTGTCAGTACGAGGGAAGAGGTACCGACCCTTGGGGGAAGACGCGCGCGGGTTTCAGCTTTCGGACGGAGATCGATCGCCGCGAGTGGGGACTCAAGTGGAATCAGGCGCTCGAAACGGGCGGCGTGCTGGTGGGCAACACCGTCCACATCGAGGGGGAGGTGCAGTTCGTCAGGCAGGGCGAGTAGCTGGCGGGAGCTGTCCTCACGCGCCGACTGTGGTCCTTACCGCGGTCGGCGCAGCGTCGAGTGAGCCGTTGGGTGCCGCCGGTGTCGGGAGCGGCGCCATGCTCCAGCGGAGGTAGACGGCGCTCATCGTGAAGCCCGCACCGAAGCTCGTCAGTACCACGCGGTCGCCGGGCTGCAGCTCTCCCCTCTCGTACCACTCGGCGATGCAGAGCGGGATGCTCGTCGCAGCGGTGTTTCCGTAGTGATCGATGTTGCTCGCCAATTTGTCCTGCGGCACGCCGACGCGGCGGGCAACCGCGTCTATGATGCGTCGGTTGGCCTGGTGGGGGATCAGCCAGTCGATGTCGCCCACGCCGAGCCTGTTGCGTGCGAGGAGAGCGTTGGTGACGTCGCTGAGCCCTTCCACGGCCGCTCGGAACACAGCCGGTCCGTCCTGCACCACGAAGTGCTCCCTCTGCAACACGCTCTCGAGCGACGCGGGCCGGGCGCTCCCGCCGGCGGGCATGTAGAGGAGCTCGGCGTCCACTGGGTCCGTGCGGCAGACGCTGTCGATTATCCCGCGTTCTTCGTCTTCGGGTGCCGCCTCGAGAAGTACAGCGGTGGCGGCGTCGCCGAAGAGAATCGAAGTGCCACGGTCGTCGGGATTCGTAATCGCCGACATCCGCTCACCGGCGCAGAGGAGCACGCGCCGTGCGCGACCGGTGGAGATGAGCCCTTCACCCACGAGGAGCGCGTACGCGAAGCCGGAGCAGGCGGCCGAGAGGTCGAAGCCCCACGCGGCGCCGGCACCGAGCTTCCCCTGCACGATGGCGGCGGTGGGAGGGAAGAGGTAGTCCGGCGTGGTGGTAGCCACGATGATGCAATCCACCTCATCGGCCGTGATACCTCGGCGTTCGATGCATTGCACGGCGGCCGGCACGATGAGCTCCGAGACGCCGCCCGTGGGAGCTACGTGCCGCTCCCGGATCCCGGTGCGGGAGCGGATCCACTCGTCGGTTACGTCGAGGCGGTGCGCCAGGGCAGCGCTCGACACCGCACGCGGGGGAACGGCGGACCCTATGCTGACAATCGCGGCGCGCAATGCAGCTCTCCTTGAGGTTTACGGTGGTGACCGCCACCTCAATGCGCCTGACTCCGAGCTGGTTCCCGGAAAGATCCGCCGGCCGATCCATGGACCGACCGGCGCGCAACCGGGGATCAGGGGAGCTGCATGGTGGCGCCGACCGTCCTACTCGCGGAGCCCCTCGTCGGGCGCCGCCCGGCCGGCGCGCATTCATGTCCTGTCTCCGTGGATCGCCACTCGCGCCCCGCTCTCGCCCGCGATACCACCTGTCATTGCGGACACTTCGCGATCAGCTGGTCGGCGAGCACGGTGTCACCAACCGGGCAGAGGGAAGGGTCTGTGACACCGGCGCCGCCGTCGGGAACGCCAGAACAGGATGCCAGAGCGATTATGCATGCGCCGAGCAGGGGGACGAGTAGAGTAGAGATCGTGGCCTTCATGTTACCCTCCGGGCAGTGACCGCTGCTGCGGTCCGGGTTCGTTGGCACCAGCGACCTCTTGCCGCTCGGCGCGTCGCGCGCACGCCACTCTGAATGCCCTTCTTGCGTTGCTTCGGGTGACCAGTGCGTGTTACGTTCGAGCATAAGGGTCAGGCGTTCCCGCGACGTGGCTCCGGCGTTACCGCTGCGGGAACGGGTCGATTACGCCGGGGCGGTGCGGCGCTTGATCGAATTCCGCACGCTTGGTGGGCTCTCCCTCACAAGGCCTGACGGTCGCGAGCCGCACGCGCTCCTCGCCCGTCCCAAGCCTGTCGCGCTCCTCGCGTACTTGGCGCAGGCGCCGCCGCTGCGCCTCGTGCGGCGCGACACGCTACTAGCACTCTTCTGGCCCGAGGCAGACGTCTCCCACGCGCGCGCCGCGCTGCGCAAAGCAGTGTACGTGCTGCGTGCTTCACTCGGCGACGCGGTACTTGTATCGCGCGGGGACGATGAATTGGGCGTGAATCGCCGGGAGATCTGGTGTGATGCTGCCGCCTTCGGCCGCGCGCTGGACGCCGGACAGATGGAAGAGGCGTTGGCCATCTATCATGGCGAAATGCTTCCGGGCTTCTTCATCTCCGACGCCCCCGCGTTCGAGGAGTGGTTGGAGGGCGAGCGCGCGCGGCTCGCGCAGCGAGCGGCCGAGGCAGCTAGCACTCTCGCTGCGAGTGCGGAGACTCGCGGCGAGCTGTCACTGGCGGCTCACTGGGGTCGCCGCGCGCTTGCTCTCTCTCGGGACGAAGGCGTGCTCCGTCGCCTCATCACCGTCCTGGATCGGCTTGGCGACCGCGCCAGCGCGCTTCGACTATTCGAGCAGTTCGCTCGGCAGCTCGCGACCGAATACGATATGGAGCCATCGTCCGAGACCGTCTCCCTGGCAGCTACCATCCGCGCGCGTACCACACGCCCACCCACCAGTACATCGAAGCGGCCGAGCTTTGCAGGGCGCTACGAAATCGAGGGCGAGATCGCACGTGGCGGAATCGTCATTACCGTTGCAGCGCGGGACCAGGAGCGCGGCCGCCGCGTGCTGCTCAAGGTGGTGCGCCCAGAGCTGGCCAGCGTGCTCGACGTCGAGGCCTTCACTCGCGCGCTCGAGCCAGCGGTCCGGCTTCGCCACCCGAACATCGTGAGTCTCGAGGCCGTTGGCGCAAACGAGGGTGTGGTGTACTACGTCACGGCCGCCGTGGATGGCGAATCGCTCCGCGCGCGGCTCGCGCGCCAACGGGAGCTGCCGGTGGCCGAGGCGATTCGCGTGGTGAGAGACGTGGCCGACGCGCTCGACTGCGCTCACTCACACGGAGTTCTCCATCACGAGCTCAAGCCGAGCCGAGTGGTAGTGGGCAACAGACCGGCAGCAGTCACTGATATCGGTGTCGCGCCCGCGGTTCGGATCGCCTCCGCGAGCGACTCGCTGACATCCACGGGCTTCGCGTTGGGCACACCCGGATATACCGCCCCGGAGCTGGCCATGGCGGATCCGCAGTCTGACCACCGCGCCGACATCTACGCATTGGGGGCCATCGCATACACCCTGCTCACTGGCGAGACCCCGGTCGGGGGGACTTCGCCCCAGGAAGTGTTCGCCGCTCAGGTGTTGGCCAAGCCCGTACCTGTAGCGGTCCGCCGGTCGGCTGTGCCGCCGGCGCTCGCTTCGGTAGTGATGGCGTGTCTGGAGAAGCGGCCCGCGGACCGTCCTCAGACGGCCGCCGAGGTACGCGACGCGCTCGTCGCTCCCGGCGAACGCAGCGGTCAGTAGTCCGCTCCTCGCGCCCGACGGGAAGCCGTGGCTGGCACAACGGAGCTACGTGCTCTTACCGCTCCTCCGGCGGCACGTAGGTCACTCCGCTGGTGTCCGCCTCCGCGGGACGACCCACGTATCTCCCCTGCTCGGGTACCGCAACCCTCTCGAACTCTCGCGCGAGCGTGTGCAACGCCTCGCGCATCGCGTCACCGCTCATAGCGCGCCCGTGCCCCGTCACTACGAGGTCGGGCTCCAGTGAGGCGAGACGTTCCACGGATCTACGCGCTGCGATCCAGTCTGTCGTGTAGTACATGGGCGGGCCGTGCAGCTCGGGGCGCTGCACCGTCACCGCGTATGCCGACTCCTGGTTGGTCGTGATGAATGCGTCGCCCGCTATCATGGCGCGGTCCATCGGTCGCCAGAGCGAGATGTGCCCGGGGGTGTGTCCCGGCGTGTGGATCCAGCGCCACCCCGGCATCCCCGGAACCGCGCCATCCTCCGGCAACGTGTGCAACCAGTCGCTCACGTCCACCGGGCCGCGTGGGTAGAGGCGCGACATGGCCGACATCAGGCCGCCACCGACGCTCGGGTCGGGGGGTGGATATTTCGAGCCGCCGTTGAGATAAGGGAGCTCGAGCCGGTGCGCGTAGACGGGCACGTTCCAGTGCTCGAGGAGATCCCTCAGCGCACCCACATGGTCGAAGTGGCCGTGGGTCAGGATGATCGCTGCAGGTCGCGCGCGCACGCCGAAGCGACTCTCCGCTGCCCTGACTATGTCGTTGGCCGAGCCAGCTATCCCGGTGTCGATCAGAACCCAGCGACCACTGCCGGCGCCTGCCTTACCGAAGTAGACGACATTGACCATCAGACGCCGTTGATACGCGATGTCGGGAACGACTTCGTGGACCCCGTCACGATCGTCGCTCGGCGCTTCGGCGCTTCGATCGACAGGCACCTGCTCGTCCATTGATCCTCCGTCGTGTGCGCCCGCGGCGTGACCATACGCCAGGTGAGGTGACGCGCGCCGCACGAGAGGGGACCCTGATCAAGTTCCATTCCCCGGACGGTGGTTTGCGAGGAGTTGGAGCGTGACGAACAGGGTGAAGTCGCCGGACGACAAATAGCTCCCCGGCGACTCACTCATTTCCACTGCGACTCCTACACTTCGCTCGGCGCCCGCGCTGCCTCGTGCAACTCGGCGCAAAGGGCCTGGGTGTCGAGGCCGTCGCGGTGTGCCGCCTCCTGCACGCTCACTCTGGAGCCGCAGCACAGATCGATTCCATAGCGGTTGAACACCGCCTCCGTCGCCGGAAAACGCTCGAGTACCTGTCCAACGGTCCACCGGCAGTCGAGCTCTACGTCATTGGTCGCCATTCCCAGTCGCTCCTCATCAGGGGTTAATGCCTCGTGCAGCTCTGCACGTGGGAACGGTACACCCGGTACGTCGCTACAGAGTCAAGGGTGTTGGTGCGGCGTCAGGTCCTGGACCGAACGGAGGTATCGGCTCCGGAATCGTGAACGGGTACGGCTGCCGCGGCCGCCGTACCCGTTCACGATTCCGGAGCTTGCCTCGCTCCGCGATTCAGCGAGCGGCGATCTCCGAGTATACGGCTCGCGCCTTTTCGACTTCCGCCCTGAAGGCGTCTCGCTCGGCTGGCGTGCGCCACGGGCCGCGCTCCACGCGCGCGAGGATGGCGTCCATGGTCTGCACGAAAAATTGCGCGTCATCTTTCGACGTGAATTTCCGGCCATTGCGCACGACGTACACAGGGCTGGTCTGCGCGAAGGCGTAGCTGTCCGCGACGTAGCGCGACGAGGGACCGACTACGCGAGCCGCTACCCAGCCGCCCTCGGGGATGTCCACGCTCTGGTCGAAGACTATCCGACTGGAGTCCTTCGCGGTCGCGCTTCCCGCGACTTTCCCGTTCACGATGATGTCGAGCCGCGAGACAGGCGTGATCGAGGTGGCCTCCGCGCGCACGCGCAGCGACGGGTCGGCACCGCGGCCGAGCCGGATCTCGTCGCCCGGTTCGTGGCCGGCCACATCGAGGAAAAGAAGGGGGCCGGTGGACCCGAAGGTGTGCTGTGCCTTGATGGCGGCGATCCAGCTTTCCAGAGAGAGCGGACCCTCGACGTGCGCGTACGTCCTGTCCGAGCCGGGCGGTGGATCACGCCAGACGTCCGAGAAGTTGTCTGTCCCTGCGGTGGCGGCGATCCGGAAGCCGCAGTTGAGCAGCCGGTAGTACAGCTCCGACGACCCGACCTCGTCGGACCAGATTGCTCCGATGTCGTAGAAATCTCCTTTGCCGAGCGCGACGTCCACGGGAATCAGCGTGCTGGCTGCCTGCTCCGGCTTCGTCACCGGGGCAAAGTATGGATGGCCGAAGCCCGCGATGCCGCCCTGTGCCCGCGCCTCGTCTATGTAGCGCGCATCGACTTCCGGCTGCGCGTACGGTGTGTTGCGCACTCCCGCGGTGAAGGGGAGGATGAAGCTGTGGATGCCGAGGATCGAGATATGCCCCAGCGAGCCACGGAACTCCTCGCCGTACTGCAGGATGTACTCGGGTGTGGAGAGGGGGCTGGGCTTCCCGGTGAGGTCGCCCCAGCGGCCCATGATGCGAGTGCCATCCATATGGATCAGCGCGTTGGTCACGTGCAGATCCTCGGCGCGCAGCTGGTCGAAGAAGGTTTCGTGCGTCAGCCCGAAGCGGCCCTGGTGCAGGTCGTGGATGTGCGTGTCGCCGGAGTACCATCCACGTGCCGGCAGATCGGCCATCCGCTCCAGAGCGATAGTCGCGCTCCGCGTTCCGCCCGCGGGTACATCCACGCTCACGGTGCGCGGGTGATACTCGAAGCCCTTCATCGCCTCGATCGTAGCGCGCCCCGCCGGGAGCTCGACCTCGAACTCGCCGGTGGTCTGGAAGTAGTGGGTCTCGGTCACGGAGATCACGCGGTGGAACCCGCCGTCGGGCGCGTACGAGCGTCCGTCGCTGGCACTCAGGTAGATCCTGGCCGCGGCGGGCTTGCCGTCGGGACCGACGACGCGCACCCGGACGCGGCCTGTTGCCACCCGAGGGCGGCGGGCGCTCATCGGCACCGGCTTCCACGACGGGAAGGGGCCGCCGCTGGCCGCAGCCGTGTAGAGAACCGTGGGACCGGTGCGGTTGGATACGAAAGCGACGCGACTACCGTCCGGGCTCGGTGACGGGGCGTATTCGTCGCCGGCGTCCGCGGAGATCCGTTCCGGATTCCCCCCGTCGGCGGCGATGAGCATCACGTCGTTGGAGCCGCCCTCGTCCGACACGTAGTACAGCGCCTGGCCGTCCGGCGTCCACACCGGCTTCATGCGATATTCGGTCTCCTCGTACTGGACGAGGCGCGGCTCGCCGTCGGGAAGGGGCTTCACCCACAGCCCACCGCTCCCCAGTTTCCCGCGCACGCGATCCACGTAGGCGAGCTGCTTCCCATCGGGTGATATCGCCGGCTGGATGCCGCTCACCACCTGCTCGTCCTTTCCGGTGGCGAGATCGTGACGGAAGATGTGAAACCCCCGCTCTCCGCGCCCGCTCACGAAATAGATACTCCGACCGTCGGGGCTCCAGGTGGGCTCGACGTCCACGCCGGCGTCGGTAGTGATACGCTGTACAACGCCCCCGTCTGCACCGACTATTCCGATGTCGAGATTTCCATCGACGTCGATGGTGAGCGCGAGCCTTTTCCCATCGGGGCTCCAGGCGGGCTCGAAGTGGTATCGGGGTCCCTGGGTGAGGGCGACGGCCTCGCCGCCCGCGGCGGGGAGCTTCCAGATGTCGCCGCGCATCGAGACCGCGATCCAGCGTCCGTCGCTGCTCCATGTCGGGTCGAGCGGACCGGTGGAAACCGCCGGGAGCATGTGGCGATCGATGCGATCGTTGTTGGTGTAGCGATTGGGGCCGGCGTAACCGATGGCGGCAGCGGCGAGCAATAGCGCGCCTGCGGCTGCGGCCACGGACAGAGTTCGTGCTTTCATGCGCGTTCTCGGGAGGTCTCGAGGGGAGAGAGCCGGTCGGGCGGAGCCAGGGGAGCGGTGTGCGAAGCTGCGCCAGGCGACAAGGACGGCGGGGGTATGGACGTACGCGGTACGCGTGTATACAATATACCGGTGCTCCGCTCGCTGCCAGCACCGCGCACTCGCGGTCGGCCCCGGAGCGTCGTTCCGTAGCCCGATCACCCTCCGCAGCACCCGCCCGCAGTCAAGCAAATCCGCATCACCTCACCAATCGCGCTACCCCTTACCACCCCACCGCCAAACCAACCCCCCATACTCCCCTCAGTGGTGAAACAATGGGTCCTGATAGAACGCCGCGCGTGCGCGGGGCGTTGGGGAGCGCGGTATCAACCACAACTCTTCGAGAGCGAAGTGGAGTAAGCATGGGACATCGATTCGGTTCGGTCCTCGCGCTCGCATGCTCGATGGTGCTCTTCCCCGCCTGGCTGGCGGCGCAGGAAGCGACCATCAGCGGCCGTGTGAGCAGCGACGGAGGCCTTCCCCTGGCCAACGTCAGCGTCTTCCTGGAGGGAATGAACGTCGGTACGATGACGAGGGAGGGAGGCACCTACTCCTTCATCGTGGCCGCCGCGAACGTGAAGGGCCAGAAGGCCACGCTCACCGCTCGCCTCATCGGCTACAAGGCGCAGTCGGTGGAGATCACCCTCTCCCCCGGCGCCATCACCCAGGACTTCGTTCTCGCCCAGAACGCGGTGCAGCTCGAGGGAATGGTGGTCACGGCGCTCGGTATCTCTCGTGAGAAGCGATCGCTCGGCGTCGCGCAACAGAGCATCAACGCCGAGGAGCTATCCGCTGCCAGGGAGAACAACATCGTCAATGCTCTCGTCGGCAAGGTGGCTGGCGTCAACATCACCAACGCCGGTCCGACCGGCGGCTCCTCGCGGCTGGTGATCCGGGGCGCCAACTCGATCGCAGGCAACAACCAGCCGCTCTTCGTGGTGGATGGGATTCCGATCGACAACTCGGCGTCGGCAAGGTCGACCGGCGGCGGGTTCGACTACGGCAATACCGCTCAGGACATCAGTCCGAGCAACATCGAATCGATCAGCATCCTGAAAGGCGCAAACGCGGCGGCGCTCTACGGCTCGCGGGCGGCCAACGGCGCGGTGGTGATCACCACGAAAAACGGGAAGGGGAGCAACGGGCTCGGTATCACGGCGAGCCAGAACCTCACCTTCGAGACCCCGCTTCGTCTCCCCGACTTCCAGAACAAGTACGGCCAGGGCTCGGGCGGGAAGTACGAGTACGTGGACGGCAAGGGTGGAGGAATCAGCGACAATGTGAACCGGAGCTGGGGCCCGCCCCTCGACGGCCGGTTGATCAAGCAGTGGTGGAGCAACGGCGAGCCGGCCCCCTGGCTCCCGCACCCCGATCGTGTGCGCGACTTCTTCCGGACGGGCCGCACATCCACCACCAACGCTTCCGTATCAGCGGCTAGCGAGAAAGCCGACATCCGTCTCGGCATCACGAACCTGGATGCCAACGGGATGCTTCCGACGAACACCATCAAGCGACTCAACACTTCGCTGAACGCGGGCGCGACGCTGAACGAGAAGCTCAGCGTGCGGGCCTCTGTGCAGTACGTCAAATCGGATGCTCACAACCGTCCGGGGACCGGTTACGACAACCGGAACGTGATGCAGGATGTGATCTGGAGCGGGCGCCAGGTGAGTAACGAGAAGCTGCGCGACTACATCAACCCTGATGGCACGCAAAGAAGCGCGAGTCACACCACGGTCGACAACCCGTTCTGGGTTCTCTATATGAACTCGAACGACGATACGCGCGATCGCGTGATCGGCGTCGGCTCCGTCAACTACAAGTTCAATGACTGGCTCAGCGCGAGCTTCCGGTCGGGCACCGACTGGTATCGCGATTGGCGCAGGGAGCGCTACGCCGATGGTATGATCGGGATCGACTACGCAGGCGGCGCCTTCCAGGAGTCCGTACGTTTCAACCGCGAGACCAACACCGACTTCCTGGTCACCGCCGAGCGCGATGTCACCAGCAAGCTGGGCGTGACGGTGAACGTAGGTGGCAACCGACGCGTGAGCCGCTACAGCATGTCGGGCCAGGGAACCGATCACCTGGTGATTCCGGGCACCTACAATATTGGCAACTCGGCTGTCACCCCGGACGTGGATCAGGAGGAGCGCAACCGGCAGACCAACAGTCTCTACGGGCAGGCGCAGTTCGCGTACAACAACTACCTGTTCGTGGACGTGACGGGGCGCAACGACTGGTCCTCGACGCTGCCGGCCGCCAACAACTCCTATTTCTATCCATCGGTGTCGGGAAGTCTCGTCTTCACGGATGCTTTCCCGTCCATGAACCTCGGTGGGTTTCTCTCTTACGGTAAGCTGCGCGCCAGCTGGACCCAGGTGGGTAATGACGCCGATCCGTATCAGCTCGGCGTCAGCTACAACGCGGCTACGCCGTTCGGAAGCATCCCCCGCTTCGCGGTGCCGAACCAGGTACCGAACGCCGATCTAAAGCCCGAGAAGACCCGCTCGTGGGAGGCCGGTCTCGAGCTGCGCTTCCTGAACGATCGGATGTCGCTCGATGCCACCTACTACGATAAGCTCACGAGCAACCAGATCATTCCGGCGCAGGTCTCCGGTGCCAGCGGCTACACCAGCGCGGTGCTGAACGCCGGAGCGGTGAGCAACAAGGGTGTGGAGCTGCAGCTCGGAGCCACTCCCGTGAAGACGCAGGGCGGCTTCGTCTGGGACGTCAACGTCAACTTCGCGAAGAACAACAGCAATGTCGTGAGTCTCTACCAGGGCCTCGAGACAGTGGTGCTCGCGAGCTACTGGAGTCTCACGGTCGAGGCGCGGCAGGGAGAGCCGTACGGAGCACTCTATGGCACGCCTTTCCTCCGCGACGATCAGGGGCGCCTGATTACCGTGGACGGCTTCCCGCAGCCCGACCCGCAGAAGCGCGTGCTGGGACATTACACGCCCGACTGGACCGGCGGCATCCAGAACCGCTTCGCCTACAAGAACTTCGACCTCAGCTTCCTCTTCGACGCCAAGCAGGGCGGGCAGATCTTCAGCGCGTCGAACATGTTCGGCGATATGTCCGGCGTGCTCGCATCGTCGCTCCGCGGCCGCGAGACCGCGCAGGCCATCGAGGATGGCGGCGGGCTCCTGGTCCCCGGCGTCAATAAGGACGGCACCCCGAACACCACCAAGGTGACTGCCCAGGCGTACTTCAACGGGCTCTTCCAGCTTCACGAGCCGTACGTCTACGACGCAAGCTACGTCAAGCTGCGCGAGCTGAAGCTCGGCTACGCCGTTCCGACGTCGGTGAGCGGAAGGCTCGGCATCTCGTCGGCGTACGTGGCGCTCGTCGGGCGCAACCTGTGGCTGCACACCAGCGTCCCGAACATCGATCCCGAGACGGCGTTCTCCAACGGCAACGCCCAGGGGCTGGAGCACGGACAGTTCCCGTCGGCGCGCAGCTTCGGCTTCATGATCAACGTCACACCATGACCAGCTCCCACTACTCACATAACGGGACCAGCATGAGACACTCGAGGATTCCCCGTCTCGTCCCTCTGCTCGCGATTGCGCTGCTGGCGGCTTCGTGCGACAGTGGGCTGACTGGGCTGAACGAAAACCCCAACGCACCGAGCAAGGTGACGCCGCAGTACCTCTTTCCCAACGGCGTGACGAACGCCGTCGGGGACATTCGTAGCGGCGGCTTCGACCTGACTTTCACGTCGCTCTGGGCGCAGCACATTGCGATGGACCGCTTCACGGACGAGGACCGCTATTCGATCCGGCCGGGGACCATCGACAACAACTGGTCGAGCTTCTACTCCGATGAGCTCGAGGACTTCGCCACGATCATCCAACAGACCGATGCGGCGGAGTCACCGAACCTGGTGGGTCCGGCGCTCGTGATGAAGTCGTGGACGTTCGGGGTGATGACCGACATCTGGGGCGACATCCCTTACTCCGAGGCGAATCAGGGGACCGACAACTTCACCCCGAAGTACGATCGCCAGCAGGACATCTACAACGGTCTCTTCGCCGATCTCACGGCGGCTAACGACATGCTGACCCCTGGGGGAGAGGGGTACGGTAGCGCCGATCCTATCTACAACGGCGACGCGACGAAGTGGAAGCAGTTCGCAAATTCGCTGCGGCTCCGCTTCGCCCTGAGACTCATCAAGGTGGATCCCGAGAAGGCAAAGGCGGAGGCCACAGCCGCCATCGCTGCGGGCGTATTCACGTCCAACGACGACAACGCTCTGCTGCGTTGGCCCGGTGACGGCACCAACGACAGCCCGTTCTTCAACACCTTCCGCACACGCGACGACCAGCATGTAAGCCAGACGCTGGTGGATACTCTGAACGCGCTCTCCGATCCCAGAGTCGCCGTGTACGCCGATCCGGTCATCTCGCAGCTGCCGGACACGGTGTACATCGGTGCCCCGAACGGTCTGCAGGACGACGACGCGATCGCGATAGGGCTCACCAATACGTCGCGCGTCGGCGCCGCGTACCGGCAGCGTGACACGCCGTCGATCCTCATGACCTACTCGGAGGTGCTCTTCGACGAGGCCGAGGCCGCGGCACGAGGGTGGACGGCCGGCGACCCGGCAGCGCTCTACAACGACGCCATCCGTGCCTCCATGCAGTACAACGGCATCGCCGATGACGTGACCGACACGTACTTGGCGGGTTCCCGAGTTGCCTACAACCCGGCCACAGGACTCACGCAGATAGCGCTGCAGAAGTGGATCGCGCTCTTCGCGCAGGGTGCCGACGCCTACGCGGAGTATCGCCGCAGCGGCGTGCCCGATCTGAAGCCCGGTCCCGCTGTGATAACCGATCCCAAGATCGTCGCTCGCCGGCTCACCTATCCGCTGGCCGAGCAGTCGTTCAACAACGCGAACCTGCAGGAAGCCATCACGGCGCAGGGGGGAGCATCGCTGAACGACCGGGTATGGTGGGACGTGCCCTGATGTCCTCGTGAGGCGGGAGGGGCGCTGAGCGGCAGCGATAGCGCACTCGGCGTTCCTCCCCGCACTCCGCGCAACTCCACACGCGAACCGTCCTCCTCGCGCCCAGCCGCTCCACGGCTCGGGCATGGGGAGGACGGTTCCGCTATTTTCCGGCATGACCTCCGACGAGTCGCGCGCCAACGCCGTAGGCCGAGATGAACCTCGGCGAATCGAGATAGGCGTCTACTCGTTCGCCGAGCGCACGCGCGATCCGCGAAGCGGCGAGCTGGTGAGCGCGGAGCAGCGGCTGGCCGACCTGCTGGAGGAGATCGAGCTCGCGGACCAGGTGGGTCTCGACGTCTTCGGCGTCGGTGAGCATCACAGGCCGGACTACATCGTTTCGTCACCGGCAGTGGTGCTCGCCGCGGCAGCGACGCGCACGAAGCGTATCCGACTCACGAGCGCGGTCACGGTGCTCAGCTCCGACGATCCGGTTCGCGTCTTCCAGGACTTCGCCACGCTCGATCTGCTCTCGGGCGGGCGCGCCGAGATCATGGCGGGACGCGGCTCGTTCATCGAGAGCTTTCCGCTGTTCGGCTACGACCTCGACGACTACGACGCGCTCTTCAGCGAGAAGCTGGAGCTACTGCTCGAGCTACGAGCGAACGAGCGAATCACCTGGCGCGGTAATCACCGCGCGCCTCTCGAGGGGCTCGCCGTCTATCCCCGGCCGATCCAGGATCCGCTTCCGATTTGGGTAGCAGTGGGCGGAACGCCGCAGTCGGTGGTGCGCGCGGCCACGCTCGGACTCCCGATGGCGCTAGCGATAATCGGCGGAGCACCGGCGCGCTTCGTGCCGTTCGTGGAGCTGTACCGGGAGAGCGCCCGGAGGGCGGGGAACGACCCGGCGTCCACTCGACTGAGCATCAACTCCCACGGCTTCATCGCAGACAGCTCCGAGGCCGCCGCCGATGCAGCCTTCCCTCCGTACGTGGAGGTGATGGGTCGGCTCGGCCGCGAGCGCGGCTGGGCGCCACCCACGAGGCAGCGCTTCGACGGAGAGCGTTCGCGGCTCGGCGCACTGCTGGTGGGAAGTCCGCAGGAGGTGATCGACAAGATGCTCTACGAGCACCAGCTCTTCGGCTACGATCGCTTCCTGATGCAGATGACAGTCGGCACGATGCCGCACGAGAGCGTCATGCGTTCTATAGAGCTGTACGGCACTGTCGTGGCGCCGGCGGTCAGGAAGGCGCTCGGGGCTGGCGGCAGCGCGAAATCCGAATCGCCGGCGGCGAGAAGTACGGACCTCTGACGCCCGGCGAATACCGGGAGGGGCACGATATGACAATGCAGTGCACGCATCTCGACCAGGTACGCGACGTGGATCCGCGCACACCGGAGGGGTGTGAGGAGTGTCTCGAGATGGGCTCCTCCTGGGTTCATCTCCGGCTCTGCCTGGAATGCGGCCACGTGGGGTGCTGCGACAACTCGCAGCACAAGCACGCCACGAAGCACTTTCACCGGACACAGCACGCGATCATCAAGAGCTTCGAGCCGGGCGAGGACTGGGGGTGGTGCTACGTGGACGATGTCATGTTCGAGCCGGCCCCAACGCCGCAGGGGTGAACCGGGCGAGATCGAAGATCCCGAGCTTTTTCTCCAGCTCGGCGACTCTGTCCACCGCCATATCGAAGCCGTCGCCGCCGAAGATGCGGCGCTCGTTCCGCTCCATCTCTTCGCCAACGGAGTCGTACTCGTTGCTCGAAACCAGCTCGTGGAAGGCAGGGAAGAGCACCGTGTCTTCGCGTGCCTCGTGTGGCTCGTACATCCGGATGAATGCCTTCATGTGACCCGCGAGCTGCGCGCGGCCGTCGGCGCTCCTCATCGAGGAACCGTTGGCGAGGTGCAGTACGGCGCCCCGCCGTCCGGAGCTCTCGACTCGCATCGTCGTTCTGGCTCGGGCTCTCGGCCGAGCTCGCGCTCTCCTCGGGGTTCACTTCCACGCGTCCTCGCTCCGGTTCTCGAAGTCGCGATACGCCTTGTTCAATCCGTCGAGTACTTCCGCGGTAGTCTCGAAGAGCGCCTGGGCCTTGGGGTCATTCACCTTCCCGACATCTTCGCGCACGTGCTGCGAGACGTCGTCCAGCAGCCGGCGAATGTGCATGGAGTGGTAGCGGGGATCGTTCTCAGGATAGCTGGCGTTGGACATCGGGCTCCCTCCCGTCGAAGTTCATGGTGACAACTGGCGTGCCGTGGCCGACGCGACCGCGGGAGCAGGAAGTACCGTGGTCGCCAGCGCTCGGACTGGAGCCGCAACGCGTGCGCCGCGACGGCTCGGGGACCATCGCATACACTCCACGTTTAACTCCATGATTTTCGCCGTCCTGCTCGCTGTAGCAGCCGTGGTGGCCGGCGGTATTGCGGCCATAGCTGGATTCGGGATCGGGAGCATCCTCACTCCGGCGCTCGCCCTCCAGACGGGAACGAAGGTCGCCGTGGCCGCGATCGCCGTCCCGCATTTCGTTGCGACTGTTCAGCGTTTCTGGATGCTGAGGCGCTACGTGGACCGCACCGTGCTGCTCGGCTTCGGCGTGGCGAGCGCGATCGGTGGGCTGCTGGGCGCGCTCGCGCACGAACGTGCCGCGAGCAGCGCACTCACGATGGTCTTCGGTGTCCTGCTGATTCTCGCCTCCGTGT
Organism: Gemmatimonadaceae bacterium; assembly: GCA_035688075.1. GTDB lineage: Bacteria > Gemmatimonadota > Gemmatimonadetes > Gemmatimonadales > Gemmatimonadaceae > JADGGM01. The sequence goes on from DASSNL010000075.1 coordinate 25,027, forward strand.
CGCAGCTCACGGGGTGGATGGAGCGCGTGCGCTGGGGACGTACGGCGGCGTGGGCGGCCGGCGCTCTCTCGGGGCTGCTCGGCGGGCTGGTGGGAAACCAGGGTGGGATCCGCTCGGCCGCCATGCTCGGCTTCGACGTGCCAAAGGAGGCGTTCGTGGCGACGGCGACCGCCGTCGCGATCTTCGTGGACCTGGCTCGGCTGCCGGTTTATCTGATCTCCGACTGGCGCTCGATGCTGACGGTCTGGCCCTTCGTGCTGCTCGCCACCATCGGTGCGGTAGCGGGTACGGCCCTCGGCACACGTATACTCGGCCAGCTTCCGCAGTCGCTCTTCCGGCGCGTGGTCGCGGTGCTACTGCTCCTTCTGGGGGGCGTCATGCTCGTCGCCGGCATGGTGTAACGCGCCGCTTGGGCGCTGATGCGAGTCGCTCGTCACGTACGAGTGACCGGCGGCGTACTTATCGACACCCGATGCTCGCTAACGGCGATCCGCCATCACGACCACGATGTCGTTGGTCACTCCCTTCACGCCCGGCACGTACCGGACAACGCACTCGGCCGCCGAGCGCTCTACCTTATGCGCGGCATTTCCGGAGAGGGTGAGCCAGCCTTGCTCTACAGACAGGCGCACGCGCAGGCCGGGGAGGAGCTTCTCACGTTCCAGGGCGCCGATCGCCTGTGTGGCGATGCGATCGTCGTTCTGAATGGTGCCGACCGAAGACACGACGCGGTCGGCCGTCGGCGCCTGAGTGGTGCTCCTCTCGTTCGTCAGCATGAAGTCCTCCTGTAGCCGCATGCTCGGATCGTGGCCCTCATCACAATGGTAATCAAGTGGCCGCGCGGAATGCGTCGGGATTTGCTGCAAATCTTGTAGGGAAATGCAGCACCTTTGCGGGTGCGACGCACAGTGCGGTAGCCGATGAGAAGAACGTGCTCGACGCGTCGTTGTTCCGTTCGCGAACCTGGCGGAGGGAAGAGGGAGCGACTGAAAGGAGATACGGCGCTGAAAGCTGGTGCGTGTTGGGACTGCGTGAAGCAGGCCGGGGCACGCAGGAAACGGCTTGATAAAGTACCTTTACAGAAGCGCTATAACATTTTGGCACGCCAAATCTTGTGTGGCATTATCTTTCGCTTGTATCGTAGCGGCCCCACCTGCGCCCTTGACTCTATACCATAGTACAAACCTTAGGTTGTACTCGAATCCATGATCGAGGTATAGAGGCGATGGCAGTCGAGTTGGAGGAGGATCGGACGCTGACGATCGGTGAGCTCGCGGGTGCCGTGGGCGTCAACGTGCAGACGGTGCGCTACTACGAGCGGCGGGGCCTCCTTCCCAAGCCGAAGCGGCGCGCCTCGGGTTACCGCGAATACCTGCCGAGCGACGTGGCGCGGCTCGAGTTCATCCGCAGGGCGCAGGCACTTGGCTTCACGCTTTCCGAGATAGAGCAACTCCTGGTGCTGCGTGTGGACCCGCGCACTACAAGCGAAGATGTACACCGCGCCGTGCAGGAGAAGATCGAGGCAGTGGAAACCAAGATCAGCGACCTCGCCCGTATCAGCAGCGCGCTGCGGAAGATGGCCGCCGCCTGCCACGCACACGGTCCGCTCGGCGACTGCCCGTTCCTCGACGCGCTCGAGTCGGAGGATTCGGGCGCGGCCGCGATGAAAGCTCGCGGCAACGGCGCGCAGGGCCGGTAGCGGCGCCGGTCGGAGAGGGCTCGGAGTTTGCCATCACGTGGGCCTCGGAAACATCATGCTAATGTCACCACACGCCGGCGACGCCGGCTCCGAATGGAGGCACCACCGCCCATGAGCTCTCCCCAGGACCGACTCCGGCCGCCCCCGGCGGAGCGTTTCGCCGGCCCCGAGCACAAGCTCGATTTCGGCTTATCTCTCCAGAAGCTTCGCGGCGAGCCGCACCAGGCCAAGGATGGTCACAACCAGGCCACGCTATTTCACAGTGATACACTCCGCCTTGTACTCTTCGCCTTCCAGCCCGGTGGGGGGCTGCCCCGTCACCAGGCGCCAGGCGTGGTGATGATCCAGCCGTTGCGTGGCGAGATCCAGGTCACGACCCCATCGCGCACTTACGACCTACGTCAGGGCGAGTCGCTCGTCCTGCAGCCCAACGTCCCGCACGACGTCGACGCGAAGAGTGAGGCGGACATGCTGCTGAGCGTGGCGATGGCAGGCCGGCGTCCCGGTTCCGCTGAGCCCAACTACGAAGAGTGAGCGAGGACAGCCGATGGTGGTGAGCAAGCGGGTGTACGAACCCTACGAATCATCGGATGGTTACCGCGTCTTGATAGACCGGCTCTGGCCGCGCGGCCTCTCGAAGGAGAGGGCGCACATAGATGCGTGGCCGAAGGAGATCTCGCCGTCCACGGAGCTTCGCAAGTGGTACGAGCACGACCCGGAGAAGTGGCCGGAGTTTCAGAAGCGCTTCAAGGAAGAGCTGAAGACTCCGGAGGCGAAAGCGGCGCTCGATGACCTGGTAAAGCGCGCGAAGCGCGGGCGTGTGACGCTACTCTACTCCTCGCACGCTGGCCCCATCAGCAACGCCGCCGTGCTCGAGCCGCTCCTCAACAGGAGAGTCAGGGCGGCGAAGTCGTGAGGGCGCCGCCCCGAAGCGCCGAGAGGATGCGATCGGCTATCTCCCCGTAGCGGCCACCGAAGTGATGCCCATCGGGCATCGCAACCGCGGTCGCTACAGAGTCGGGGAGAGACCTGCACGCTGTCTCCGTTTCCTTCATTCCGTAGAAGCAGAGTATCTGCTGGCTGTGTAGCCGTGTCACTTCAGGGATGGTCGGCAGGTCGTCCGGTCTGTGATGGTTGTCGACCAGATCCATCAGGTGAAACTTGAAGTTCGCGTTCGGTGCGAGTCCAAGCAGCGCGATGAGGCGCACCTTCGAGCGGATGTCGGGCGGAAGCCGGTTCGCCACGAAGGGGAGGATGTCGGCACCGCGCGAGTAGCCGATCAGAAGCACTAAGTTCCGGCCGAGGCTGCGACCGTAGTAGCGGATGATCCGCGCGACGTCGCTCGCCGCTTGCTCCGGTGTTCGCTTGCTGGCGAGGTATTCACGGGAGTTCAGGGCCACCACCGGAATCCCGTGTAGTGCGAGCGAGTCGGAGATCTCCTTGTCTATCGCGGCCCAACCGCCGTCACCGGTGAGGAATACGGCCAGCTCCGGAGCGCTGTGACCCGGCTCAGGACGGACTACTTTCAGCGGAAGGTTGGACAACGAGTCGGCACCGCTCTTCCCCAGGAAGCCATTGCCGGCGGGCGTGCCGGCGCACGCGGCAGCGGGGAGAAAAACGGATACCGTGACGATCATCGAGAGCGTGAATGCCACACGCCTCGATCGTCGCGAGTCCAGCTTTTTATCGAATTCCTCCGACCAGCGTCGCACTGGCCTCCTCCGCCATCAGCGATACCGCGAGAATCACCGATACTCGCGAGCTACAGTCCGGCGCTCTTGCTGGGCACGAGGCGTGCCGAGCGCAGGCGGACTCGACGCTCACGTGGAACCACGGGTGGGTGCGGCCGGCCGCCGAGGAGTCGGAGGCCGTTGAGGACCACGATCAGCGTGCTCCCCTCGTGCGCCACGACCGCCAGGGTGAGCGGTATGCCGATGAAGAGCGCGATGACCGCCAGGAAAAGCATCCACCCAACGCTGAAGAAAACGTTCTGTCGTACCACGCGGCGAGCCCGTTTACCGAGATGGATTACGTAGTCGATCTTCCCGACATCGTCGCTCATCAGCACCACGTCCGACGTCTCGATCGCCACGTCCGTACCCGCCGCTCCCATGGCCACACCAAGGGTGGCTGCGGCCATCGCGGGCGCGTCGTTCACTCCGTCGCCAACCATCGCCACGCCGCGCGAGCGCTCGCCTAGCGAGCGAACCGCATCCACCTTCTCGTGCGGGAGGAGGCCCGCGCGCACTTCGTCCGCGCCGAGCTCCGAGGCGATGGCACTAACCGCCAGCGGATGATCACCCGAGAGGATGGTGATCCAGCGTATCCCCTCGTACTTGAGGTGTCGCACGGTGGCCGCGGTGTTGGGCTTGAGCGCATCGCCGAATGCCATCGCGCCAAGCACACGCTTCGCGTCGCCCACGTAGACCACCGAGCGCGCACGCGCGAGCTGCTCGGCGCTCCAGCCCACCAGGGCGGGGGAGACGCGCGCTCCCATGCGCGCGGCGATCTTCTCGTTTCCGACCCAGACGCGCGCTCCGTTCACCACTCCTACAACTCCCTCGCCGACCAGCGCCTCGAAGCCGGCGACCGGTGGGATCTCCAGAACGTGCTCGCGTGCCGCTTCCACGATGGCGCGTGCAGTGTGATGCTCGGCGGTCAGCTCCACCGCGGCAGCCGTGCGCAGGAGCTCGAGCTCATCGTCCGTGGGCGACTCTCCCCACTCCACGGCCTCCGTGGACGACTCCACCGCGCTCTCTTCCGTGGCGATCGCCATGAGGCGTGGACGGCCGATGGTCAGCGTCCCCGTCTTGTCGAAGGCGACGGTGTCTATCGAGCCGGCGAGATCGAGGTACGCGCCGCCCTTGAAGAGAATTCCGTGGCGCGCACCGTTCGCGATACCCGACAGGATCGCGGAAGGTGTGGAGATGACGAGCGCGCACGGGCTGGCTACCACCAGCAAGGTCATCGCGCGGTAGAAGGCGTCCTCCCACGCCACGCCGAAAAACGCGGGCGGGAGCACGGCTGCGAGCGCGGTCGCGAACACCACCGCGATGGTGTAGGGGTGCGCGAAACGGTCTATGAAATGCTGCGCGGGCGCGCGCTGTTCCTGGGCCTCCTCCACCAGCCGCACGATGCGCGCGAGCATCGTCTCGTCCGCGCGGCGCGTCACATCGACTATGAGCGATCCCCCCTGCGCGATGGTGCCGGCGAAGACTTCATCGCCCACCGTCTTCGTGACCGGCACGGACTCGCCGGTGATCGCGGCCTGGTCCACGTCGCTGCGCCCCGAGCGCACCACGCCGTCGGCGGCGATCCGCTCTCCAGGGCGAACCAGTACGGACTGTCCGGGGAGGAGATCGTCCACGGGGATGCGGCCCGTCTCGCGGCCCTTCTCATCCACAAGCGTCGCTTCGCGCGGACGCAGGTCCATGAGCTTCGCGATGGCGTTGCGCGTTCGACCCATGGCGTAGTGCTCTAGCGTGTTCGACAGACTGAA
>DASSNL010000080.1:0-57281 GCA_035688075.1 Gemmatimonadaceae bacterium
GCGGTAGTTCTCGGCGCGCCGAGAACTACCGCCGGACTCGTTGCCGCCAAGCGTGAATTACTGGTGCCAGGTGAGACCAGTGAGCGCCACGCGATATTGCTTCGCCTGCGCGTCGTAGTTCACCTTGTACGACGTCGGGAAGTAGCCGGGCTCGGGGTACAGCTCGGGTACGGGTATCGCGCTGCTGAAATCGGGCTTCGAGAGCAGGTACGCGCGCGTTACCATCGGTTCGTAGAAGGTGAAGCGACCGTTCCAGCTCCCGTAGATGAACGTCTTCGTGAAGGGCTGGTAGTTCTCCGGATGTCCGAACAGCGCCTGGAGCTCGGGCGATCGCACGTCACTCCAGTGTACGCCCATCATCGGCACCGCTATGTCAGCGGCAGTCTGCCCCGGACCAGCGACCGCGACGTAGAAGGGCGGAACGTAAGCACCGCTGGGAAGGTTGTTCGCTTCGGCGGCGAAGTTCGGGTTGCCGGGTACAATGGCGTTACGCTCGGCGAGCGTGATGGTGTAGAAGTGGAAGTCGAAGTGCGGCACCGTGTAGACCTGCGGTGGCGGATGTCCGTGCGGGTTCCAATCCAGCTCGATCAGCTTGTACGGATCGGGTGCCAGCGCGGGGAGTGGGAGGAGATACATGTATGCCATCTCGGTGCTCGGGAGCCCCTCGAGCGCGCCGGGATCGAGCGCGATGCCCAGTTCGAGCGGGGTTCCCCCGTGCTTCGAATCGACCACGACATACGCGCGGGCCATTCCGTTACCGACCTTCACGGGTGGACCGTACTGACGGTGCACGCCGGCCTGGTCGTAGCCTGCTCGCGCGAGTGATATCTGTGTGCCGCGATCGGCGTTGGTGGGTACGGGGGAGTCGGGTGCGCAGGCGCCAAGCACGAAGAACGCCGCTACTACTCCCGGCGAGATGCGGGAGATGCGAATACGCGCCATCTAGACCTCAGGCAATGTGAGTTGTGGGCTCCGGCGCTCACTGCTTACGGCGCCGCCGCCAGCCGGATCGACGAGCAGCGCCCTGCGAATGTATGGGCCCCAATATTTTCGTCAAGTGACCCTGTAACGAATTTCGGCCGTGCCTGGCACGTTGTGTAGCAGCTCGCCAGTCGGATGCCGCTGCGCGTGCCGAACCAAGGGAATGCCCTTCGGCAACAGGCACGTTTCGTTACAGATCGCGCTCCACTCACAGTGCCGTTCACACGCTGCACCGAGGTTCTTCCCTCGCTCGGGTGAGGCGAAGTGCCGCACGCGCGCCGCAGGGTGGGGAGGTTCCGCTTCACACCTGACTTCGGGTCCACACCCGCGTGTGCGCTTCGGCATCGGCGAAACTCCGCAGCCGCAACGAGATGCCACGCCGTCTCGCGATGCTCGCCCAGACGGCAGTCGGCACCGGCCGCGGCACGAAAGCTGACTCTGCAGGGGTGCCCGGGTCGGCTCTCTCAACCGCGCCGACCCCGTACTCGAATACACGGGGAAGTGCATGCTGCCGGTTCCGAAGGAAGACGTGATCTTCAGGCGACTCGAGGATGGTGCGGTCGTCTACCACTGCTCCGAGGAGGTCTACTTCGGCCTCAACGCCGGGGGAGCGCGCGTGTGGGAGCTCCTCCCTCCCGTTTCGCGCTCGCTCGATGAGCTGGTCGAGCGTATCGCGCGCGAGAACCCCGACACCGATGCGGCGACGATAAGGCGAGATGCCGAAGCGGTGATCGCTTCCTTCGAGCGCTTCGGCCTCGTCCACGCGGCATAGCCTTCAGGTCAAGTGAGCTCGATCCTCGGCGTCTTCGATCCCTTCCTCGGGGCAACGGACTCGCGACAGCTGAGCCGCATGCTCGCCGCGATGGCGCATCGCGGCGCCGACTGCACGCTGGTGCGTCACGTGGGCAGCGGCGCGCTGGCGGTGGCGCGGTGCGAATGGGAGCTCTCTCCCACGCACGCGGGTCCGGTGATGATCGCGGAGGAGAGCCGCGTGACGGTCGCCGCCGACGCGTCGCTCTTCTACCGCGCGGATCTCACCCGCAAGCTGCGCTACCGCGGCGTCACTCCGGCGGGCGACACACCGAGTCACCTCATTCTCGCGGCGTATCAGGCGTGGGGCAGCGACTGCGTGCGCGAGCTCGAGGGTGACTTCGCGTTCATAGTCTGGGATGAGCCGCGCCGCTCGGTCTTCGCCGCGCGCGATTTCACCGGCAAGCGACCGCTCTATTTCACGGAGGCCGGGGATACGCTGCTCGCTGCTTCCTCGCTCGCCGCTCTCCAGGCGCACACGCGGTGCGCCCGGGAGCTCGACCTCGCCGTCATCGCGGAGGAAGCAGCGGTTCTCGCGGGTACGGCGTCGGAAACCTGTTGGCGCGGCGTCCACCGCCTTCCCCCTGGTCACTGCCTGCAGTGGCGTCTCGGCGATCGTGCTCGCGTCGTTCCGTATTGGGATGCGCCTCTCTTCGCCGATCGCGATTCGGGCCAGCTCCCCTTCGACGATGCCGCGGAAGAGCTGCGCCGGCTGCTGACTGCCGCCATGGACGAGCGCCTCGCGAAACACGGCACCACCGCGCTCTTCCTGAGCGGTGGCTGGGACTCGCCGTCGCTCTACGCCACCGGCCAGCGAATGCTGAGCGATGCGCGGGATAACGGACGACGCCTCGAGGCAGTGTCCGTCTCTTTCCCCGAAGGCGATCCGGGGCGCGAGGATGAAGTCATCTCCTCCATCGTGGGCTACTGGGAGGGGAAGACGAAGTGGATTCGCTCCAGCGACATCCCGCCGCTCGTGGGAGTCCTCGAGCGAGCCGCACGGCGCGACGAGCCCTTCCCGCACCTCTTCGAGATGATGAACCGCGCTCTCGCGCGCGCCGGCCGTACGCTCGGAGCACGCGTGGTGCTCGATGGCAACGGCGGCGACCAGCTCTTCCAGGCGTCGAGCGCGTACCTCACCGATCTCTTCACCACGGGCCGCTGGCCCACCTTCACGCGAGAGTGGCACGCCAGGGGAGGAGGCGACTGGCGCGAGCTGCTGCGCTGCACGCTCCTCCCTGCACTCTCGGCATCGACGCTCCACCGAATTGCCGACGCCCGAGGTGGAAGACCGGTGCTGCATACTCTCGAACGTCCCCTTCCCAGCTGGATCCGCCCTTCGTTCGCGCGCGAGCACTCGCTCCTCGAGCGGGAGCGGAGCAACGTGCTGCGGCGTCATGGTCGCAGTCGCGCGGCGCGCGAGAGCGCGTGGCAGCTCACCCGGCCGCTCATCGGGCGGATGACCGCGGCGCTCGGAGGACTCGCGCTCGAGGAAGGCGTGGAGCACCGCTCCCCCTTCACCGATGCGCGCATCGTCGCCTTCGCCGCGTCACGCCCGGTTCTCGAGAGGCGGTCGGGGAGAGAAACCAAGCGCCTGCTCCGCCGAGCCATGAAGGGACTGCTCCCCGATTCGGCGCTGGCGCCCCGCCCGTACCGCACCGGGAGCCCGATTCGCTACCTCACGAACGGCATCGTCGCAATCATGCCGTCGCTGATCGAGCGCACGATGACGAACCCGGTGCTGGGCGATCTCGGGATCATAGAGCCGGGAGTGTACCGGCGGATGTGGGAGGAGAGCGTCAGACGGGATGACCTGAATCTCTGCGTCTCGCTCTACCTCACGATGGAGGTCGAGCTCTGGCTTCGCGCGCGCGCCACGCACGGGAGCGAGCGCGGTAGAAGTCCACTGCAGCAACGGGCAAGGCTGGCGTTCACGGGCTGAGCTCTTCACGCGACGTCGCGGTCATGGTGGCCGGTCGTCGTAAGGGGCAACGGTGCCCCGATCTACTCAACGAGGAGGAACTGAATGTATTCCACTCCAACGATCGAGCGCTTCGGGACGCTGCGTGAGCTCACGCAGGCGGGCAAGAGCGACCCGGGCTTCGATCTCTCCGTCGGCGTCGGCGAGGATTCCGACCAGCCCAACGGCTGCACGGCCAACGCGGCGCCCGGATCGGCCGCGGCCTGCGTCGAAGCCCGCTCCTGATCGCGGAGCAGCGCGGAAGGTGTCGGAAGCATGGCACCTTTCGCAGCTCTCGAGCTTTCTGATGCCCGACTATTCAGTGTACGGGGGCTCGCTCAGCTCCGAGATCCCGTTCGCAACATTGCCTCCCGGTAGTGGTGCGCCGCGCTGGAAGCTGCGGCGTGCCAGCGGGGAGCCGTTCGCCGCCGACCTGTTGCAGCTCGGCGAGGACCAGGTGGACGCCGCGACGCGCGTCCGTCTTTTTCGCCACTTCGGCGGCTTCCGCCTGGAGTACGACGACACGGGCGTCTTCGACGTGGATGCCACGGGTAGGCGCATCGACTGGTATGCCGGCCGGCGCGCGGTGGCCGAGGCGGTGCAGATGGATGTGCTGGGCCGCGTGCTCCCGACGGCCATGCACGCGTCGGGTGCGCTCTGCCTGCACGGAAGCGCAGTGGAACTGGGCGAAGGTGCGGTGGCATTCCTCGCGCCCAAGCGACACGGGAAGTCCACGCTCGCGCACGCCCTCGCGCGCGCCGGTGCCCGCGTCGTCACCGATGACGTGGTGGCCATCGACCTCGAACCCGAGCCGCGCATGCGCCCCGGAGTTCCGCAGCTGCGGCTGCTGCGCGACTCCGCGAGGCACCTCGGCGGGAGCGACGCCGCTCCCGCGGGCGCAGGCGGCAAGGTCGTCGTGCAACCGGACGAATCGAGCCGCACCACGCGCTCCGAGCTCCCGTTGGCGGCCCTCTACCTGCTCCAGCCGATGCGTGCGGAGCTGATGGCGGAGAGCGCCGAGCGCGTACCGCTCGCCGGCGTCGCAGCCGCCATGGCGCTCCTCCCGCAGGCGCGGTTGGCACCGCTGCTCGGCAAGTCCGAGGCGTCGGTGCTGCTCGACCGCGCCGTGCGCGTCGCGGCCGTGGTCCCGACCTACACGCTCCGCGTGGCGCGCGACTTCGGCCAGCTGGCCGAAGTCGTTTCACGGGTCCTCTCCTGGCACGGCGGCGCACCGAGAGCCGGAACGAGCGCGTACGCCACCGCCGGATCGAGCGAGTGATCGCCACGGCCACCTCCACGGTAGCAGCGGGGATCGCCCGCGGCGATCGCGAGCGCGACGTGGTGGTGCACGTCGACGCTCTCGTGAAGCGCTTCGCCGTGCGCCGCGGGTGGAAGGCGATGCTGCGCCACCCGCGCGCGAAGGAGTACGCGACTGCGCTGAGCGGCGTGAGCTTCGAGGTAGCGCGCGGCGAGTTCTTCGGCCTCCTCGGCGAGAACGGCGCCGGGAAGACCACCCTCTTCAAGGTGCTCGCCTCGCTCGTCACTCCCGATGCTGGAACGGTGACCGTCCACGGCTTCGACGTGGTGCGCGACAGCGAGCGCGTCCGCCGCCTCCTCGCTCCGGTGATAGCCGACGAGCGCAGTCTCAACTGGCGCCTCTCCGCGCGCGAGAACCTGCGTCTCTTCGCGGCGCTGCACGACCTTCGCGGAGCCGCGCGAGACCAGCGCGTGTGCGAGCTGCTGGAGCTCACCGGCATCGCCGACACCGGCGACAAGATGGTCGGTCAGTTCTCCTCCGGGATGAAGCAGCGCCTCCTCATCGCGCGGGCGCTCCTCTCCCGCCCCTCGGTGCTTCTCCTCGACGAGCCCACGCGCAGCCTCGACCCACTCGGCGCCCGCCGGTTCAGAGAGTTCCTGCGCGAGGAGATCGTGGCACGCCAGGGATGCACGGTGCTGATCGCCACGCACAAGGCCGAGGAGGCGCTCGAGCTCTGCAACCGGGTGGCGATCCTCGACAGGGGTGTGGTGCGCGCCGTGGGCACCCCCGAGGAGCTCTCCAGGCGCATCGTGGGCGAGCGATACCGTCTGTGGACGCTCGACCCCTCGCACCCCGCGCTCGTCGCGCTCGAGGCGCGCGGAGTGATCCACGTGATGGAACGCGGCGAGCGCGACGAAGATGGCTGGACGCCCCTCCAGCTCGAGATCCCCGGCGGTCCGCGCGTGGCGAGCGAGGTGCTCGCGCACATGGCCTCCGCGGGCGTCACCGTCTCCTCGTTCGAGCGCGGACGACTACCGCTCGCGGAGCTCATCGAGCGCATAGTGGAGAGCCGCGGGCAGGAGAGCGCCCGTGCATAAGTGGCTCGCGATGGTCCGCGCCTCGTGGCTCGTGGGGACGAGCTACCGTATCGCGATGCTCACGTCGCTCGGATCGCTCGTGGTGACGGTGATTCCCGTCTACTTCATCGCCCACGCGCTCCAGCCGCTGATGGCGAAGACGATCCAGTCGCAGGGAGGCGAGTACTTCGGTTTCGTCCTGATCGGGATCGTCACCTTCATGTTCCTCGGCCTCGCCGTGAACTCGCTTCCCGGCGTCATCCGTGGGAGCGTGAGCTCGGGGACGCTGGAGGCGTATCTCACCACTCCCACCCGGCTCTCCACGGTGCTCGCTGGCGCCGTGTCGTACGACTTCCTCTGGTCGTTCGCGCGCGCTCTGATCCTGATTGCCACCGGCGCGGCGCTGGGCGCGCACATCGCGTGGGGGAAATCGCTGGCCGCGGTGGGGATTCTCGGCCTCATAGTGCTCGCCTACCTCCCATTCGGGATCTTCGGCGCGGCGCTGATGCTCTGGTTTCGGACCACCGGTCCGCTTCCCAAGGCGGTGATCGGGCTCTCGGGCTTCCTGGGCGGCGTCTACTACCCCACGCACGTCATCCCGAGCTGGCTCCATTCGGTTTCCGCGGCGCTCCCGCTCACTTACGGCCTGCGCGCTCTGCGACGCGTGCTCCTCGAGGGCGCGCCGCTCGCCAGCGTCGCAATGGATCTCGGAATCCTCACGAGCTTCGTCGTGGTGCTCTGCGCGCTCAGCGTGCTGACCTTCACTCTGGCGCTGCGCGATGCCAGGCGAACGGGGTCGCTGGCGCAGTACTGAGCCGCCTCGTCTAGCTCGCTGCCAGCTCTCCCTGGTCGTCGAGGAGCGCCGCCATCGAGCTCTCGAGCCGCTCGAGATCGAAGGGCTTCTCCAGCACCGGCTGGCCTGCCGACTCCAGGAATCCGCGGCTGCTCGCGCTCATGAGATCGCCCGTGATGAAGAGCGTACGCGCGGCCAGCTCCGGGTGCTCGCGTCTGAGGATCTCGAAGAGCGCGGGTCCGTCGAGCCCGCCCATGCGGAGATCGCACGCCACGGCATCGAAGTGCTCCCTGCGCGCGGCCGCGAGCGCGGCGGCGCCGTCGGCGGCCGTCACCACGGTGAATCCCCGGGCGCGGGCGTACGAGCGCACGGCGCTGTGGAGTGCGAGCTCGTCGTCCACGAAGAGCAGGTGCATCCCCGAGAGCGGTGAGTCGCTGCTTATCCGATCGATGGAGTCAGACTCCGAGTCGTCCGCGCCGTAGAGTGCAGGGAGAGTAATGCGGAAGGTGGTTCCGCTCTCACCTGTGCCGACTATCGAGATCTTGCCGCCGTGCGACGCGACGATTCCGTAGCTCACGCTGAGGCCCAGTCCCGTTCCAGTCGGCTTGGTGGTGTAGAACGGCTCGAAGACGTGCGCACGCGCCGGCTCGGGGATTCCCGGCCCGGTGTCGCTCACCTCGAGCACCACACTCTCACCCTCGGCGCACGACCTCAGGCGCAGCGTCCCTCCACCCATCGGCTCCATCGCCTGGATGGCGTTCATGACGAGGTTGAGCAGCACCTGCTGGCTCTGGCGCGGGTCGCCGCGGGTGAGCGGGAGATCGCTGGCGAGATCGTACTCGGTCGCGATGCCAAGCGAGTCCATCTCGTAGAGGCGGAGCCGCATGGTGCGCTCGATCAGGTCGTTGATCTGGATGGTCGCGTTCTCCCCCTCGCTCCGCCGCGCGAAGGTGAGCAGGTCACGCAGCACCTGGCTGGCGCGCTGCGTCTCCGAGCAGATCACGTCCACCGACTCCCGCTGCTCGGCGCGCAGATCATCGTCGCGCTGCAACAGCTGCGCGAAGGCGCTGATGGTGCAGAGCGGGTTGTTCACCTCGTGCGCGACACCGGCGACGAGCTCGCCCACCGCGGCGAGCCGCTCGGTCTCGGCGAGCCGTGCGCGCATCTCGCGCTCCGAGGTCATGTCGCGACCGAGAAAGAGCACCTGCGGTGGATCGGCCTCCGGGAGGAGCCGCGCCGCGAGCTGCACGATGCGCACGCTGGCCTTCTCACCCATCCCGTGGCGGGCGCGGATCTCGAGCCGTGAGGGCGCACCGTTCAGCACGTGCGCCAGCTCCTGGCGCAGCCGGCCCACATCCTCGGGCACCACGAACTCGTCGAGAGTGCGACCCACCATCTGCACGGGATGCACGCCGAAGATGTCGTGCACGGCATCGTTCGCCTCGCGAATCCGGCCGCTCTCGAAAACGGTGAGCACCGCGTCGGGGGCGGCGCGGAACAGGGTGCGGAAGCGCCACTCCGCCTTGCGCAGCGTCTCGAGGAGATCGGCATTCGCGAGGGCCACGGATAGCAGATCGGCCATCGCCTCCACGTGAGCCACGTCGATATCCGAGTAGTCGCGCTGGAATCGCGAGAGGAGGGTGACGGCGCCCACGCACTGGCCGCGTCGCTGCAGAGGGATCACCACCGCCGAGCGCGCGCCCTCGCCGAGCGGGATGTCTTCCGTGGGCTCGGGCGAGGCGTCGGCGTCGGCGGTCCACCAGGCCGTAGCCGCGCGCGCCACACGCCCCATCGCGCTCTCCGATACAGCGAACGAACGCCCCTCCAGCGACTCACCGAGCCCCGCGGTGATGGCGATCTGCACCCGGTCGCCGTCGAGGAGACCCACAGCACCGCCCTCCACGCGCAGCACGTCCATGGCGGCCTCTATGAAGCGGCGAAGCACACGCTCGGGCGTGAGCTCGAGCGCGATCTGCTGGCCGAGCGTCCACATCCGCTGCATCACGCGGTGCGCTTCGGCCAGCTCCGCGGTGCGCGCGGCCACGTGTCGCTCGAGGAGCGCCGACTGTTCACGCTCGGCCAGTGCCGCGTGCTCGAGCACGCTGGTGGTGCGCTGCTGACCCCAGAGCGCATACCCGGCGCGCAGCGCGAGCAGCAGGCCGAAGAGAAGGAGCGCGAGCCCCAGCGACTCGCTCCGCTCGCCGCTCAGCGCCAGTCCCGTGGCGCTCCCGATCGCGATGACGATCGCGATGACGATGGAGAAAGTGCGCACGCGGGCCGCGTCGCTTGCGTAGGTGGGCGACTCCACCGACTCCTCGGTGAGCGCCGCCACTTTCCGCTCGCGGATCCCGTGGATGAAGCACCACACCCCGACCGACCACACGAGGAGCACGACGCGAGGCGCATCTTCGCCGCCGAGGAGCACCGGCTTCACGTAGAGGAAGCTCGACACGCCCATGGCGAGCACGCCGAGCGAGAGCGCGGTAGCGAGTCGCTCGCCGAGCACCTCGCCGCGCCACGCCAGCAGGAGCGCCACGAGGATCACATTCGCGGCCGCGAGGGTATTCGATATGAGCGCGAGCGCCCGGAGCGACGGGTTGCGTGAGAGCGCCACGCTCGACGATCCGTCGAGCTGAACGAGTACGATGGCCGCGGCCACGATGAGGAGCAGCGCGTCCACCATCGCCTCGAATCGCATCCAGTTGCGGTGCCTGTAGCGGCCGAGCGCGGTGGCGAACCCCGCCAGGATGCTCACGTGAAGGGCGATCCCGGCGTATGCCTCCGCGAGCGATGGTCCCTGCTGGAGCGTCGCGGCATTCACCGTGGCAATCGTGCGAGCGACGACCGCGAAGGCACACCCGCAGGCCAGCCCCGCGAAGAGTGCGCGTCGCGTTCCTCGCGCACCGATCGCGGAGAGTCCATAGAGCCAGGCGACGCCGGCGAACTGGATGGCGAGCAGGGCGTCCACGATCACCGTGGCGGCGTGCCCGCGGGGCGGCAGGAGCACTATCCAGACGACGGTCAGCGCGGCGAGAAGCCTGGTAGGTGTTACCGCGCTCGAGGGAGCGACTGCGATCCGGATCCGGTTCATGCGCAGCGGTGGGGGGGTAAGAGATCCGGTGCCGGCGTCTCGCCCAAGGCGGTACGCACGCCGTCCTCCGGGCGGCTGCTACTCCAGTAGATGACGCACGAGAGGGGGCTCAGGTTGCGCGATGCGCTCTCGCGCGTCGCTCACTTTGCGATCCCGGCCCGCTGGACCGGGTGACGAACACATTCGCGGGAGAGACGATGTCGAACGACCGAAACGGCGGCGGATGGGAGGATGGGGAGACGAAGGAGAGCTCCTGGTCGCCGGAGCTCTCCTTCGGAGACGCCGACGCATGGCGCGGAGAATCCGACGCGCGCGAAGACGACGTATGGCGGGGCGACCAGCACCGGGCGGAGTGGCCGCGCGCCCTCGTGGGGCCCGAGTATCTGATGTGGAAGCGACTGGCCGACGGCAGAGAGGGCTAGAGCATCGCCCACGGCGCGCGGACTCCCCTCCGCGCGCTCAGTGTATCCCATCCCCGATGCGACTCCACCTGACGCGCCAGTCATCGAAGTCGATCGAGAGGTAGATGAACATCGGCTTCCCACGGATGTTGGCGCGAGGGATGGGGCCGTAGTAGCGCGCGTCGACCGAGTTGTAGCGGTTGTCGCCGAGCGAGAAGTAGTGCCCCGGCGGGATGACGAGCGGCCCCCAGTTGTCGTGTGTCGGTTCCTGCGGGGGCGGGCCGAAGCGCGAGCCGCCGATCTCGTATCGATCCTGCCAGTCGAAGCTGGGGTCGGGTGAATCCTGCCAACCGAGCGGCTTGAGCGCTTCGCCCTCCGGGCGAGGTTCCGCGATCCCGTTCACGTATAGCAGTCCGTCGCGCATGTAGAGCGTGTCACCGGGCGTGCCCACCAGCCGCTTCACCACCACAGGTGTGAGGTCGTTGGGGATGCGCAGCTCGGGTCGCAGCCTCGCCTGTGACGGCGACTCGTACACCGCCACGCTGTTGCGCTCCGGGTCGGAGAAGCCGGGGAGATTCGTGTGCGTGAAGGGGACGTGCGCCCCGTAAACCGCCTTGTTCACGAAGAGGAAATCGCCCACGAGCAGTGTGGGCTCCATGCTCCCCGACGGGATGTGATACGCCTCCACCAGGAATGTGCGTATCACGAGGAAGATTATCACCGCGCCGATGATCGACTTCAGAGTCTCGCGGCTGATGAACGGCGACGAGCGTCTGGCTCCGCCGGTGCGTGCCGCCGCGACGACGTTCCTGGTATCGGTGCTCTGCTGCTTCTGTCTCTTCATTGCCACTGACGTACGCGTCTCCGGGTAGGTATCGATGCGAAGCTAGCGGGGCGTGCGGCTCGCTGCGAGGGTTCGAGCTCTCCGGATGCTACGCCAAGAAAAGGGGGGCGTTCCCGTGGGAACGCCCCCTTCCGGCCGTCTGGAATCACGACCTGGCTTACTTGACGTGCTGGCTGACGAGCTTCGTCATGTCGAACATCGAGACGCGCTTCTTCCCTCCGAACACCTTGGAGAGCTTCTCGTCGGCATTGATCATCCGCTTCTCCTTGGGATCCTGGAGCCCGTTCTTGCGGATGTAGGCCCAGAGCTTCTTGGTGAGCTCCGTGCGGGGCATCGGGTTCGAGCCCACTACTGCGCCGAGCGCCTCATCCGGCTGCACGGGCCTCATGAACGCTGCGTTGGGCGTGCGCTTCTTCTTCGGAGCTGCCTTGCGCGTCGCCTTCTTGGTGGTCTTGCGTGCGCTCTTGGCGGACGCCTTGCGCGCGCTCTTGGCGGTCGACTTACGCGCAGTCTTTGCAGCCGCCTTCTTCCGGGCGCCTTTCTTGGCGACCGACTTCCTGGCGGTGCTTTTCTTGGCAACCTTCTTTCTGGCTCCGCCCTTTTTCTTGGTGGCCATCGATGACCTCTCCGATTGGTGAAAGGATCGCGTTCTACAGAGGGAACACGGGTCCATCGCGGAGCAAAGTAAAGATGTCCTGCGTATGCGCAATAGGTTGCGCGATGATTTTTTCTCCAGCGCGCCGCTCTGGCATCCCTCCGGAAGCTCGCGGAGCGGCGTCGACTGGCGCTCCGTGAGCCCCGTATGTCGCGTCTGAGACGACAGTGTGAGCTTCCAGCAACACGCCGACGGGCTATCTTTCCCCCGGACCGAACGCAGGAGCATCGATGCAATCGCCAGCGACGAAACCGGCAGTGTCGGGGAAGACGGACGCCAGAGGGGCGGACGCACGGCACGCAGAGCAGGCTACACAAACACGCCCTCGTGGCGACCTGGGTAGCTACGGCTTCAACGGCACCCGGCGGGTGCCTGCCCCAGTGAACGAGCCGGTGCGCTCGTACGCGCCCGGCTCGCCCGAGCGCGCGGCGCTCAAGTCACGGCTGAAGGCGATGGCCTGCGAGCGAGCCGACATCCCCGTGATCATAGGCGGCGAGGAGTACCGCAGCGGCGACACCGCGCACGCGGTGATGCCCCACGCCCACGGACACGTCCTCGCCGACTGGCACAGAGCCACGGACGAGCAGGTGACGAAGGCCGTGGCCGCGGCGCGCGAGGCGCAGCGCGAGTGGGGGAGCTGGTCGTGGGAGGACCGCGCCGCGGTCTTCCTCAAGGCCGCCGAGCTCCTCGCCACCACCTGGCGTGACACGCTCAACGCCGCAACCATGCTCGGCCAATCGAAGACGGCGTACCAGGCGGAGATCGACTCGGCGTGCGAGCTGATAGACTTCTGGCGCTTCAACCCGTACTTCGCGCAGGAGCTCTACGAGGAGCAGCCGCTGAGCAGCGCGGCGATGTGGAACCAGCTCGACTACCGGCCGCTCGAAGGTTTCGTCTACGCGGTGACGCCCTTCAACTTCACATCCATCGCGGGCAATCTCCCCACGGCGCCGGCGCTCATGGGGAACGCGGTGATCTGGAAGCCGGCGAGCTCGGCGATGCTCAGCGCGTACTACCTGATGAAGCTCCTCGAGGAGGCGGGGCTCCCGCCCGGAGTGATCAACTTCGTTCCCGGAGATCCGGCGGCGATCTCGCGCCGGCTCATCGACGACCGCGACTTCGCCGGCGTGCACTTCACGGGGAGCACGGCGGTGTTCAACTCGATCTGGACACAGATCGGCGGCAACATCGCCAACTACCGAGGCTATCCGCGAATCGTGGGCGAGACCGGCGGGAAGGACTTCATAGTCGCACACGCATCCGCCGATCCCGACGCGCTCGCCGTGGCGATCGCGCGCGGCGGCTTCGAGTACCAGGGGCAGAAGTGCTCGGCGGTGAGCCGAGTGTACGTCCCCGAGTCGCTCTGGGACGAGGTGCGCGACCGCACCACGGCGATCATGAGCGAGATCCGCATGGGCGACGTGACCGACTTCCGGAACTTCGTCGGCGCGGTGATAGACAAGAAGTCGTTCGCCAAGATCAGCGACTACCTGAGCGACGCCTCGAAGAACGCGAAGGTGGTGGCGGGCGGGAAGGCGCGCGGCGAGGAGGGTTACTTCATCGAGCCCACCCTCGTGGAGACGCGCGACCCCGGCTACCGCCTCCTCTGCGAGGAGATCTTCGGACCGGTGGTCACGGCGTACGTCTACCCGGATGCGCGCTTCACCGAGACTCTGCAGCTGGTGGACCGCACGTCACCGTACGCTCTCACCGGCTCGATCTTCGCCCGCGACCGCGCGGCCATCCGCGAGGCGGCCGCTCTGCTACGGAACGCGGCGGGGAACTTCTACATCAACGACAAGCCGACCGGCGCCGTGGTGGGACAGCAGCCGTTCGGCGGCGCTCGCGCCTCGGGCACCAACGACAAGGCGGGCTCCAAGCTCAACCTCACGCGCTGGGTCAGTGCGCGCTCCGTGAAGGAGACCTTCAGCCCACCGCGCGACTACGCTTACCCGTTCATGGGCGAGGAGTGAGAGCTTGAAACACCGCTTCGTCACCTGCGACATCTTCACCTCGCGTGTCTTCGGCGGGAACCCGCTCGCCGTGTTCCCCGACGCGAGCGAGATCCCCGAGGAGTCGTTGCAGCACATAGCACGCGAGTTCAACCTGTCGGAAACGGTGTTCATCTACCCACCCTCCGACAGCTCGCACACTCGACGTCTCCGGATATTCACGCCGGCCGCCGAGATTCCCTTCGCGGGTCACCCCACGGTGGGTGCGGCGTTCGTGCTCGCCACGCTCGGAGAGATCCAGCTCGCGGAGCCGGAGACGCGCGTGGAGCTGGAGGAGGGTGTGGGTCCAGTGCCCGTCGTCATCCGCGTGCGCGACGGGAAGCCGGTCTTCGCGCAGCTCACCACGGCCATGCGTCCCGAAGTGGGACCGCCCGCGCCGGGAAGATCGATACTCGCCGACATTCTCTCGCTGGAGCCCTCCGACATCCTCGGCGGCATGGCGGCACCGCAGGCAGTGTCGTGCGGACTCCCTTTCCTGATCGTCCCGCTCAAGGACCGCGATGCCGTGCGCCGCGCGAAAGTGCGGCTCGACCACTGGGAGTCATCGCTCCGCATGTATTGGGCGCCCTCGATCATGGTGTTCGCTCGCGACGCGGAGTTGGAGGGCTCCGACATCCGCGCTCGCGTCTTCGTGCCGGGCCTGAGCGTCCCCGAGGACCCCGCCACCGGCTCCGCCGCCGCCGCACTCGGTGCGTACCTCGGCGCGCGCGATACGACCGGCGCAACGCACCTGCACTACGTGGTCGAGCAGGGTTTCGAGATGGGGAGGCCGAGCATCCTCGAAATAGAGGTGGACAAGGCCGATGGCAACGTCACCAGCGTGCGAGTGGGTGGCGAAGCCGTCATGGTCTCCGAGGGCGAGATCGACGTCCCCGCCGACGTCGCATCGTCATCCTCGGCGGGTGGGTAAAGCCGAGTACCGGGCACGCGGCTGATATCCTCGCGGGGTCTGGCATCCTCTCGGTAAGGGACGCGGAGAGCGCGGAGGACCGCGGAGAACGCGGAGGGGAACTGCACAAGGAGTCGGGCTACCAACCGCTACGAGCAGAAGGGAAAGAAGGGGAACTGCTCCCTCGTCTGTAGTCCTGCCCATCTGGGCAGGAGTTGGAATGCGGGAGCAGTTCCCCTTAAAACCCATCGGTTAGAGGGCTCGAAGCGTGTGCAGTTCCCCCAAAGCCCCTCGCTTAGAGAGCTCGAAGGGTGTGCCTCTCATCTCCGCGTTCTCCGCGGTCCTCCGCGCTCTCCGCGTCCCTTACCGAGAGGAGCCAGGGCGTCGCGATGACACTGATCACCCACCAGCGACTTTCGCCAGCGCGATGTTGGCGCGGGTGACGGCGATGGCGCGGAGGTTGGGGGTCCAGATGCTGACCTGGTTGCGGCCGGCGTCCTTGGCAGCGTAGAGCGCTTCGTCCGCACGCGAATGGAGGTCGTGGATGATGTCCTCCTCCACCGCTCGCACTGCCACGATCCCGATGCTGACCGTCACGGGAATCTTCCCGGAGATGCCATCGAAGCGGCGGGTCGCGACGTCCTCCCGGATGCGCGTGGCGAGACGAAAGGCACCCGCGGCGTTCGTGTCGGGAAGTAGTAGCGTGAACTCGTCGCCGCCCGTGCGCGCCACCACGTCGCCCACGCGAGCAGCGGCGCGAAGCAGCTCTCCCACCTCGTGGATCACCGAGTCACCCGCGAGGTGGCCGAAGGAGTCGTTGATGGTCTTGAAGTGATCCACGTCGAGCGCGATCAGCGCCAGCTCACTCCCGTTGCGGGCGGCGCGCGAGACCTCCTGCCCCAGATGCTGCTCCAGACCGCGCCGGTTCAGGCAGCCGCTCAACGCATCGGTGAGCACCAGACTCGAGAGCTGTGATCGCACGCGGTTGTACGCTCTGCCCACCATGGTCACGCTGTCGGGGTGCCGGTCCTCGCATACGTCGTACTCTCCCGAGAAGTCGCCCTCCTCGGCGCGCTCGAAGAGATTCACGATCCGCTCCAGCCGTCCCTTGAAGTTGCCGTAATGCATGACGAACCAGGTGGCGGTGATCACGAACAGCGAGAGCGAGAGGAGCTCCTGCGGCCACGAGAGTGCGGCTCCGCCGTCCATCGCTTTCATGATCATGGCGAGATATCCCGCACTCACGGCGAAGAGCGCCGACCACGCGAAGGTGCGCCCGAAGTAGAACTCGGTGAGGTGCAGGATGGCGAAGCCGAAGAGCAGCGCGCGATCGTAGTACTGCGGAGGTACCACCAGGTACGTGGTGCCGAAGAGGAAGGAGATGTCGGCGGCAAGGAGCATGGCGACCATCCAGTCCTTCGCTTCTCCACTCAGGCGCACCAGCATGCTGAGAAAGAGCACCAGCAGCGGATAGCCGATCACGGTGAGCACGGCCAGCCGCGGCAGCGTCGGGATGTTGCCGCTCAGGTGAAGTCCAGTCCCCACGCCGCACACGAGCAGCCCGAAGCAGAGGCGGATCCTGCTCTGCCAGAGCAAAACTTCGCCGTTTGCCTGACCTACTGTCGGTGCGGTTATCTGATGACTCGCGGAGACGATCGACATCCTTTTCGGCGCCTGAAGGTTTTGGCTCCCCGCTAGAGGCGACCCGCGTGCCAGCGGACTCGGCGGATCGCAAGCCATTGTTCGACAAAGAGATGTCCGGGAGTGTCCGCACGCCTGCGTCCACATCTAACGACGCGATGTGCCACGGTGCCGCAAAATGCGACAGCTCCCGCCGAGCGGGTGTATACAAATCGACCTGCCCCACTACCCAACTCACGTACTAGACTGACCGAGCCGCCCAAAAGGCACACGAAGCCGGGGCACGACAGAAAAGAGATCGCCTCGCATGCGTGCATGCGAGGCGATCTCTCCGATGTTCCCTGACGGGCGGCGCGCGCCCGCCGTCCATCACTTCGCCCTTCTGATCCCCGGATTCACTATGTGATTCCGATCGTCCACGAACACGAGCCGCGGCTCGAAATCCTCGAGCTCATCCTCCTCGTAGTCCGCGTAGCTGATGACGATCACGTGGTCGCCGGCAGCGCCGAGTCGGGCCGCTGCGCCGTTGAGCTGGATCGTCCCGCTTCCGCGCTCGCCCTCGATCACGTACGTCTCGAGACGCGAACCGGTATTCACGTTCACCACCTGTACCTTCTCCAAGGGAACGATGTCGGCCGCTTCCATCAGCCCGCGGTCGAGCGTCAGACTCCCCTCGTAATGCAGATCCGCCCCCGTGAGCACGGCTCGGTGGATCTTCGACTTGCACATCGTTCGACGCATCTATTGGCTTTCCTGTCCGGTAAAGCGGGCGGGCAGCGAAAGCCGCCGCCCGCGCTGCTCGCTCGTAGTGAGTGCTGCACTATCCCTGAATTATACCCCGTTCCTGCCTGTCAGGGACGTCACGGCACTCTCCCGGCAACGCGGGCGACCTGTGATCCGCCCTAGCCGCGTACGGGAGCCCCTCCACTCGGTAGCGGCTCCGCAGGGACGCCCGAGCCGAGCGCGCTCGTGCAATGCGGACAACGCGATGCCGCTGCATCGATGGTCATCCTGCAGTACTGACACATCTTGGTTGCCGGCGCCGCCGCGGGTGCGGGCTCCCTGATGAACAGCTTGCTCAGCCGCCAGGCCACGAAGCCGATGATAAGAAAGTTCAGCACCGCACTCGCCAGATCACCCACCCCGAACTGGATCGGCCCCGCGTGCCACACCGCCGTCTTCCAATTCCCCGACGGAGTCAGAACCGCGACGATCGGCATGATGATGTCGTTCACGATCGCCTGCACCACGGTGTTGAGCGCCGCTCCGATCACGAACGCTATCGCAAGCGCCAGCGCGTTCTGCTTGATCAGAAACGCCTTGAACTCGGCCCACATGGAAGTCCTCTGCGGATAGGGTGCGGCCTATAGTGGGTTACGCCTCGGGGCAAGGCAAGAAGTACAGAGTTCAGCAACTACAGGGTTCAGGGACTGCCAACTGCAGGAAACAGGAAACAGGGAACAGGTACGGCTGGTGGCGAGATAGCTCTCTACTCCGAGGCAGTTACCTGTTTCCTGTTTCCTGTTTCCTGTTCCCTTGCAGTCCCTGAACCCTGAACCCTGCCTCCTGAACCCTCCCAACCTCCGGTCCTCCCAACGGCGGCCGCACGCGGCCTTGGGGCCACGAGTAGAGGAAGTGACAGGCGGGGCCGCAGACGCCGGCCTGGCAGGGGCCCATGCCGATGCGGGTGTAGAGCTTCGCCTGGCGGACGCTCCAGGAGGGATCGAGGCGCGAGAGTGGGACATCCTCGCAGCGGCAGATGATCGTGTCCCGGTCGGCGAGGTCGCGCAGCTCGCGGCGCGGGCGGAACGAGAGCGCGAGCTGCTCGGCGAATGCGCGCCAGCGCTGTCGCGCTCGCGCGAGCGAGCGGTCGGCGGCGCGTGCGTCACCGGCGGCGGCGAGTCCGGCGATCTCCCCCTCGGTGAGCGCGGCCAACTCACCGGCCACACCGGTGGGCTCGCCCGCCGCGTAGATGCGCGGGAGGCTCGTCCGCTGCGACGGATCTACCACCACACGTCCCTCGTCCACCGCGCAGCCCAGCAGGAGCGCCAGGTCCACGTTGGGCACGAGGCCGTACGAGCAGCAGAGCAGGTCGCACTCCTCGCTCCAACTGCGGCGGCCGTCCGTGAGCGTCACTCGCTCCACGCGCCCTTCGCCCTCGGCGCGCACCACCCAGCTTCCCGTGCGGTACGGCGTGCGCGCGAACGCCGAGCGGTAGCGGGCGCCATCTGCGAGCTTGGATGGATGACGCCAGAGCGTGCGCGCGAAGCCGGCCAGCGCGGCCGCTGGCGCCTGCTCGAGTACCGCGGTCAGTCGTGCACCGGCGCGCGCCATCGCGGCCGCTACGGGGAGAATGAGCGGCCCGCTCCCCGCGACTATCACGCGCTTTCCGGTGACGCGCATGCCGCCCTTGAGAAGCGCCTGCGCGCCACCGATTCCCATCGCGAAAGGGAGCGTCCACCCCGGGTACGGAATGAAGAGCTCACGCGCGCCTGTCGCGATCACCAGCGCGCCCGCGCGCACGGTAGCGCTACCATCGCGGTGAGCCACACTCACGACGCAGTCGCTCGTCGCATCGGTGACGGTCGCCATCGGGAGACATCGAGCGCCCGAGCGGTTCAGGCGATCGAGCCAGCTGCGCGCGAGGCGCGGAAGATCGCTCGTATCGCGGTGGCGCCAGACCTGGCCGCCCGGGCGCATCCCCTGGTCGACCATCACGACCTTCGCGCCCGACTCGGCAGCCCTCGCCGCGGCGGCGATCCCTGCTGGTCCGCCGCCCACCACGGCTACATCGCACTCGATGACGGCGGTAGCTCCGTTCTCGCGAGCAGCTCCGCTCACTCCGCGTCTCCCCTGCCAGCCCCGCTCCCCGTTTCCACCACCATCCCCTCCGCGCACGGGATGAGACAAGAGCGCTGATGCTGCCGCCCGTTCACGGTGACGCGACACTCGAAGCAGCTTCCCATACCGCAGATCGGCGCACGCGGCGCCCCGCTGACGGAGACGCGAAACGCGATCACGCCCGCATCCATCAGCGCTGACGCGAGCGTCATCCCTTCGCTCACGCGCACGCGCTCGCCGTCAACCACGATCTCCACGCTCTCGCCCATCGCTCAGAGTCCGGCTGGTTCGGCGGCCGCGGGCATCGATCTGCCGGGCGCGAAGGGCGCGAGATCTATCGCGGGCGTGCGCCCCATGATCGAGTCGGCGATCAACGCGCCCGTCCCGGGCGCCATGGTGATGCCGAGCCCCTCGTGGCCAGCCGCTATCCACACGCCCTCGGCGCCCTCCCACGGTCCGATGAGCGGGAGCGCATCGGGCGTCGCCGGGCGGAAGCCGGTCCACGCGCGCGTCGCGTTGCACCGCGCCAGAACGGGCATGAACTCTATCGCGCGCTCGAGCATCGAGCCAAGGAGCTCGCGATTCACTTCGGGATCGCGCCCCACGAGCTCGCGCGATGAGCCGATGAGCAGCTGGCCGGTCGCGCGCGGCTGGACGTTGAACGCAACAGATGCTCCGCCCAGCGTGTGCGCGCTGTGCAGGTACCCCAGCTCCACGATCTGGCAGCCGCAGAGCCCCGGATAGCGGTCGGTGATGAGCAGCTGTCCCTTGCGCGGAATTATCTGCAACCCTGGCGTGAGCCGCGGTGAATCTATTCCGGCGGCGTTCACAACCGCTCCCGCCGACACGAGGTACTCCGCACCAGCACGCTCGCTGATGCGCACGGTACGACCGTCCACGCTCTCCGCCATGCATTGCTCGCGCACCTCCGCGCCCAGCTCGCGTGCACGGTCGGCGAAGTAGCGCGCAGCGGCGGGAGGATAGAGCACGCAGTCGTCGGGGACGTGGAGGGCGCCGGCAAGGCCGCGGCGCAGGTGCGGCTCCATCTCGGCGAGTGTTCGCTCGTCCACGACCTCGGCAGCGATCCCGTGGCGCGCGTAGCGCTCGCGCTTCTCGCGAACGGCGTCCATCTCCTCCGGTGCGGACGCCACCCAGAGCGTGCCGCGCCGCTCGTCCTCGCACTCCTGCGGCAGCTCCTCCGAGAGCTCCGACCAGAGCTGCCGCGAGTACGCGGTGAGCTGGAGCTCCGGCTCCGAGTCATCCATCACCACCAGGTGACCCATCGCGGCAGCCGTGCTTCCGCCTCCCACGAAGTCGGCGTCTATGACGAGCACGCGCGCGCCTTCGCGCGCGAGCGCCAGCGCGCACGCTGCGCCCACCACGCCAGCGCCAACTATCAGGACGTCGGGCTGGCCGCTCGGCATCACTCCTCGGGGAAGCCGAAGCGGAAGGGATCGGCGGGGTCGAAGAGGAGCGTGGCGCGCGACGTCACGTAGGCGCGGCCACGGATGAAGGGAACGAGCTCGCCATCGCGCTCCTCCAGCCAGCCGGTGAACAGACTCCCCGTGATGCTCTCCTGGTGATACTTCCTGCCAACACTCAGCTCGCCGCGCGCGTGGAGCGCGGCCATCTTGGCCGACGTCCCCGTGCCGCACGGTGATCTGTCGTACGCCGCTCCGGGACAGAGAACGAAGTTCCTGCTGTCCGCATCGGCGCGCGTGGGCGCGGCGCCCAGCTCTATGTGGTCTATCAGCGCGCCGTCGGAACCCGTGATACCACCTGCGTGGAGCGCATCGCGAATGGCGGTGGTCGCGCGCAGCAGCTCCGCGCGATTCGACAGGTCGAGCGCCGGCTCCTCGAGCTCGGTGATGAAGAACCAGTTACCGCCGTACGACACATCGCCCTTCACGCGACCCACCCCCGGCACGTCGACTTCGACGTCGGCAAGGTGGCGGCGCGAGGGCACGTTCTGCACGGTCACGGTGCCATCGGCAGACAGCTCCGCGCCCACCGTGCCCGCGGGAGTGTCGATACGAACGCTCCCCGGCCCCATGCGTCCCAGGAACTCGAGCGTGCGCGTCACGCCGATCAGCCCGTGGCCGCACATGCCGAGGTAGCCCACGTCGTTGAAGAAGATCACCCCTGCCACAGAGCCATCGTTGACGGGCGGCGTGAGGAGCGCGCCCACCACCGCATCGTGCCCGCGCGGCTCGCACACCACGCCGCGGCGGAGCGCGTCGAAGTCGCGGCGCAGCACCTCGCGACGCTCGAGCATGGTGGCGCCCTCTGGCTGAGGCCAGCCGGAGACCACCACGCGAGTGGGCTCCCCCTCGGTGTGCGAGTCGACGATGTCCACCGAACGCACTTCCGGACCTGCGGAAGTCATGCTACGCGGTCGGCCGAACCGCGAGCTGCTCGCGGATGAGGGAGAGCACCGCGTCCAGCTCCGCACCTTCCAGCTCGAGCCGCGGAGGACGCACGCGCGCGCTCCCCTTCCCCAGCTCGTTCTGCACCAGCTTGATCGTCTGCACGAACTTCGGCCCGAGGTCGAGGCGGAGGAGCGGGAGGAACCACTCGTAGAGCGAGCGTGCCGCCTCGGTCTCGCCCGCGGAGGCGAGCTCGAAGAGCCGCATCGTCTCATCGGGGAGAGCGTTCACCAGGCCGGCTATCCAGCCAACCGCGCCGGCGGCGATCCCCTCTACGATCAGATCGTCCACTCCTACGAAGATCGCAAGCCGGTCGCCGAGGAGCGCGCGGATCGCGGTCACTCGCCGGATGTCGGCACTCGACTCCTTCACCGCGTGCAGGTTCTCGTGAACGCAGAGCTCCCCGATGTGCTCGGGGAGGAAATCGGTGCCGTACGCGATCGGGTTGTTGTAGAGCATGCACGAGAGCGGCGTGGCCTCGATGATCGCTTCCACGTATGCCTTCATCTCGCGCCACTCGCTCTGGTACACGTACGGCGGGAGGACCATGAGCCCGTCGCACCCGACACGCTGCGCCCTGCGTGAGAGCTCCACCGCCTCGTGCGTACCGAGCGCGGATATTCCGGCCACGAGTGGCACCCTGTCGCCGGTGGCCGCCTTGCAGCTCTCCAGGATCTGTACCTTCTCGTCGAAGCCGAGCGTCGCGCCCTCGCCAAGCGACCCGAGCGCCACGATACCGGTGGAACCGTGCTCGACGAGCCACTCGACGTGATCGCGCAGGGAGTCGTGGTCCACCGTGAGATCTTCACGGAAGGGAGTCGTGATCGCGGGGAAGACTCCCCGCCAGTCAGTGGCTTGCATGTTGGTCGGGTGAAAGAGACAGTGGGCGGAAACCGCGGGAAGCAGGGAGCAGGAAGCAGGAAGCAGTCGGAGTCTCGGGAGGCAAGACGCCGGAGGCAGAGCCTCCGGAGAAGGGCCCGGGCACCGGAGCTCGGACAACCGGGCTTGCGGGCACGGTAGTCACGGATTGATCTGCACGGTCTTCGTCTCGGTGTAGAACTCGCGTGCGGCCGGCCCCTGTTCGCGGCTGCCGGAGCTGGAGCCCTTCATCCCACCGAAGGGCGCGTGCGGGTCCACGCCGGTGGTGTCGCCGTTCACGCGCACGAGCCCCACATTGATGCGGTGCACGTACTGGAGCGCGGTGCGCACGTCGCGAGTGAAGAGAGAGGCGCTCAGGCCGTAGTTCGTGTGATTCGCGATGTCGATCGCGTGGTCGAGATCGTCGGCCACCAGCGTGCCCAGCACGGGGCCGAAGAGCTCGCGCTGCGCGAGCGGCGCGCCGGGATCGGCGAGCCGGATGACGAGCGGCGCGAAGAAGTAGCCGCGCTTGAAGCGTTCGTCATCCGGGAGCTCGCCGCCGAAGATCCGTTCCGGCTGCGACTCGGCGAGCGCCTGGTCGATGCTCTCGCGCGAGCGCGCGCTGATGAGCGGGCCCACCGCCGCGGAAGGATCGTCGACGGGGCCCAGCGGGAGCGCTTCCACCTTGGCGCGCAGGCGGTCGAGGAAGGCGCCCTCGACCTTCCGGTCCACCACCACGCGACTCGTTGCGGTGCACTTCTGCCCCGCGTAGCGCATGGCGCCGGCAGCGGTGAGCGCGGCAGCCGCGTCGAGGTCCGCATCGGGGGCTACGATCACCACGTTCTTTCCCCCCATCTCGGTCTGATAGCGCACATTCCGCTCGGCCGCGATGCGCGCCACCACCGCACCCACCGCCGACGAGCCGGTGAAGCTGATCCCGCGCACCTCGGGCGACTGCAGCAGCGGCGTGCCCACAGCCGGTCCGGTGCCCAGCACCACGTTAAAGACTCCGGCCGGGAGGTTCGCCGCCGCGGCGGTCTCCGCGAGAAGACTCGCCATGTGCGACGACATCTCCGACGGCTTGAGCACCACCGTGTTCCCGTAGGCCAGCGCGGGCGCCGCTTTCCAGAGCGGAATGGCGAGCGGGAAGTTCCACGGAGTGATCAGCGCCACCACACCCAGGGGCTCGCGCAGCGAGAACTGCAGCGCGCCCGGGACTCCGGCGGGGATCACGTCGCCGATCGAGCGCACCGCATCGCCGGCGTAGTAGCGGAGGATCACGATGCATCGCCCGACTTCCCCGCGCGCCTCACCGATCGGCTTCCCCACCTCGCGCGCCATCGCCTGCGCCAGCTCCTCCTTGCGCGCGGCGATCGAGCCCGCCCACGCGTGCAGGTACTCCGCGCGCGCCGGTCCGGTGAGCGCGCGCCACGCCGGGAGCGCAGCGGACGCCGCCTCGACGGCGGCGCGAGCGTCGTCGCTCGAGCCCTGGGGGATCCGGGCGATCACGTCGGAGGAGTCGGAGGGGTTGAGGTCGTCGACCCAGGAGTCGGATTCCACCTCGTGGAAGCCGCCCGACACGAAGTTGCGGAGAATGGGAGCCGTAGAAGCCATCAGAGCATCGGCGTTTGCTGAAGGAAAGGAACCGCGCGGCGCGATCGACGCGGCCGTGAACGCATCACGAAACACTCCTGGAACGCTTGCCACTTTTCGCCCGCTCGCCACGAAGGAAGCGAACGAGCGAGCGCCCCGCGCCAAGGATGTGCGCGCTGAGAAGTGCGCAGGCGCGGCTCGCGTCATGTTTGCGAGCTGCCGCCAGTATCGCGCCGTGCTCTTTCTGCGCGCGCGCCTCGCCGCGCGTGAGCGCGAGCTGCATCCGTGCGTAGCGGTTGGAGTGGAGGTGCAGCCGCTCCACCACGGCCATGGTGACCGGCCGCTGGGCAGCGGAGTAGAGCGTGGAGTGAAACTGCCAGTTCAGGTCGCCCCACGCCGCCACATCGCGATTGCGGAAAGCGGCATCGTACTCGTTCAGGATCTCCTGGGCGCGCTCGAAGTGCTCTTCGGTGAGGAGCGGAACGGCGCGGCGAAGGAGAATGCTCTCCAGCCTGGTGCGCAGAGCGAAGAGCTCCTCGATATCGGTGATGGAGAGCGAGGAGACCACCGCCCCGCGGTGCGGGCTGAAAGTGACCAGTCCCTCGGCCTCGAGCTGACGGAGCGCTTCGCGCACGGGGATCCTGCTGACGCCAAGGTCGGCGGCGAGCACGTCCTGGCGAAGCTGTTCGCCCTCGGCGTAGGTGCGGTCGAGGATGCGTTCCCTGATGCCTTCGACCGTGGCAGCGGCGACGGTCTGCCGCTGGATGGGCCGACGCTCCGTCATCTCGCGGGCTCCGACCCGCCGACCTGCGGGTCGCGGGCGAGTGGGTGAATTGGCCATGATCTCTGTATAAAATATCCGTTACGTCGAGAAAAACGCAACCTCGTTCCGGCATCCGGACCGGTCACCGACGCGCCGGCACGCGAAGCAGTGCGTCACTCAGACCCGGACCGGCCATCGCTCGCTCGATGTCCTCGATCTCCACCGGCACGAACGCCGAAAGGTTCTCGTAGCCCGTATCGGTAATCAGGATGACATCCTCCAGCCGGATCCCGATGTGCTCCTCCGGGATCGTCATCTGCGGCTCGATCGTGAAGAGCTGGCCGCTCTCGAGCGTCGGCGTCGGCAGCCGGACGTCATGCACCTCCATCCCGATCGTGTGGCCCAGCGCGCGAGGCTCGCTCTTTCGGTAGCGCTCCACGAAGCGCGCGGCCGCGTCCTGAATCCTGGGATCGGTGAAGCGGTACGAGCTCATTATCGAATCCATCTTCACCACCGCGTCGGCGACGATCTCGCGGGGCGTCGCATGGACCCTGATGGAAGTCATCAACGCCTGGTAGAGTCGCAGATAGATCGTGTAGAGCTCCCGCTGCCTCGGCGTGAACTTCCCGTTGGCCGGGAAGACGCGCGTCACGTCGGACGTGTAGTTGCGGTAGTCGGGGGCGTAGTCGAACTGGACCAGGTCGCCGTCCTGCAGACGCGCAGTGTTCTTGTGATAGTGCGTGTAAAACGTGTTGCGTCCCGTGGCGACCAGAGCAAAGTACGCGGGACCGTACGATCCGTGCTTCTTGAAGACGTACTCGGCGTCGGCCTGCAGCTCGTACTCGTACATCCCCGGCCTCGCGTCGCGCATGGCCTCGATGATCCCGAGACCGGTGATGCGCGTGGCCTCGCGGATCACCGCTATCTCGCGAGGGCTCTTGGTGGCGCGCAGGGTGTCGAGGATGGGGTCGAGGTCTCTGATCCCGGAGCTCGGTGCCCTCTCGCGCAGGTGCGCGATGAAGCTCTCGACGCGCGAGATCCGGCCGTCCCACGGATCTTCGCGGGTGGCCTTCGCCAGCTTCACGACATCGCCGGCGGAAGCGCTGCCGAGCACCTCGGGGCGGAAGGGCGTGTAGATCGTGCGGCCCTCGCGCGCGAGCTCCGCGACTGCGTTCGCGAACTCCTCTCGCGCGAGCACCGCATCCATCCCCGTGGCCCGGGCGGCGGAGTCGCCCGGCTCGATCAGCGGCCCGAACATGACCTGGACGCGTCGTTCGGTTTCCGGCTCCAGGTAGAGCGTGGAGCGCTTCGCGCGCCCGTCGATCACCAGCAGTGCCCGCGGCGCGACGACGCCCGACAGGTAATGAAACTGGTTGCCCTGTCGGAGGGGCTGCTCGCCCGGACGTTCCGTCGTCCCCTGCAGGATGGCGACGGCGTCGCCGATCGCGGTCATCACCTTCGCGCGCCGCGCCGCGTACTCCGCGGCCGGGAAAACATCGGTCACCACCGGCTGTGCGCTGGAGCGTGCGGCGGGTAGGAGCAGTACGAGAGCCAGGAGCAGCGCGCGGCCCGTCGCCGCCGCCGCGCGGCGGGCTTCGCCGAGCCGACTCATGGCAGCGATGCCGGTGTGGGGGGGTGCTGGTGTGCCGCCGTACCGAGCATGGTGCGCGAGATCGGGCATCGCGAGCGGAGCCGTACCTGTCGAGTGGCCACGTTTCTGTTTCTCCACGGCCGTCGTGGTGACCGGTGGGGTTTGGGTGGGCGTGGTCGAGCGGTGCTTCGGGCGGGCAGGGAGGCGGGGCGGCAGGCGGCTGGCGGTTGCGGCACGGATACAGTATCCAGCCAGGAGCTGCCGGCACATACCAAGCACGATCGACCGGCGGCTGTCAAGAGTGAATTTCCGCGTAGAGACGTGCTCGGCCCATCGGGCGCGCGCACTCTTGCGGAAAACGGTGAGACACATGATTGTATCCTAAGTCGCTTATCGGATACAATATCCGGCAGTCCGGCCGGGGCGTCCAACCCCGCCGCACCGCCGCCCCCGTCCTGGACCGCGCCCGTCCGAACACGAACACGACCCGCACGACCCGGACACCGACGCTCCCCGACCCACACGAGCGAACACCGTTGCCCCATCGTGGCACCCACCTGCGATTAGAGCACCACGGTCGGCACGGGAGAGCATGGTACCATGCTCTCCCGTGTCGCTCATGCCTTCACCCAGTCATGGGAACGACCCGATGATCCAACGAGGAATCCGTATCTTCGGCATCGCCGCGGGAGTGGCGGCTCTGGTAGCCGTCGCCATACTCGCCGCGCTCGGCCCTCAACCGTCGCTCTCCGGCTCTGCCCGAAGGTCGCCCTATGTGCCCGGAACGGTCGGAGAGGCAGACAGCGTTACGGTTCACCATGCGCTCCGCTTCGATGTCTCCGAGCGGCTCGACGCGCGGATCTCGCCTGCGGTCGCGGAGTCTCGCGAGGCGGTCCGGACGTCCGGCGAAGAGGCGGAGGAGGGGATCCCCGAATACGCTCTCGCGCCGGAAATGGAGGAGGGCGGGGAGCGCGAGGCCGGTGGCCACGCCGGCACCGCTCCCCTCATGACCACCCTCCCCGGCTCCGGCGATGTGGAGCAGACTTCCGAGGGCACTCGTCCCGCCGCCGTTGTCGCGGCAAGCTTCGACGGGCTCGGCGAAGGCTTCACGGGGCCGCAGGGAACGGCGAGGATGCGGAATCCATCCGACAACTCGCTCGCCGTGGGACCCAATCACATCGTGCAGACCGTGAACTCGCGGATGGCGATCTTCACGAAGAAGGGTGAGAAGTACGACACCACCGGCAAGGTGCTCTATGGACCGGTGGAGACCAACAACGTGTTCCGTGGCTTCGGCGGTGGGTGCGACCAGCGCAACAACGGCGACGCCGTTGTGCGCTACGACCAGCTCGCGGACCGCTGGTTGATCGTGATGCCCATCTTCTCCCGGTTGCCGCTGCGTCCCGATGAGCCGCCGGCTCCGAAGGCGCACGAGCCGGCGAGCGAGAGCCAGCCGGGTCAGCCCGGCCAGCCGGGGAAGGCGCAGCGGCTCTACGAGCCGCCTCCGCCGCCCCCCTCCGATACGTCCGCACGGGCCGACGACCGGCTGCGCCAGCAGCGGCGCGCGCGCCGCAGCCGCGACAAGGGATCGTACGCCATGTGCTACGCTGTGAGTCAGGGGAGCGACCCGTTCGGCCCCTACTACAGATACGAGTTCGTGCGCCCTCTCTTCCCCGACTATCCGCGCCCGGCCGTGTGGCCCGACGGCTACTACGTCCCCACCAGCACGGGCGACCAGGTGATCCAGAAGCACGCCTGCGTGGCGGACCGCGCGAAGATGCTGAAAGGGGAGCCGGCCACGGAGCAGTGCGTGATCATCGACAGCGTCAACTTCCTCAACAACGCGGACCTCGACGGGAAGCAGCTCCCGCCCGCCGGCGCGCCGAACATCATGATCGCCGCCGGGGGAACGCAGTTGAGGGGGCGGCCGAGCGACAGCGTGCTCCATGTGTGGAAGTACCACGTCGACTGGGCCGATCCGTCGAAGACGAAGGTGACTGGCCCGGAAGAGGTCCCCGTGGCGCCATACTTCTACCTCTGCGGCGGCCAGCTCACGAGCTGCGTGCCGCAACCGGGAACGGGTAACCGTCTCGACGCGCAGGGCGACAAGATCATGTCGCGGGTGGTCTACAGGCGGATCGGCGATCGTGAATCGATAGTGGCCGTGCATTCGGTGAACACGACTGCTGGCGGTGGCGGGGTGCGCTGGTACGAGTTCCGGCTCGACAGCGCGCGGAACGTCGAGCTCTACCAGCAGGGTACCTTCGCGCCCGATTCGCTGTACCGCTGGCTCGCGAGCCCCGCCATCGACCGGGACGGCAACATAGGGATCGGCTACTCCTTCGGCGGCACCCCTCACTACGCCGGCCAGCGCTTCGCGGGGCGGCTCTCCGGCGACCCGAAGGGCGTGCTCTCGCTGCACGAAGCGGTGCTCGTGGAGGGGGAAGAATCGCAGACCAACACGCTGCGCTGGGAGGACTACACGCAGACCGCGATGGACCCGGCCGACGATTGCACCATCTGGTACGTCGGCGACTACCTGAAGAAGGGCGCGACCAACTACTCCACGCGCATCGGTGCCTTCCGCATGCCGGGGTGCGGGTAAGCGACGGGGTCAGGTCTTTAATTTCGAGCGGACTGAGCGAACGCTCAGTCCGCTCGAAATCAAAGACCTGACCCCGTCGGTCGCGTCGCTTGCCAAAATGTAAGCGCTTGCGCTTTACGGGGCGGTGGGTATTCTATCCAGCAGCCCGGGGTGCGAACGGCCTCGCCCCCGCCCCATCCGCGTCCGCCTCCGCGACACCCGGATGCGCAGCGATACCATGGAACCGCCACCACTACGGCGGAGACACCCAACCGGCTACACCTGCCCTGCGAGGACTCCATGACGCTCTCTCGCCGTACTCTCCTCAAGATCGGCGTTGGTACGGGCGCCGTACCCCTCCTGAACGCGATCCCGCTCGCGAAAGGCAACGCCCAGCCCTTCTCGCTCCCCTTCCCCTCGCGAAGCGGGAGCGCCGAAGACGTGACGGTGCGCGCCCGACCGCTCCCGCTCGCGAACGTTCGCCTCACCGGCGGACCGCTCCGGCATGCCCAGGAGCTCGACATCAAGTACCTCCTCGCGCTCGAGCCCGACCGGATGCTCGCCTACTACCGCAAGACCGCCGGACTCGAGCCCAAAGCCAAGCCGTACGATGGATGGGATGGCGGCGGCCGCAACCTCACGGGCCACATCGCCGGCCACTACCTCTCCGCGGTCAGCCTGATGTGGACCGCCACCGGCGACCAGCGCTTCAAGGACCGCGCGACCTACATCGTCGATGAGCTGAAGGTCGTGCAGGACAAGCACGGCGACGGCTACCTCAGCGCCCTCGAGGGAGGACGCAAGTGCTTCGAGGCGCTCGCGCGCGGCGAGATCAAAGCCGCCGCCTTCGATCTCAACGGCGAATGGTCGCCGTGGTACACGCTCCACAAGACCTTCGCCGGCCTGCGCGACGCCTACCGCCACACCAGCAACCGGACGGCGCTCGATGTGGAAACGAAGTTCGCCGCCTGGGCGGAAGGCGTGCTCTCCAAGCTCGATGACGCCCAGATCCAGCACATGCTCGACACCGAGTACGGTGGGATGAACGAGGTGCTCGTGGATCTCTGGCACGACACCAACGACCCGCGCTGGCTGAAACTCTCCTACGACTTCGAGCAGTACGCCTTCGTCGAGCCACTGCAGCGCCACCAGGACAACCTTGGCGGAAAGCACGCGAACACCCAGATCCCGAAGCTGATCGGCAACGCCTCCCGCTACATCTACACGGGCCAGCCGTCGGACATCCTCGCCGCCAGCTATTTCTGGGACATCGTAGCTCGGCACCACAGCTTCTCGACCGGCGGAGACGGCACCGACGAGTATTTCGGCCCGCCCGACATGCTCGGCGCGCGCGTGGACGGTCGGACGGCGGAGTCGTGCAACGTCTACAACATGCTCAAGCTGAGCCGCCAGCTCTTCTCGATCTGGCCCGACGCGCACTACGCCGACTTCCAGGAACGGGCGATGTACAACCATGCCCTGGCCTCCATCAATCGCGATGATGGCCGCATGTGCTACATGGTACCCGTGGGGCGCGGCGTGACGCACGAGTACCAGGACATGTTCGAGAGCTTCACCTGCTGCGTGGGCACGGGGATGGAGAACCACGCGCTCCACGGCGACGGCGTCTACTACGAATCCGGCGACCAGCTCTGGGTGAGCCAGTACGCGCCGTCAACCGCCAGATGGAGCGCGGCGGGGGTCGACCTTTCCATGGCGAGCGACTTCCCCGAGGGCGAGAGCGCGAAGCTCACGCTCACTCTTCGTTCGCCTAAGGAGTTCACCCTCTCGCTGCGCCGCCCCTACTGGGTGACCGACGGCTTTTCGGTGAAGGTGAACGGCCGCGCGGTCGAGGAGCCTGCCGAGGGGACGAAGCTCACGACCGGGTCTCGCGGGAATCGCCGCAAGATGTACTCGTCGCCGACGCCCGTAGGCGAGTTCGTGGACATCAAGCGTACCTGGCGGAGCGGCGACGTGGTGGAGGTGACGCTCCCCAAGTCGCTGCGTCTGGAGCCCACCCCCGACCAGCCGAGCCGCACCGCGATCATGTGGGGACCGCTGGTGCTGGCGGCGGACCTGGGCCCGGAGGCCGCGCGCCGGCGCGGCCGCGACCGCGAGGGTCCGCCCCCCGATCGACCGGTGGTGCCGGTGCTCGTATCCGACGAGCCGGTGGAGAAGTGGCTCGAGCCGGTTGCGGGCGAGCCGGGTCGCTTCCGGACGAAGGGAGTCGGGCGCGAGCCGGACGCCGACGGGAAGGCGCACGACGTGGAGCTGATTCCTTTCTACCGGATGGGCGCTCGGACGTACGCCGTTTACTGGGACACGTACAGCAGCGACGACTGGGAAAAGAAGAAGGCGGAGTATCGGGTCGAGGCCGAGCACCAGCGGATGCTCGAGGCGGCGAGCGTGGCCTTCGTGAAGCCGGGGCGTGAGTCCACGGAGCAGGGTTTCAACTACCAGAGCGGGAAGGACACCAGCTCTCACTGGAACATGGGTCGCACGGCGCGCGCGAGCCGGAGCTGGTTCTCGTACGACCTGGCGGTGGACCCGTCGCACCCGATGGCGGTGGTGGCCACGTACTACACGGCCGACCGGCGTACACTCCCCGCTTCATTCGAGATTCTGGTGGATGGGGAGAAGGTGGCCGACGAACATGTGGAGCGCTCGGACCCTGGTCGTTTCGTGGACGAGAGCTACGCGGTTCCGGCTTCGCTGGTGAAGGGAAAGAAGAAGGTAACCGTTCGTTTCCAGGCGAAGGATGGGAGCCAGGTGGGTGCGGTGTACGGAGTACGGATAGTGAGGTCGGACGAGTTGCGTTGAGGTGAGATCGGCGCGGGCTCGAGGATTGGACTCGGGTCGCGCGTGGCTTCAAGTGTAGCGAGTTGCGATTCGGCCCGCGGGGCTCACCCGCGGGCCGCTGTCTCTTGACAGTATGTATGGTGGTCCATATCGTGTCTCGTCCACTACCCAGCCGGATACAGTATACGTGCGTCCATGTAAGCGCTTTCACCGCTGTATGTAAGCGCTTGCATTTTTCGCAGGAAGAGCTCCGCCGCTGTACCAAGTTGCAGCAGGGCGGCGCCAACAGAAGCGCGGCGCCACGTACGACAACCCCTACTTCTGTCGCCCAGAGAGTTTCCCCACCCACCACCCAAAACCGCTGCACGGCTCCTCAGTGAGTCGGATCCCTCAGCACAGGAGATCGAAGATGCGAACCTGGATCGTGCGGATGACCTTCGTGGCCGCACTCGTTCTGGCGAGCGCAGCCCAGGCTTCCGCACAGGCGAACGGCGAAGTCACCGGCACCGTGGTGGATTCCGCCACAGGCCAACCACTCAATGGTGCACAGGTGCTGATTCGCGGCACCAAGCTGGGCACCGCGGCCAACGACGCAGGTCGATTTACCATCTCGAATGTTCCCGCAGGCCAGGCCGTCGTTCGCGTCCAGCGAATCGGCTACGCCCCAGGCGAACGGACCATCACCATGACGCCCGGTGGACAGGTCACCGTCAACTTCAGCCTCCAGGCGCAGGCGGTCGTCCTGAAGGAAGTCGTGGCGGTAGGCTACGGAACCCAACGCAGAGAAGAGATTACCAGCGCCGTATCGAGCGTAACCTCCGACGAATTCACGGAGGCCCCTGCGCGAGATGCGGCGTCGCTCATCGCGGGGAAGATGCCGGGCCTCGCCGTCGCTACTCCCACTGGCGACCCCACGGAAGGAACGGAAATAATGCTCCGTGGTGTGACCACGCTGGACGGCCCGACCGATCCCCTCGTCCTCGTGGACGGCGTTCCCGGTGACCTCAACACCGTCGCGCCGCGCGACATCGCTTCGATCAGCGTCCTCAAGGATGCATCCGCCGCCGCCATCTACGGATCGCGCGCATCCAACGGCGTCATCCTCGTCACCACCAAGAAGGCCTCGGGCGGGGCACCCACCATCCGCTACGACGGCTACGCCAGCCTCTCGACCATCAAGAAGCGGCCCGATTTCCTCACCGCCCAGGATTACCGCGACCTGATCGCCTCCGGCTTCGAGTTCCCGCACGACAAGTCGATCACCGATTACGGCACCACCACCGACTGGCAG
Source organism: Gemmatimonadaceae bacterium (assembly GCA_035688075.1). Classification (GTDB taxonomy): domain Bacteria; phylum Gemmatimonadota; class Gemmatimonadetes; order Gemmatimonadales; family Gemmatimonadaceae; genus JADGGM01. The sequence goes on from DASSNL010000080.1 coordinate 33,158, forward strand.
GATCTCATCCTCCGGAGCCCGATCAGCCAGCGCCACAACATCAGCGTCACGGGCGGCAGCGAGAACACCAACTACACGGCGTCGTTCAACTACCAGAACGCCCAGGGGATCTTCATCCGCTCCAACAACAAGACGATCAACGGGCGCATCGGGCTGGATCAGACGATGTACGACGGGAAGCTCCAGGCTCGATTCGATCTCCTCACCCGCGTCGACAACGATTTCACCGGCCCGGATTACAGGTACGCCTGGCGCGAAGCCATCATCCGCAACCCCACCGACAGCGTGCGCGATGCCAACGGTGACTGGATGGACCGCGGCGGCTACAACTACTACAACCCGCTCAACGTCATCAACGAGGAGAACGGTCACGAGGAGACGCGCGACCTCCGGATGCACGGCACGGTCACGCTGCGCCCCATAGAGAGCCTCAGCCTCCAGGCGCTGGCCGGCACCGAGCGCAGCGAGTGGCTCTACGGAAGCGCCACCACCTTCAAGCACTTCAACGGGCTGGCGGGGACCGCCTCGCGCAGCACGAACTCGGAGATTGACCACATCCTCGAGCTCACCGGGACGCTGAACAAGCAGCTCGGCAGCAGCCACATGACTCTCCTCGGTGGCTACAGCTACCAGGACTTCCAGAACGAAGGATTCAACGCCAGCAATACGGATTTCCCCACCGACCTCTTCGGATACAACTCGCTGGAATCGGGGAGCTACCTGACCTCCGGCAGGGCGCGCATGGGGAGCGGCCAGGAATCCCACAAGCTGATCGGCTTCTTCAGCCGCCTGAACTACGACTGGGACAACCGCTATCTCCTGATGGCGAGCCTCCGCTACGAAGGCGACTCCCGCTTCGGCGCCAATCACAAGTGGGGCTACTTCCCCGCCATCTCGGCGGGTTGGCAGATCGCCAACGAGAGCTTCATGGATGGCGTGACCTGGATCAACGAGCTCAAGCTGCGCGCCGGATACGGCGTCACCGGTATAGCGCCGCGTGATCCCTACCAGTCGCTCACCAGCTACGCGTACGGTGCCAAGTTCCTGTTCAACGGCGACTGGTATCAGGGTCTCCGGCCTTCCCGCAATCCCAACCCCGACCTCAAATGGGAGCGGAAGGGCGAGATCGATATCGGAACCGACTTCGCCATGTTCGACTCGCGCCTGAGCGGCAGCCTGGATCTCTACCGGCGCGAGACGAAGGACATGCTGTACAACTACGACGTGCCGGTCCCGCCCTACCTCTTCGGCTCGATCCTGGCCAACGTCGGTGAGATGCGCAACGAGGGCGTGGAGGCGTCGCTGAGCTACGACGTGATCCGGAGCCCCGACCTCCAGTGGACCACGAGCGCCAACTGGTCCACGAACCGGAACAAGCTGGTCAGCCTCTCCAACGCCGTCTATCGCACGGACGATTCCTTCTACCCCGGCTACACCGGCGAGCCCGTTCAGACGAGCACCCACCGAGTCGATGTGGGCGGACCGATCGGGAACTTCTACGGCTGGGAGTCGGTCGACATCGGCGACGATGGCGCCTGGATAGTCCTCGACAGCCTCGGCAACCGGATCTCCATCGCCGACGCCAAGGAGAAGGACAAGCGAGTACTCGGGAACGGTCTCCCGAAACACTATGTCGCCTGGAACAACAGCGTCCGCTACAAGGGACTCGACTTCACCGTCAACATGCGCGGCGCGTTCGGGTTCCAGATCCTCAACTTCCAGCGGATGTTCTACGAGAATCCGGGCGTAACGCAGTACAACATGCTCCGCTCCGCGCTCGACAAGCCGTACGGCAAGACGTTGCTCGTGTACCCGCTTGCGTACGTGAGCTACTACGTCGAGAACGGCGATTACTGGAAGGTCGATAACGTCACGCTGGGCTACACGCTCTCGCCACGGCTCCTCGGTCCCATATCGGGCGTGGTGAAGAGCGCCAGGTTCTACGTCTCCGGTAGCAACCTGCTCACCCTCACCGGCTACAAGGGGATGGATCCCGAGGTGAGCCTCTTCGGACTGGATGGCCTGAGCCCCGGCAACGACCAGCGCGATACCTATCCGACCACGCGCATGTTCACCATCGGAGCCAACCTGTCGTTCTGAACGAACATCAACTCGCTGGGGGCGTCAGCGACGCCCCCGTAAGCGTCCCAAATCAGGACGGTACTGCAATGAAACGGAATTACACGACTTACACGCTGACCATCGCGAGCCTGGTGATCGGGCTCCTCGCGACCGCGTGTACGGATCTCACGGAGACTCCCTACGACCAGGTCACCGCCGCGAACTTCCACCCGGGGCCGGACGATCTCCCGAACCTCATTGGCCCGGCTTACACGCCGCTCCGGGCGCTCTGGATGGGTTGGTATGGGAACATCGACACCCAGGAAGAGTCCGCGGATGCGCTCCTCACGCCCAATCGCCCCAACGGCTGGGACGACGGCGGTACCTACATCCGCATGCACCAGCACAAGTGGGATCCCAACCAGGGGCAGCCAGGCTCGCTCTGGGGGAACGCCTTCCGCGGGATCAATGCGGCCAACCTGGCCATGTATCAGATCGATTCCGGCGTCATAGCGCTGCCGGAGCCCCAGAAGACGAACATCCTGCTCGAGCTGCGCGCTCTGCGGGCGTACTACTACTACCTGCTGCTCAACAATTTCGGCAACGTGCCGATCGTGACCGATTTCACGTCGCCCGACATCCCGCAACAATCCACTCGCCAGCAGGTCTACGACTTCGTCGTGAGCGAGCTCACGGAGGTCATCCCGAACCTCTCCGAGGAATCGGGAGCGAGCATGTACGGCCGGATCAACAAGTGGGCCGCGCTGGCCATCCTGGCCCGGACGTACCTCAACGCCGAGGTCTACACGGGCACCGCGCAGTGGGACAAGGTGATCGAGACCACTCAGCAGATCATCGATGCCAACAAGTACCAGCTCGACGACAGCTATCGCACGCCGTTCTCCAAGGACAACCAGAACTCGCTCGAGAACCTCTGGGCGGTTCCCTACGACGAGGTCAATGGCACCGAGAGCTGCTTCCACATGAAGACGCTCAAGCCCGACCTGAAGCTGGCGCTCAACCTCAACGCTACTCCGTGGGGAGGGAGCGCGTCGAACCCGCAGTTCATCGACACCTACGACGCAGACGATGAGCGGCTCCACGACACGTGGCTCATCGGTCCCGTTTTCGACAACGCGGGACACGGTTACAACTTCGTACAGTTCGTACCGTCCATGTACCAGACCGATTTCAACAACGGCTATCCGGTCTGGAAGTACGAGATCTACGCGGGCGAGACGGGTGCCTCCGACGTCGACTACCCGATAGTTCGCTACGCCGAGGTGCTCATGATGAAGGCCGAGGCACTTCTCCGTACGGGGCATGCGGACGATGCCGCGTTGATAGTCACCGAGGTGCGGCAGCGCGCGTTCGCGAACACCGACCCGTCGAAGGCGACGGTGACCGGAGCGGAGCTGCTGGAAGGGAGCGCGTACAACTACGGCTGGTCCGACACGGATGGCGTAGTCAAGGACGCTCCCGGCGGCACGCCCACCTTCAATGGCGGCGCGGATATCCAGTACGGCCGCTTCCTCGATGAGCTGGGCTGGGAGTTCGCGATCGAGGGTCATCGCCGCACCAACCTCATCCGCTTCGGCGTCTACACCACGAAGACCTGGTTCAACCATACGCCCAACGGCGATTATCGCTCGCTCTTCCCGATTCCGCGCAGCGCGATTGCCACGAACCCGAATCTGACGCAGAATCCAGGGTACTGAGGAGCTCCACCTGGAGCTCTCCACCGTCCGCCATCTCCGGTTGCGAGCACGCAACTCGTAGCCGGGGATGACCCGGGGTGGAGGATCCCGGTGACGTTCCCCAGCTCGCAACGGGAGACCGTCGCCACCGTGACTGCGGTGGCGGCGGCTACCTGTAAGTGGAGGGGGGACACATGTCGAAATTCACCGCCGCCGTAGCGCTGTACTTTGGGCTGGGAATCCTGGCAGGCTGCGGAGGTGGTGCAGCCGCCTCACCTCCCGATGGACCGACGCCCGTGACTTCCACCGGCGCGCGCGACTCGCAGCCGAGGGATGTCAGAACCGGCGCCGGCGACTCACTGGCATCCGAGTCGTTCGAGAAGCAACACGTACAGGACATCGCCGAGCTGCTGCAGAGCCGCGTGGCGGGCCTGCGCGTCATCCGGCTCTCCAACGGCGATATCTCACTACGTATCCGCGGCGGGGACATGTCGCTCCATCAGGAGAGCGACGGGACGACCACCGCGACATCCTCCGGCGAGCCGTTGCTGGTGATAAACGGGATGCCCGTTTCCGAGGGGCAGCTCTCCAACACCCTGCGAGGGCTCGATCCCCACCAGGTAGAGAACATCCAGGTCCTCAAGGACGTGAGCTCCACCTCGTCGTACGGGATGCGCGGTGCGCACGGGGTAATACTCATCACGCTGAAGCGCGACTGAGCTGCGTGGTAGCTCGGCCGCGCATCGACACCATTCCCGATTGACGCTCGACACGCCGTGCGCTACGCTGCACGGTCGCAACCGCTTGTCACCAGACCCATACCTGCATTGTCCACTCCCGACCTCGCCCCCCTCCGCACCGAAGTCCTCCGCGCCAATCTCCACCTTTCGCGGAGTGGGCTCGCTCTGTACACCTTCGGCAACGCCAGCGCGATCGATCGCGCGAGCGGGCTCGTGGTGATCAAGCCGAGCGGTGTCCCCTACGACGAGATGCGCGAGGAAGATCTGGTAGTCACCGACCTCGATGGCCGCATCATCGAGGGCGAGCTGAGACCATCTTCGGATCTGCCCACTCACCTCGTCCTCTACAGGTCGTTTCCGTCGATCGGTGGCGTGGTGCACACGCACTCGCACTACGCCACGGTCTGGGCACAGGCGGGACGCGAGATTCCGTGCATGGGCACCACGCACGCGGATTACTTCAGGGGGCCGGTTCCCATCACCGATCCGCTGGAGGAAAACGAGATCGCCTCGGAGTACGAGGCGAACACGGGACACGCGATCGTGCGCAGGTTCCAGGACCTCGACCACGAGGAGATGCCGGCCACTCTCGTGGCGGGGCACGCGAGCTTTTGCTGGGGACCGACGGTATCGGACGCGGTGCACACCGCGGAGCTGCTCGAGACCGTGGCGCACATGGCCTACGACACTGCCTCCATCAACCCGGCGGCCGTGCCGATCTCGAATCACCTGCTCGACAAGCACTTCCTCCGCAAGCACGGAGCGCAGGCGTACTACGGCCAGCGGTGAACGACGGGGTCAGGTCTTTAAATTCGAGCGGGCTGGGCGAATGCCGAGCCCGCTCGAATTTAAAGACCTGACCCCGTCGTTCAGCTCTCCGCGCGAACCTCGGCGGCTATCGAGCGCAGCTCGGGGAGAATCTCCCCGATCGAGATGGCCTCCGACTTCGGGTCGCCGAGCCCGAAGTAAAGCTTCCGGTACATGGCGTAGAGCCGCTCGTAGGTCCGCTGCGCGGCGGGATCCGGATCCACGGTGCGGTACGGCGGGCAGAGCGCCTTCTGCGCTGCCTCGATGCTGGGGAAGGCCCCGGCCGCCACGCCCGCGACTATCGCCGAGCCGAGGCTCGTGACCGGCCGCTCGGGGACGAGCACCGGCTTGCCGAGCACGTTGGCGTACACGCGATTCAACACCTCGCTCTTCTGCGGGATCCCGCCCGCGTGGATCACGCGCTCCACCGGCACGCCGCGCTCGCTCATCCGCTCGAGGATGATCCGCGTGTGGAACGCCGTTCCCTCGATCGCCGCGAACAGCTCGTCGCGGGCGGTGTGCTGCAGATTCCAACCGAGCGTGACGCCGCCGAGCCGCGGATTCACCAGAACGGTGCGGTCGCCGTTGTCCCACGTCATGCGAAGCAGCCCGGTCTGCCCCGCGCGGTACGAGTCCAGCCCCGAGGCCAGCTCACGCACGGTGGTGGACGCGCGCTTCGCGATTCCTTCGAAGAGATCGCCCGTGGCGGAGAGTCCTGCCTCGATCCCCATGAACGCCGGGTGTATGGATCCCTGCACCACGCCGCACACGCCTGGCACGTATTCGGCGCTCTCGCCGATCGCCATAATGCACGTCGCTGTGCCCACGACATTCACCACATCGCCCTGCGCGATACCGGCTCCGATCGCGTCCCAGTGTGCGTCGAACGCGCCCACCGGGATGGGGATTCCCTCCGAAAGCCCCAGCCTCGCGGCCCATTCGGCGGTGAGGTAGCCGGCGATCCTGTCCGAGGTGAGGTAGCGCCCCTGGAGCTTCGACCCGATCCCTACGAGCAGCGGGTCCACCTTGCCGAAGAAATCGTCCGACGGGAAGCCGCCGAGGTCGGAGTGCCAGAGCCACTTGTGCCCCATGGCGCAGACGCTGCGCGGCACGTCGCACGGATCGGTGATGCCGCAGAGCACCGCGGCCACCATGTCGCAGTGCTCGAGCGCAGTCACGAACTCGTCGCGACGGCCGGGGTTGTGGCGCAGCCAGTGGAGAAGCTTCGCGAATCCCCACTCCGACGAGTACACACCGCCGCACCGGTCTATGGCCGGGAGTCGCTCCTCGTGCGCGACCTCGGTGATCCACGCCGCCTCTTCCTTCGCTCGGTGGTCGCACCAGAGGTAGTAGTCGCCGAGCGGCACGAGCCCCTCGCCAACCGGGATCACGGTAGACCCGGTGGTATCGAGCGCCATCGCTCGCACGCGAGAGCCGTCCACGCCAGCCGTTCGCAGCGCCAGCCGCGTCGCCTCCGTGAGCGCGGACATGTGCGACTCGTGCGACTGAGTGGCGAAGTCGGGATCCTTCGGATGGCGCACGACCGGATACTCCGCCACCCCGTACCCTACCGTGCCCGATGCGCTGTCGACGATCGAGACGCGCACGCTCTGCGTGCCGAAGTCGACTCCTGCCAGCAGCATGCTCTCCATCACCGGTGCCAGTTGACGTCCCAGCCGAGGTAGCGGGTGGTGGCTTCGTGCAGGGTCGACGCGGAGCGATCGAGGTTGGCCGCCACGTGATGCTCGAAGCCGTTGGCGCAGATGAAATGCAGGAGATCCTGCAGGCGGGGGATCTCCACCACGCCCGCGCCGCCGAAGGTGGTGAGCGGATCGGCCGTGAAGGCGCCATCGCCCACGTAGCCGCGGATCTGCCCCGTGCGGTCATCGGTCGTGAAGCGGGCGAAGCTCATCGGCCCCGCCTTTACCCGTCCCACGCAGGTGCCGTAGGTGTTCTCCTTCCCTACGGTACCCGCGATGATCTCCTGGAAGTCCATCCTGACGTCCTCGAAGAAGTGCTTCGGCAGATTGCTGCAGTGGAAGCAGACCGCCTTGTTCGGGTCGTCGCCGTAGTTGTTGTTCCAGTCGAGGAGCGCGCTCGGCGTTTCGGACGCGAGGGTGAGCGCGTACATGCTCACCGTGCCGCACACGTCCACCTCGCAGGCGCTCGGGAACAGGTTGTTGCTCATCATGCTCATGATCGTGCACGGCACCACCCCGAAGAAATCTTCCATGGCGGTCCAGCACTGCACTGCGCTGATGTTGACATCCGCCTCGGCCATCCAGCGGTCTATCACGACACCGAGCTTCGACATCTTGATGAGCGCCGGCTGCGGAATTCCTTCCGTGGGGACGTAGGCGACGATCCGGTCGAGGAACTCGTGCACGGCGCCGTCGTCGTCGCTGAGGCGGTCGATGCGGCCGAGTATCTCCGAGAGATCCACCGGCTCCACGGAGATCCCGTTCGACTCGAGGATCTTCTCGCTGTAGCGGACCGTCTTGAACGCGGCGGGTCGCGCTCCGATCGCGCCTATGCGCGCCTTGCGGAGGCCGTTCACCACGCGGCAGGTCCCGGCGAAGCGCCGCAGGTCCTGGCGGAAGCTCTCCGACCCTGGCACCTGGGTATGCAGCGAAGGGAGCGTGTAGCGGATGCCGTACTGGGTGAGCGCGTTGCACACCGACATCTTCCCGCAGAACGAGTCGCGCCGGAACTGGATCCCCATCTTGCTCGGCGTGTCGGCGCTGGCGTGGATCAGGACCGGGACGTCGAGTCCGGCGAGGCGCAGCGTGTCGGCTACGGCGGCCTCGTCGCCGAAGTTGGGAAGGGTGACGATGATGCCAGCTATGCGGTCGCGGTTGGCGCGGAAGAGTGCGGCGCACGCCTTGGCCTCGTTCCGCGTTTCCACGGCACCGTATCTGGAGTCGGCGGGGTCGAGCGCGACCACATCGAAGCCTTCCTCGGCGAGGACGGCGAGCATCTCCTTCCTCCCTTCCTCCGCGAGGTGGCCGGGGAAGAAGCCGCGATTACCGACGAGGAGCCCGAGCGTGAGCCGTCGCTTCTGTGGGGCGGGAGCGGGTTTTGGCGCCGGAGCGGCGGACGTACGGGGGGTGGCGGATGCCGCGCCGCCGACGTTCGAATGGAGCTGGTGGATACGCATCCCTTCCTCGTTGGTGTAAGCGCTTACACTATACGGGATCTGGGCACCGGGCGAAAGAGGCGACGCGTCAGGAGGCCTTCTTCGCGCGCTGGCCGGTGCTGGCCGCCCTGCTCCTCGTGGAGCGAGTGGAAGCCGGCGCTGTGGATTCCCGTACCACGAGCGCCGTCTCGATCCTGATCTCCCTCCCCTCCCCTCGGCCGCGCGGCCCGGGGATCAGCGCCTCGCCTATGAGGTGCCCGATCTCCTCGCGCGGGATGTGTGCGGTGGTGAGCGCGGGGGAGACGAACTCGGCGAGTCCGATGTTGTCGAACCCGGTGACCGATACGTCCTCAGGCACCCTGATCCTCCGCTCGTGCATCTCACGTAGTACGCCGAGCGCCATGAAATCGTTAACGCACACGACGGCCGTGGGCCGGAAGCCGGAGGTCAGGATCTCGCGCGCGCCGTTCTGGCCGCCGATGGGGCCGTCGGCACTGGCGACCGTCATGACCTTGAGCCGCGGCGCGTACTCCGCCGCCACCTCGAGAAAGGTGGCTTTCCGGTCGCTGAGCGGCTCGAGAGTGGTGTGGTGGCCGATGAACGCCATCCGGCGGTGCCCCAGACCGTACAGGTACTCGACGATCCGCTGCATCCCCATCCGATAATCGACCTTGATGTTGGTGATGTTGGCCTTCGCCGCGCCGACGTCGTAGAACACCACCGGCAGGTTGCTGTCGGAGAGCTCGCGGATGAGGGATGGCTTCTTCTCGGAGACCACCACGGCGAGCCCCGAGACGCCGCGGCCGAGCATCATCTTCACACTCGAGACGAGCTGCTGCGGGCGGTAGTCGGTGTTGGCGACGAGCACGTCGTAGCCGCGCCGGTGGGCGTCCGCTTCGAGGGTGCGGAAGACGTCGAGGAAGAAGGGGTTCTCGAGGTTGGAGACTATCATGCCGATCGTGCGGTTCGGACCGCCGGCCAGCATCCTCGCATTGAGATTGGGGTAGTACTTGAGCTCCTCCACTGCCTGCATCACGCGCTCGACGGTGGTGTGCTTCACCTGGCCGACGTTATTCAGGACGCGCGACACGGTGGCAGTGGAGACCTTCGCGCGTCTGGCAACATCCTCGAGAGTCATGTATGATCTGAGCGTCGGGGCGTGGCAGGCGGGAGCCGAGTGTTCCCGTCGGCCTAGTATCTCATCTACAGGCGTAGCGCACAAGGAGCGGCCCGCGTTGACAGCATAGGTGCGCAGCCGTAATGTTGCAAGCGCTTACAGTCGGCGGACCGGGCCGCACGGCGACCGACCACCCCCCACGGTAATCCGCATGGAGCTCCTCACGCACACGGTACGCGAGAAGGCGGAACGACCCCCGGTACTCCCCCGCGCCGCGAACCTGTTGCTCGAGTCGCAGCAGGTGGGACTCGTGGTCGTGCTCCTGGTGATCGGAACGGCACTCACTATGAGCGCCGGCTCCCATACCAACGCAGTGACCGGCGAAACGGTCAACAACTTCCTCAACAAGTACACCCTCATCCAGATGGCTACCGACGCCAGCGCGTTCGCCATCATGGGTGTGGGGGCCACCATAGTCATCATCGCGGGCGCCATCGATCTCTCCGTCGGCGCGATCTACGCGATAGCGGGCGTCACCATGTCCATGGTGCTCCGCGCCCTCGGACCGATGGACCCCGCCACCACCGTACTCGTGGGGCTCGGAGTTTCCCTAGCGGTGGGCCTCATCTGCGGTCTCGCCAACGGCTTGATGGTGATCGGACTCGGCGTCCACTCTTTCATCATCACCCTGGGTACGATGTGGATCTTCCGCGGCCTGGCTTTCGTGACCAGCCACGCCGAGAGCATCCTCGTCCCGCCCGCGCTGACATCGGTGGCCAAGGCATCGCTCGGCATGGGCACGGCGCTCTACCCCGTGCCGCTCCTCACGATGCTCCTAGTCACGGTGCTCGGCAGCATCTACCTGGGCCGTACGGTCATGGGCCGGCACGTCTTCGCCATCGGCGGCAATCCGGAAGCGAGCCGCTTCTCGGGGCTCGGCGTACGTCGGATCACTCTCGGTGTATTCGTGGTCTCGGGGCTCACCGCGGGACTGGCAGCGTTTCTGGGCGCCTCCTTCTACGGCTCCGCGTCTTCGTCGGATGGAAACGGCTACGAGCTGTACGTGATCGCGGCCGCGGTGGTGGGCGGCGCCAGCCTCATGGGCGGCAAGGGGAGCGCGGTGAACGCCACGCTCGGCGCGATCCTGATCGTGCTGATTCGCCAGGCGATTCGTACGCTGCACATGGACCAGAACTACGAGTGGATCATCATCGGCACGGCGATGATCCTCGCGGTGGTGCTCGACCAGCAGGGCACGAAGCTGCTCGCCCGGCGTCTGGCGCGCACCGCGGGGAGCTCGTCGCCGACCCGGAAAGGAAACTCTTAACGATTGGAGCCGCGAATGCGGGGAACGAGGAAGCTGTTCAGGTACCTGGCTGGCGCGGCGTGCGCAGCCGGCATGGTCGCTTGCGGTGCCGGCAACGACGCCGGCTCGGACGCACAGGGTGGAGCGAGCAACAACGGCTCGACCTTCACCATCGCGATGATCGCCAAGAGCTCGACCAACCCTGTCTTCCTCTCGGCGCGCACGGGCGCCGAAAAAGCCGCGGAGGAGCTCTCCAAGGAGCACGGCGTGAACGTGAAGATCAACTGGCTCACGCCGCCGAGCGAGAACGCCGAGCTCCAGGCGCAGCGCATCGCGCAGGCTGTGAACAGCGGCTCCAACGCGATCCTCGTCTCCGCCAGCGATGCCGGGAAGATCACCGGCGCGATCAACGAGGCGGTGGACCGCGGCGTCCCGGTGATGAGCTTCGACAGCGATGCGCCCGACTCGAAGCGCTTCTCCTTCTACGGCGGCGACGACCACGCCATGGGGAGCCAGGTGATGTCGGAGCTGGCCAAGCAGATGAACGGGAAGGGGAAGATCGCCATCCTCTCGGGGAACCAGAACGCGCCCAACCTGCAGAAGCGCGTGCAGGGAGTCCTCGATGAAGCGAAGAAGTATCCCGGGATCACGATCGTCAACACTTTCTACACGATCGAGACGCCGCAGGACGCGGCCGCCGAAGTGCTGCGAGCGCAGCAGGCGTATCCCGAGATCCAGGGGTGGGCGATGGTGGGCGGCTGGGCGCTCTTCACCCGTGCGCTCCTCACCGACCTCGATCCCAAGAAGGTCAAGATCGTCTCGGTGGATGCGCTCCCGGTGGAGCTGGCGTACATCGACGCCGGGCTCACCCCGGTGCTCCTCGCGCAGCCCACCTACCTCTGGGGATACCAGTCGGTCCACACGATCTTCGATCATGTGTACCTGAAGAAGGAAGTCCCCGCCCACGTGCAGATGGAGCTGGTGCGCGTCTCGGAGGAGAACCTCGGCGACTGGGCGCGGCAGCTTCAGGAGTGGGGCTATCCCGACGTGGATCCGAAGTACCTCTCGCTCGGTAAGTAGCACCCCATCATGGCACCAGGAGCCGTCCGCTTCGAGGGGATAACCCGCCGCTTTCCTGGTGTGGTGGCGCTGGATGATGTGTCGTTTGAGGTGGAGGCGGGGAGCTGTCACGCGGTGTGCGGCGAGAACGGCGCCGGGAAGAGCACGCTGGGTAAGATCCTCGCCGGAATCCAGCGCCCCGATGCCGGACGGCTCCTGATAGACGGGCACGAAGTGAGCTTCGCCAGCCCGCGCGAGGCGCACGAGGCCGGGGTGGCGATGGTGCACCAGGAGCTCGCCTTCTGCGAGAACATGACCGTCGCGGAGAATCTCTCGCTGGGGCAGCTCCCCTCGCGGTGGACGTTCGTGAACCGCAGCGCGCTCCGCCGCCGCGCATCGGAGATGCTCGCCGCCGTCGGTGCCACGATAGATCCCACCCGGCAGATGGATTCGCTGAGCGTGGCCGAGCAGCAGCTCGTCCAGATCGCGGCGGCAGTGGGAAGCGGCGCGCGCGTGATCATCTTCGACGAGCCCACGAGCAGCTTGAGCGAGGGTGAGGCGGAGCGGCTCTACACACTGCTCGCGGAGCTGAAGGAGCGCGGCGTCACGGTGATCTACGTGTCGCACCGCATGCCGGAGATCTTCCGCCTCTGCGGGAGCGTCACGGTGCTGCGCGACGGCCGGCACGTGAGCACGCAGAGCATCTCCTCGCTCGACGAGGGCGAGCTGGTGCGCCTCATGATCGGACGGCAGCTCGAGCAGTACTTCCCGGAGCACGTCCAGGTCACGCCGCGCGAGGAGCTGCTGCGTGTGGAGCGGCTTTCGCGCCCCGGGCGATTCCAGGATGTGTCGTTCTCGCTGCGCGCCGGCGAGGTGCTGGGCTTCGCCGGCCTGGTGGGCGCGGGACGCTCGGAGCTGGCGCAAGCGCTCTTCGGGCTCGATCCGGAGATGACGGGGTCGATCTACGTGCGCGGCAGTCGCGCGCGCATCCGCAACCCGCGCGACGCGATGGCGCTCGGGCTCGGCTTCGTCCCGGAAGACCGCAAGCGGCAGGGTCTCGTGCTCCAGATGCGCGCGCGGGAGAACACCACGCTCCCGACGCTCGAGTCGCTGGCTCGCTTCGGCTGGATCCGGAGCTCCGCCGAGCGCGAGGTGGCGCAGAGTTACATCGACCGACTCCGGGTGCGCACCCACTCCATGGATGCCGCCACGGCTGGCCTCTCGGGCGGGAATCAGCAGAAGCTGGTGCTCGCAAAATGGCTCGCGGCGAAGAGCGACATCCTCATCCTCGACGAGCCAACCCGCGGCGTGGACGTCGGCGCGAAGGCGGAGATCCACGCGTGGATCGACCGACTGGCATCGGAGGGCGCGGCGATCCTGCTCATCTCGAGCGAGCTCCCCGAGCTGCTCAATCTCTCCACGCGGCTCCTCGTACTTCGCGCCGGGAGAGTGGTGGGCGAGGTAGCGCGCGAGGAGGCGACGCAGGATGGCCTGCTGCGGCTCATGGCCGGGTTGGACGCGGGCGAGATGAGGCGTGAGGCGATCGCAACTACCGACGGCTTCGAGAGAGGAACCCTGCAATGACCGAGAGCTTTTCCCGCCGTGCTTTCGTAGCCACCATGGCGGCCGCTGCAGCGGGTGCGGCGCTCCCACTCTGGCCGCGCGACCTCTTCGGCGCCCTGCTCGACGCGAAGCCAGGAGTGAAGCAGAAAGTGCGTCCTGTCGATCTCCGACAGGTGCGCCTCGGCGCTGGCCCCTTCCGCGATGCAATGGAAGTGAACCGACGCTTCCTCATGGCGCTCGACCCCGACCGGCTCTTGCACATGTTCCGTGTTACGGCCGGCCTTCCCTCCTCCGCTGAGCCGCTCGGCGGATGGGAAGCACCCGAGAACGAGCTCCGCGGACACTACATCGGCCACCATCTCTCGGCGTGCGCGCTCATGGGCGCGAGTCTCGGAGACAAGGAGGTGGCCGCGCGTGGCGTGGAGATCGTCGGCGAGCTGGCGAAGTGTCAGAAAGCGCACGGCAACGGCTACCTGAGCGCATTCCCCGAGGAGTTCTTCGACCGGCTGCGCCAGGGGAAGCCCGTGTGGGCGCCCTTCTACACGCTGCACAAGATCATGGCGGGGCTGCTCGACACGTACATGTACAGCGGGAGCGAGCAGGCGCTCGATGTGCTGAACGGGATGGTGCGCTGGACCGCGGCGTGGACGGGTCCCCTGAGCCATGCGCACATGCAGCGCGTGCTCGAGCGCGAATACGGTGGGATGAACGAGATCTTCTACGAGCTCTCCGCCGCCACGGGGCGCGGGGAATACGTGCCGCTGGGGCATCGCTTCGACCAGGAAATCTTCTTCAACCCGCTCGCCGAGCGGCGCGATGAGCTCGACGGGCTGCACGCGAACACCAACATCCCGAAGGTCATCGGCGCCGCGCAACGCTACGAGCTCACCGGCGAGACGCGCTATCGGGATATCGCCGAGTACTTCTGGAAGACGGTGACCAGCCGGCGGACGTACTGCACCGGCGGCACGAGCGATGACGAGGGGTGGCACGACGCCGACACGCTGTCGAAGCAGCTCGGCGGCTACACGCACGAGTGCTGCTGCACCTACAACATGCTCAAGCTCACGCGGCACCTCTTCGGCTGGACCGCCGACCCAGCGTACGCCGACTTCTACGAGCGCGCGCTCTTCAACGGGATACTCGGCACCGAGCATCCGGCCGACGGGCAGAAGCTCTACTACGTGGCGATGCAGTCCGGCTACTGGAAGCTCTTCGGCACTCCGCTGCACGCCTTCTGGTGCTGCACGGGCACGGGTGCCGAGTCGTTCTCCAAGTTCGGCGACAGCATCTACTTCCGCGACGATGACGGGGTGTACGTGAACCTCTTCATCGCCTCGGAGCTGGACGTGCCCGAGAAGGGCGTGAAGCTCGTACAGGAGACGACATTCCCCGAGGAGGACACCACCACCTTCACCGTGCGCTGCAGGAAGCCGGTGAAGATGCCGCTCCGCATCCGTGTCCCGTACTGGGCGACGCGGGGCGGGAGCGTGACACTCAACGGCCGGAAGCTCGACAGCTTCGCCTCTCCGAGCAGCTACCTCGTGCTCGACCGCACCTGGCGCGACGGCGATGTGGTGAAGGTGACGCTCCCCATGAGCCTCCACGTGTGCGCGATGCCCGACGATCCCACGGTGCAGGCGTTCATGTACGGACCCGTGGTGCTCGCCGGCAGGCTGGGGACCGAGGGGCTGAACGAGGAAACGCTGCGCGCCGAGCCCACCAAGGTGCGTGCCATTCCCGAGTACAGAAGCAAGCCGGTGGCAGCTCCGGCGCTGCGCGCCGCGAGCGGTGACATCGCGAGCTGGATCAAACCGGTGTCGGGCAAGACGCTGGAGTTTCACACCACGGGGCAGAGCGAGGACATCACGCTCGTCCCCTTCAACAAGATTCTCGACGAGCGGTACGCCCTCTACTGGAAAGTCACATGAAGATCCGCCTGGCCCTGGCGGCGCCCGTCGCTGCCGCGTTGCTCGACGTGAACGGAGTGTTGGCGGCGCAGACGCAGACGCGCGCCACGGCCATGACTGCGACGACAGCACGGGCCCCGAGTACCGCAACGACGGGCACGACGACTTCCGCGGCCACCCGCTACACCGTCGATGCCGGCCCCGTCACGCCGTGGCCGCGCACGATCCCCGTGCGTCTCGAGCCGCGCGATGGCGAGCGCGACGACCTCATGGTCACCACCCTCGGCGAGGTGAAGACTCGGCTTGCCGATGGGAGCTTCGACCCGGTGGCGGATCGCGTCACCACCGCCGACGGCCGGGTGCTCGACCACTACTACCGCGACTCGCTCGGCATCACCTATTACGAGCCGCTCGACAAGTCGATCTTCCCCGTGCCGCCCTCCGGCTGGTGCACCTGGTATTACTACTATCGGGTGATCAACCCCGCCGAGGTGATCGCCAACGCGCACTGGATCGCGGAGAACCTCGCGCCTTTCGGAGCACGCTACGTACAGCTCGACGACGGCTGGCAGGGGATGGGCGAGCGCGGCTCCGGTGCGTATCGCGACTGGAGCACGATAGACCCACGCTTCCAGGAGATCGGGCTGGGCGGGCTCGCCGATTCGATTCGCTCGCTCGGGCTCGAGGCCGGGATCTGGATCGCTCCGCACGGTCAGAGCAACTCGCAGGTGGCGCACAGCTCGAAGGCGTTCCTCTGGGCGCCCGGCGATTCGAGTGCCTCCACCACATGGGAAGGTCGCTACCTGATGGATCCCACCGCTCCCGCGGCACCCGGCTACCTGGGCGGGATCTTCAAGCGACTGCGTGATCTGGACTTCACGTACTTCAAGATCGACGGGCAGACCATCGTCGTTCACGAGTACGGCGACAAGACCAGGTACATGCACGGCCCCGTTCCGAAAGGCACGCCACGCGAGGTTGGCGGGGAGCTCTATCGCAAGACGCTGCGGACGATCCGCGGCGCTATCGGCGACAGCTCCTACCTGCTCGCCTCGTGGGGCACTCCGCTCGAGGGCGTGGGGCTGTACAACGGCTCGCGCACCGGCGGCGACATCGTGCAGGGGTGGGATGGCGTGCTCGGCGCGGTGTCCACCGTGCAGCGCTGGAACTTCCTGCACAACATCGCCTGGTACTCGGATCCCGACGTGCTGATAGTGCGGCCGCCGATGCGCGAAGGAACCGCGCGAGTGTGGGCAACCATCATGGGTCTCACCGGTCAGTCGCTGATGAGCAGCGACAGACTGATCGACCTCCCGGAGTCGCGGGTCGAGCTGCTGCGGCGAGTGTATCCGGCCACGGACATCCGCCCGCTCGATCTCTATCGCGCCGCCAACACCAGGAAGCCGCTCATGGATCTCAAGGTGAGCCACCTGGGACGCGATTACGACGTGGTGGGCGTCTTCAACTACGACGCCGAGGAGAGCTCCAACCGTCTCCTCTCGTGGAGCGCGCTCGGCCTCGACTCCACGGCGATGTATCACGTGTACGACTTCTGGAACGGCACGTACTACGGCGCATGGGAGCACGGCGTGTTCATCGATGTGCCACCTGGCGACGTGAGGGTGATTACGCTGGTGCGCGCCACGGATCGGCCGGAGCTCGTCTCCACCAGCCGGCACATCACTCAGGGGTGGGTGGATCTGCGCGCGCTGGCTCACGGAGGGAGCGCCACGCACCCATCGCTCTCGGGTGAGAGCAGGGTGATCGGGGGCGACCCGTACACGCTCACCGTCGGTCTGCCGCGCGGGAGGTCGAGCTTCCGGATCGCCACGGCCCGGGCGAACGGGTCCGTGAACGGCGCACCGGTGCGCGTGACCTCGTCGAGCCACCAGGGCTACGCCACGGTCACCATCCGCACCGACAGCACGCAGCTCGTACGCTGGGCGATCGAGTTCGAGCCGGCCGCGCCGTACGTCTACCCCGTCACTTCGCCGCAGAGGATCGAGGCGACCACGATCGGCCTCTCGGGCGCGATGCTGCACTGGCCGGTGGAGTACTATCCTCGCTCGGCGTACCAGGTGGTGGTCGACGGACGCCCGGTGGGCGAAGCGTTCAGCGCGCGAGCGAGCATCGCGGGGCTCGCGCCGGGAACGACTCACGAGATTTCGGTGCGTTCGATGTGGGCGGATGGCACAGCGGCCGAGAAGACCGCGGAGCTCAGCTACACGCCCACGGTGCCCGACAGCGTCTTCGTGTCCGAGCTCGATCCCCTCTCGATGCTGCAGGACTGGGAGCGGCTCGGCGTGGACCGCGCGGTGAGAGGTTCGCCTCTGAAGGTGGGCGGCAGGGAATACGCGAAGGGGATCGGAACGCTCTCGGAGTCGCGGGTGAGCTACAGGATCTTCGGTCGCTTCGCGAAGTTCATGGCGAGTGTGGGGCTCGACGACGGCGTCCGCCGGCGCTCGCCCGCCCGCGCGATCTTCGAGGTGCGCGGCGACGGGAAGACGCTCTGGAAGAGCGACACCGTCTCGCGCGGTAGCGCCGCCGTGCCGGTGAACGTGGATGTGAGCGGCGTGAACGAGCTGACGCTCGTGGTCACTCCGGTAGTGCAGCCCAACAGCGACCGCGATGACTCCGTGCCAGCCGACTGGCTGGACGCGCGGCTGATTTCTTCCGGCGGGAAGGAGTAGCGTCGTCATCCCCGCGAAAGCAGGGACCCATGTTACTCAGCCGAACATGGGTCCCCGCTTTCGCGGGGATGACGGATGGTGTTTTCGCGGGGAAGACGACGATCAACGAATGGACGGAAGTCACCACTCACCCATACGGGATTCGACATGAGCGCGTTCTTCAACCGTCGTGATTGGCTCAAGATGATGGGCATCGCGGGCGCGAGCACGCTGCTGCCGCGTGATGTCGTTGCGGGCCCGAACATCCCGCCAATAGTCGTACCTCCCGCCCCAATCACGCCCGGCGGCGCACCGTCCATCATCCCGCTCACCTCCACGAGCGAGATCTTCATCCCGCCGCGCGGACGCGGCTTCATGAAGTTCTCCTTCGACTTCCCCGAGCCGTCGGTCCCGTTCGCGGGCTACACCTTCGGCTTCCTCGTCTTCACTCCCGAGAACACGTACGGCCTCGACCAGTCGAAGATGAAGGTCGAGGGGAGCGGCGACTCGCTGAGGCTCACCTGCGACGGCTTCGTGTGGGCCGGCGGCCAGATGAAGGAGCCGGGACGGCTCACCGCCTCGCTGCGACGCAAGGGCGAGACGATAGAGTGGGACGCGGTGGTCGAGATGGAGAAGCCGGTGAAGACCATCACGTCCATCGTACGCAGCGTCCCGCGCGGCGAGGTGTCGTTCAGCGGCGGCAGGTTCGACGACCCGAAGGACAACGAGATGCTGATGGGCTACACCTTCGGCGCGGGCGACCTGAACGGGCCCGGCGGAAGCATGACCACCCCATTGCTCATGATCCGCACCCCGAACGACGTCTTCTACGTCTCATCGCTCGACGACCGCGTACGCCCCAAGCGCTACTATCTCGCACCGGGCGAGAAGAGCTACCGCGTGGAAGCGATCTACGAGCACGACGCCTGGCGCAACGACAACCGCGTCGAGCTCCCCACCTGGCGCCTCGGACGCGTAGCCACGGCCGAGGAGGCGACGGCGCTGCACATGCAGCACATCGAGCGGGCCTTCGGGTTGAAGCCGTGGGAGGAGCGGACCGACGTACCGGAGTGGATGCGCAACATTGCGCTGGCCACCACGCTGCACGGGATGCACTACACGGGCTACATGTTCAACGACTACCCGAAAATGCTCGAGACGCTGCGCTGGATGCGCACGCAGATCCCGGGTGAGCGGGTGCTGGTCTTCATCTCTGCATGGGATGGGCGCTACTACTGGGACTACCCCAACTACGTGGTGTCCGAGCGCATGGGTGGCGACGCTGCCTTCCGCCGGCTGGTGGATGAGGGCCACGAGATGGGCTTCAAGATCATGCCGATGTTCGGCACCAACTCCGCGAACAAGAATCAACCCATCTGGCCGAAGATCGCCGATTCGATCACGAGGAAGATCGACGGGAACGAGTACAACCTCGACTGGGTGGACTGGAACAACGAGCGCCACCAGGATGGCTGGCTCGGTTACATGAATCTCGGCGCCGACGCGTGGCGTGAGCACCTGTACGGACGCATCGCCGAGATGATCGAGAAGTACGGTGTGGATGCCTACTTCCTCGACATCGTCGGCGGCCACGTGAACAGCACCACCGGCGACATGCACGAGGGGACGCGGCGGCTGGTGGAGGATCTCCGGAAGAAGTACCCGAAGGTGGTGTGCGTGGGCGAGATGCCGTACGACGCACTGCACGGCTTCATCCCGATGTTCCAGGTAGGGCTCGGCCGCCTATGGTCGAAGTACAGCCGCAACTTCCAGCACCTGAGCTCCCCCGCTCCGGGACGCGGAAGCAGCGGCGTGCACGAATCGGGCTTCGGCCACTTCAACCCCGAAACGCTGTCGCTCTACGAGGGCTCGATCCCGACCTTGCAGGTGGTGGACGATACCTTCGCCAAGCATCGCGACGTGATGGCGGCCATCATCCAGAAGGCGAAGGAAAGAGCGGGTGTCTCGTAGCAATGACAAATCACCGCCGGTCAGTCGTCGTGGGTTTCTCCAGACGGCGGGCGCGGTGGGCGCGCAGCTCGCGCTCGGCGATTCCGGCCTCGCACGGATCCTTCCGGGCGTAGATGCGAAGGAGAGTGGCCGGCCCATCGATGGGCCGGCCGATTCGCAATTCGCGGTGGAGTTCGACGGGGAAGCGATAGTCTCCCTCCGCCGAGTACGCGATGCTTTCGATACCAATTACGTTCGGCCGAAGGGTCGGCTGGGCGACGTCACGATCCGCTATCGCCGGCCCGGCGGCGAATGGCGCAGCTTCGAGACAGCCGGAGCCGGTCGCGAGCGGCGCAGCTCCACCAGCGCGGATGGCGCGTCGCACGAGAGTAATTACATCGTCAGCGATGGCGAACGGCAGGCTCTCCAGGTGAGAATCGGCTTCACCGTCGAGCGCGAGGCGATCCGCTGGACTCTCGCCTTAGAGAATCTGAGCGATGTGCCGATCGAGATCGGCGACCTCGCGGTGCCGCTTCCGATGAACACGCGCTTCGGCCAGCGCAGCCAGCCGCCTACCGCCGCGGTGCTCAAGCACTGCCTGGTCGCGGGCGACGGGTCGTTCTTCTTCTGGATGCGAAAGAACAGCGTCGGCCCCTACCTCGCCATGACGCCGGCGGTGGGAACGCAGCTCGAGTACTGGGAGCCGCGCCCGGAGTATCGCGCCTTCGTGCATTCGGTGGTCGCGGGCGCCGAGGCGAGCTCGCGCGGTTGCAAGTGGCGCCAGCCACACACGAGCGCCACGCTCGCGCCACGCGGCAAGCAGGGACACACGCGATCGTACGGGTTCGACTTCCACTGGGCCCCCGACTACGACGGCGTTCGCCAGCTTCTGGTGGATCAGCGGCTGATCGACGTTCAGGTAGTACCGGGGATGACAGTGCCGGTGGACCTCTTCGCCCGCGTGGCGCTGCGCACGAAGGAGCACATCGCCGCGCTCGAGGCGGAGTTCCCCGATTCCACCGCTATCCGGAAAGTCGGCTCCAAGGGCGATACCCACCTGTACGACATCCGCTTCTCCCGGCTGGGCGAGAATCTCGTCACCGTCCGCTTCGGGCAGGGGGAGGGGAGGCGCATGTCGCTCGAGTTCTTCTGCACGGAGCCGCTCGAGACGCTCATCGCGAAGCGGGCCGCGTTCATCGCCGGTCACCAGCACCGCGACCCGAGCAAGTGGTATGATGGGCTCCTCGCCGAGTGGAACATGGAGTCGCGTGTGATGCTCGGCCCGGACAATTACGACCGCATCCACGGGTGGCGCATTTACGAGGTAACGTGCGACGATCCGGGACTCAGCAAGCCGGCGTTCCTCGCATCGAAGAACGCGGAGTATCCCGTGCAGGCGGAAGTGTCCGCGCTCGACTATTACATCGAGAACTTCGTGTGGGGCGGGCTCCAGCGCACCACCGATGAGATCTATTCGTACGGCATCTACGGGATCCCCGACTGGAAGACCAACCGCGAGAGTGCTGACCACGGACCCAAGGGGCGCCTGCACCTCTGGCGGATCTACGACTACCCGCACGTCACGCTGATGTACTTCGGGATGTACCGCGTGGCGAAGCACCACCCGGAAATCCGAACCGCTCTGAGCGCGGAAGAGTACCTGAAGCGTGCCTACGGTACCGCGGTGGCGATGTTCACCGTGCCGCTGGAGATCACACGATGGTCGGCGTACGAGACCGGTCTGTATAACGAGCTCGTGATAGTGGAGCTGATCCGTGCGCTGCGGGAAGCCGGTATGGAGGATCGTGCCCAACGCCTGAGGATTCACTGGGAGCGGAAGGTGCGCACCTTCGTGCGGGGAGACGTGGACCTCTTCCGGTCGGAGTACGCCTTCGACTCCACCGGCTTCGAGTCGACCCATGCGCTGGCGAAGTATGCCATGGAACAGCTCGACGAGATGAACGGCGACAACCTGGACGAGGACGATGGCAGGTCGCGGAAGCTCTCCCGCGAGGCTGCCCGGAAGTTCATGGACGCCCAGATGGCGGCGAACATCTTCTGTCGCGGGTCGATAGAGCCGGCGTACTACTACCTGGGGAGCGACTACCGTGGTGGAGGCGGGGACCGGTACACGCTGACTTACATGTCGCAGATGGGCGGCTGGTCGGTGCTGGACTATGCCCTGAACTTCGCCAGCGACCCGGCACCGTATCTCCGTCTCGGGTACCAGTCGTACCTGAGCGCGTGGGCGCTCCTCAACAGCGGCACGCGCGAGTCGAACTATGGCTACTGGTATCCCGGCAAGGAGAACGACGGTGGCGCGGGCGGTGGCTTCGAGCCGGCACCCTTCGGGACCACATGGCTCGAGCAGCCGCACCACCGCGGCTCCTGGTACTACTCGTGCGAGATCGACCTCGGCTTCTCCGGCGCGCTCCGAGCCGCGGCCACTGTGCTGACCGATGATCCCATCTTCGGCCGCTTCTGCCTGGGCGGGGAGTGGAAGCGCGTGGGCGAAGCGACAGAGATCATCCCCAGAGACGGAGTCCGGCGCCGCTTCCACGCCATACTCGACACGGGCCGGCTCCACATGGTGCTCGAACGCGACCGCTTCGCGCCGGCGGCACCGATCGTTCTGGCGGACGACCTATCGAGCGTACGCTTCGAGCTCGAAAGCGACACAGCGGCGGAACACAGTGCCACCCTCCGCCTCTCCGGCCTCGCGGCGGGGAGCTACCAGCTTCGTGGCGCCGGCAGCGAGCTGCTGACCACCGTTGCCATCGAAGCCGGCCGCGAGACCGTACTCGAGCTCCCCGTGCACGCGGGCAGCAGCGCGTCGAGCTTCGCCATCTCGCGAGCGTAAGTCCGGCCCCCTTCACCATACCCGCGAAAGCGGGGATGACTGCGGGAACGACGGGGTCAGGTCTGGAATCGTGAATCGCTACAACCGGACTGGTTGTAGCCAACACAGTCATCCCCGCGAAAGCGGGGATCCATGTTTTCACCGACTAACATGGATCCCCGCTTGCGCGGGAATGACGGTCCCCGCTTGCACGCGGATGACGGTCGCCGCTTTCGCGGGGATGACATGACGCACGATTCCAGACCTGACCCCGCATTTGCGCTGGTTGACGACCGGTTTGGAGAGCGGCATCGTGGGGGAGCGGCCATCGAGGAGAGCCAGGGTCGCGATCGCGAGGAGGGCCGATGACGGCGCTGAAGTGCGAGGCGGCAGACCGATGCGGAGAGTGCATCTCCCGGAGGAGGTGTGACGGATGAAGTCAGGTCGTTCGGTGAGTTTGGTGCTCCTGGCGGTGCTGCTTACCGCATGCGGTGGCGACGAAGCCACAGCTCCGCAGCTCACGCCCGAGATGATGGCCCGGCAACTCGATTCCCTCGGCGTCGCGGTCGCGACTGCTGGTGGTCAGGACAGATCGCTCGCGCTGGTCAATGCAGCGCAGAGCTTGCGATCCGGTGCAGAGCCCAGCGTGATAACGATCGCCGAAGATGGTGTGGCCGATGATTATCAGGCGCTCGTGACCTGGTTCCGGGCGGACACGTTCACCGTGGTCGGCACTGACCCGGCCAGGAAGCTGGTCATCCCCGACCACTGGACGCTGGTTGCCTGGAAGGGTGCGCCGGCCAGCGGACGACTGATCGCGGTGACGGCGCTGACCGATTCGGTATCGTTGGGGATGGCCCAACCAGCGTACGGCGACGATGGAACCGGGATACCGGTAGTCCCCGCTTTCGGCCTCGCAATGGTCATCGAGAACGGAGCGCTTCGGCTCCTGGCCACGAGCGGTACGGCCGGTCTCATGGCCGGCGACGCCGGGCAGAAGTGCGCGGCGGCAAGCACGCTGATTTCATCACGTCGCGACCCGCTGATCTCCCGCTCGGACCTCTCCTTCCCCATCGAATGCTCTCTCACCTCGTTCGACGTCGGCTTCGACGCGGTGCTCGCTCCCCCCTCCGATTCCTTCTCCTTCCTCCCCGACACGACGGCCCCATCGCACACTCTAACCATGCCGTCGCAAGTGGTGCAGGGTATCCGGTTCGAGCACGGAACCTAGGAACGACGCGGAGAGGTCTGGAATCGTGAAGGGGTACGG
>DASSNL010000081.1:0-3639 GCA_035688075.1 Gemmatimonadaceae bacterium
CCCACGCTGCCATAGCTCTCTCCGCCGGGCGCGCTCCACTGCGCGACCCGGAACTCTCTCACATCTGAACGCTCGCAGCCGCGCGCCGTGCGCCGTGGCGTGCCCATCGTGACATCGCGATGCGCACCAGATCGTGCTACGCGCCTGAACCGCGTGCGCGGCGCGCGCGTGACTCCGGAGACTTACTATGGTAGACGATCATGATCTTCCGCCCCCGCTGCACGGCCCCGATGATGAGGTCCCGCGCGGTGGGCGGTGGGCCATCTGCTCCATGATCAGCTTCGCGTCGGCTCTCGCGATCGCGATCGTACCGCAGCCCTTGAAGGTGCCGCTCGGCGTCCTCTCCGTGCTTGCCCTCTTCCTCGCCATCGGCATGCTGATGCTGGGTCCAGGCGCGAAGCGCGACGACCGAGCGCCGGCGGAGGAGCTGTAAGCGCTCGCCGGCTCGCTACGGTACCGTCACTCGTGGCGGTACCGTGGCTCGCGGCGGCAGCCCGGCCCCCGGCGGTATCGTTACTCGTGACGGTACCGCCGTCGTGTCGCGGGCCGCGAGCGGAGTGGGCACGCTCGCGGTGGGATGCCTGATCACCCGGATCGCGATGGCCATGAACGTCAGCCAGCAGAGCGCGAAGCCGAAGAAGGCGAGTCCCCCTTCGTCCGCCCTGACCAGCGCGTACTCCGCGGTGAGGAACAGAATTGCCGCGACCGGGGAAACGCCGAGCTCCTTCTGGTGTGTCCAGAGGAAGAGGATGGGGATGAGGAGGAGGACGCCGTAATGCTCGAGAGTCTGCGGATAGGCGAGGAGCGCGGCCGGCACTCCCAGCGCTATCGCCAGCGACGAGCGTGCGGCCCCCAGCTTCACTGCCAGCGCGAAGGTCAGCGTCACGATCGCGAAGGACATCGCGAGGAAGGCCGGGTTCCAGAGCGGCGAACCCGAGCTCGCGTCGGGATCGGTGGCGCGCACCAGGATCCCCAGCAGCGACTGGTTGACGTGCGTGGTGAACACGGTCTCCGGCAGGCGATCCACCAGGTCGGTGGTGACGAAGGTGGTCAACACTTCCGTGCCGAACGCGAGCGCGGTCACTCCGACGAGGGCAACGATTGCCAGGATCGTAGCGAGCACCTGGCGCCATTGGCGGACCGCCAGTGGAAAGGAGACGAAGAATGCACCGATCGGCTTCACCGACATCGCGAGCGCGAGGTACACTCCGCCGGGGATCCGGTCCCTGTTGCGCCAGAACAGGAGAAGCGCGATCAGGAGGAAGAGGCTGGTCTGACCGAAGGCGAATGTCGAATAGACCGGTCGCAGCGTGAGCACCATCGCCGCGGTGAACGCGAGCCCCCACCACCCTGACGTCTCGAAGAAGGTCCGCCAGAGCAGGAGGACGACGGCTACGAGAGCGACGACCAGGGCCGCGTACCAGACCAGCGCCCCGGTATGGAGATCGAACGCACCGAGCGGCGCGAACGCGAGCATGGTGACGGGTGGATACGGGACGGCGGGATCGAAAACCATCTGCCTGAACTCGTCATCGCTGCTCACGGGCTGGCCGGCGGCGCGCAACGAATCCGCCACCGCGTAGAAGCTCGACGGCAGATAGAAGTCGTAACCGGCCGCTGCCACCTTGCCGAAGAGCCAGAAGCTCTCGACGTCCCATTGCGGCGGCTGCTCGACGTTGTGCGCCGCACGCGAGAGGCATAGCGTGCCGAACGCCAGGATCACGAGTCCGAGCAGCGCGAGGTACGCCCTGCGGACGAATCGCGGGAGCGAATACCGATACCACCATCCCGCGAGCAGGACCGGAGTCAGGACGAGTGGAAGCGCCTCTTTGAAGAGGGGAAGACGCAGCCACGCCGCGCCCGCTGGAGAGAAGGGCTCCTGAATCATCAGCGGACCGTGCGCGCCTGGTGCACCGGTCCGGCGCTGCCGCATGCGTCACCCTCGACAGCGCGAGTGGAGTGGTGGTCCCGCACGTGGGTCGCGCGGAGCACATGCTCCTCGTGGGAGCACAGGACTGCGGCCGAGGTGCTCCCCGAGCTACGCGACATCACTCCATCCCTGCTACTTCTCTGCTTCTCTACCGACTAACAGCGTCGGCCCCGCAAGGCATTTTCGGCGCCACCCCCAACGCCCGACGTGCCGCGTTGCAATCCATTAACCGAAGCTCCCCGGCGCTACGCGTCGCGCGCCCGCAACACGCTGTAGAGCAGGGGTGCGGTCCGGGTGCGACAGGAATGGGGGAAGGGAGGAGGCAAGTAGCAGGAAGAAGAAAGCAGAAAGCAGAGAGCAAAAAGCAGGTACCGGCTCCCGCGGGTGAGGCCCTCAACCCCGGGGCAGTTCACTGCTTTCTGCTTTCTGCTTCCTGCTTCCTTTTCCTCCTCCCCCCGGCTACCCCGCCCTCACCCTCCACCCCGCCTCGACCAGCTTCACCAGGGCGCGGGTGCGTTCGCGCTCGCGGCGGGCGAAGAGGGGGTCGGCGGTGGGGGTGCTCTCGACGGTTACCACGCCGTGGGGGTCCATGCGGTCGCGCACTTCGGCGATTACTTCAGGGGCGACGCGCGCGGGCTGGTCGCCGCAGTGGACCACGTACAGGACGCCGAGGGTGCTGCGCATGGAGCGGGGGTTATGGTCGGCGTCGAAGCCGGCGAAGAGGTAGCGCGGGAAAAGAGGACCGAAGCCTGAGCGGCCCCGAACCCTCGGAAGGAGCGTGGCGAAGCCCTGCTTGCGCAGGTTGATCTCCACCCACTCTTCGGCGCGGGGCTTGGTATACAGCAACCTCCAACACAACTCTGTACCGCTCGACATCTCTTCCTCTCGTACGGCGCCGTCGTCGGCGCAATGCTGCTGCGCGGCCCGCGCTGGGGAAGCCCGGTGCCGAAGGGTTGATCCTGGAATTATCCGGGGATTCGACGCGATCTGGTTCACAAGGATGACGACCTCGCCTTGGCGGAGTCAAGGTTGCGGGCGTCGGGTTCCATGGGAAGCCAGAGAGCGAAGGTCGAGCCGTGTCCCACTTCGCTGCGCACGGTGATCTGACCGCCGAGGGTCTGCGCGAGCAGCTTGCTGATGGCGAGTCCCAGGCCGGCGCCGGCGCGGTCGCCGGTGTTCAGACGACTGAACTCCTCGAAGATGTACTCCTGCTTGTCGGGCGCGATTCCCACGCCGCTGTCGGTGAACTCGAGGAGCGCCCACCCACTGGGGTCATCGTCCGATGTGGGCGGTCTGCGCACGACGCGAAGCTGCACGCTTCCGCTATCGGTGTACTTGATGGCGTTGGAGAGGAGATTGGCCGCGATCTGCCGCACGCGCGCGCGGTCGGTTTCGACGATCGCGTCGTCGCACTCCACCTTCACGTCGAGCGCGAGTCCGTTCGCCGCGGCGGCGGCGTGGTACTCCTCGCACATCGATCGCGCCAGCGCCGCGAGGTCCACCTGCTCGATCGAGAGCGCCACTACCCCGGTCTCGGCGCGCGCCAGCTCGTGCAGATCCTCGATGAGCGCGAGCGCGGTCTGGATGCTGCGGCGCATCCGCTCCACGCTCGCCATCTGCTCCTCGTTCAGCGGACCATAGAGCCCCATCGAGAGAAGCTCTGCGAAGCCATCGGCGGCGCCGATGGGATTCTTCACATCGTGACTGAA
>DASSNL010000084.1:0-30525 GCA_035688075.1 Gemmatimonadaceae bacterium
GCTGACTGATGCACGATGCAAGACCTGACCCCGTCGTTGACCCCGTCGTTCAGTTGAGCCTGTTCCTGAAGAGCTTCTTCAGAATTGCGATCTGACCGGTGTGGTAGGCGTCGTGCTGAGCGATGCCGCGCACCATCGCCGCGTGGCTGACGCGGGTGCCGAGCTGCCCGTCGCTGATGTTGCCGATCAGCTCCGCCAACGACACCGATTTAATCCCCCGCAGAGTGGCAATGAGATCCTGGTGCGCGTCATTGAGCGCGGCCATCGCGTGCGCCCATTCGGCTTCCGTCGCCAAGGTCGGGACGGGCGGCCAGTCACCCGCCGCAGGGTAGTCCGGCACGCCTCCGAGGAGCCGGCGCGCGACTTCGTTGGTCCAGGCAGTCATGTGGAGAACGATCTCCCAGATCGAATGCACGCTACCGGGCGGAGCCCACGCCGCTTCCTCGGCGCTCACGTCTGCCAGCACAACCGCACGCGACGGCCCGTGCCACGGGGTGCCGGCATGGCCGCGCTCGAGATCGGCGATCAGTTCGTCGACTTCACTCACGCTGCCTCATCAATGCAAAGAACCAGGAGGAGCGATGCGCGATGCAAGAGCTGCTCCTGATCGACTCTTCAAGCATCCTGCCTGGGTGCCCATGGACTCAGGGGGCGCGTGTACTCCTCCGTCGGCAGGAAGCGCGGATCGTGGCCCTCGCTCCACTGCACGCGCATCATCCCCGTCATGTTGCCGAGCTCCGGCTCGGCCTCGAGAGCGGCCGCTGAGTAGTAGAAGCCGCCCAACCCAATCGAATGCACCAGCACGCGTCGCGGGCCGAAGTTCTCGGCGCTGCTGACAATGCGAAGCTCGCCGCACGATGGATCGGGATCGTCGTGGTTGATGGTGGGTGGTACGACCTCGCGCCGGATGCTGAGGCACGCCGCGCTCACCTGCAGCGCCGACGAACCGGCGCCGTGCTGACCAAGCATCGACTTCTGCGACTGCACGCGCACCTTCGGGAGCTCGGCGCCGAACACCTCTCCGAGTACCCGGCCTTCGAGCCGGTCGTACAACACCGACGACGACCCGTTGGCGTTAACCAGATCCACCTCCTCGGGGCGCCACCCGGCCTCCGCCATCGCGCCGCGCAGCGCCCGCACGGACGGGCGCGTATCCAGATCCGGATCATCGTGGCTGTACTGCCGGTTCTGCCCCGCCGACGCCACGTGGTAGCCGGCGACGCGCGCGTACACCCGTGCACCGCGCTGCTCCGCATGCGCCTTCGACTCCAGCAGCAGCGCAGCAGCACCCTCGCCGATCACGTTGCCATCACGAGCGCAGTCGAAGGGACGCGAGGCGCGGCCAGGGTCATCGTTGAAGTGCGTGGAGAGCGAGCCCGAAGCGTTGAGCGCGGCCATGACCTCGGGCACGAGCTCGCAGTCCGTACCGACGACGAGCATTGCATCCGCGGCTCCGACCTGGATCAGCCGCGTCGCGTGGCCGAGCGCGTCGAGTCCGGAGTTGCATCCGGTGGTCGTGGTATGCACCGGGCCGCGGATGTTGAAGAAGCTCGACAGGACGCACGCCGCCGAGTGGTTGAAGCAGTGGAAGGCCGCGTGCGGAGGAACGCGGGAGAAGTCGGTGACGCGCTCCTTGAGCGACATGATCAGGTCGATGTTGCCGACCGAGGTGCCGACGTAGACGCCCAGCCGATCCGGGTCGCACCCATCGAGGTCGATCTCCGAGTCGTGCAACGCCAGTACGCCGGCGGCGAGCGCGAGCTGCACTGCGCGCGGCGTCCTGCGCGCCATGAAGTCGCCGCGGACTATGTACCGCTCGAGACGGAAGTCCTTCACCTCCGCGCCGATCTTGGAAGGCGACTGCGACACGTCGCATAGCGTGATCGGCCCGAAGCCGTGCTGCCCTCTGGTGAGCGCAGTCCAGAACTCGTCTCGCCCGCTGCCGATGGCGCTGACCGGGCCGACGCCCGTGATGACGACCGGAATGCTCATGCTCTACCCCTGCGCTCTGGATTCGCGATATCCCTCTATTTTCTCTATCGTCGTTTCGGGGCCGGGAACGACAACTCCCGTCAGTCATCACTCCTCTCTCAGCGCCACCATCGGATCTACTCGCGTCGCGCGGCGAGCCGGGATGAAGCTCGCCAGGAGCGCGACCGCGGCGAGAATGGCTGCAACGCTCCCGAGCGTGATCGGGTCGGTGGAGCTCACGCCGAACAGCACTCCCTGCGCCAGTCGTGCCAGGAACAGGGCTGCGACGATGCCGACGAGGAGGCCGAGCGAAGTCAGCTTCACTCCCTGGCCCAGGACCGCTCGATATATGTCCCTCGACCCCGCGCCCAACGCCACGCGGATCCCCAGGTCGCGAGTTCGCTGCGCGACCGCGTAAGCAACCACTCCATACAGTCCGATCGAAGCGAGCAGGAGGCCGAGCACGCTGAAAATTCCGAGCAGCGTGGCGCCGGCGCGTTGGGGGAGGAGCGATAGCCCGAGCGCCGCTTCCATGGTGCCGCTCTGAACTGGCAGGTCGCGATCGAGCGCCGCGATCTCACGCCTCACCGCGGGTATGATGGCGACTGGATTGCCGGCGGTGCGCACCTCGAGCGTCATGTTCGGCTGGTAGAACTGGAGGAACGGCAGGTAGAAGTATGGCGCGGAGCTCTCGTCGAGCGAACGAGTCTTCGAGTCGTGCGCGACGCCCACTATTTCCCGCGCCGAGTCGCCTATCCGTATCCGCTTGCCGATCGGATCTTCCCCGGGCCAGAAGCGGCGCGCGAACGACTGGTTGACGATCGCGACCGGCACGGAGCCGGCGCGGTCGCTCTCGGTGAAGTCCCGTCCACGCTCGAGCGGAATGCGCATGATCCCGAGGTAGCCTGGTCCCACTATGTTGGCACCGAACTCCATGTCCTCGCCCGGCCCGGGCTCGTAGCCCTCCACTTCCACTCCTCTGCGGCTGTAGTCCAGACCCAGCGGGGTGCTCTCCGCGAGGCTAGCGGCGCGAACGGAAGGAAGCGCCGCCACGCGACGCAGCAGCTCATCGTAGAACGCGCGACCGCGTGCCTCGTCGTATCCCTGACTCCCCAGCTCCGTGGAGAAGATCGCGATGCCGCTCGGGTCGAAGCCGATGTCCGCATTCTGCGCGGCGCGCAGGCTGCGCAGCAGCAGGCCGGCCATCGTCAGCAGTATCACGCAGGTAGCCACCTGGCTGACGACAAGTACGCTCCGCAGCGCGGGCCGACGGCGTCGCGGGCCGCTGTCGGACGTCATCCCCTTGAGAGCGGAGACGAGATCCAGACGCGCCGCGCCCACTGCCGGCGCCGTGCCGGCGATGAAGCCGGTCAACGCCGCCACCAACGCGGTGAACGCGAGCACGCGACCATCCAGCGGGATGTCGAGCGCCACCGGAAGCGGCAGCGGCGGCTGGAATGCCACGAGCAGTCCCGTCGCCCACTTCGCGATCAGCAGCCCCACCGCGCCGCCGAGGATCGCGATGACCGCGCTCTCGGTGAGGAGCTGCCGCACCAGCCGGGTGCGTCCCGCCCCGAGCGCCAGGCGTACGGACACCTCGCGCCGCCGGCCAGCCGCGCGTACCAACAGCAGATTCGCAACGTTGGCGCAGCAGATGAGGAGCATGAGCGCCACGACGGTCATCAGCAGCCCGAAGAAGCCGACCACCGCTCCGCGAATCTGTGGAAGAACGCGTGAGTCGCGCTCGGGCTCGAGCGTGATCACGCGCGACTCTCCATGCACGTCGCTCCAAAACTGCGGGTACGCGTCGTGGAGGCGGCGGGCGATCGCGTCGAAGCTCGCCTGCGCAGTAGCGAGCGTCGCGCCCGGAGAGAGTCGGCCGATGATGAACAGTCCGCGGTCGCCACGCTGCGTGTCGGTGCCGACGTCCCCGGCCGCTCTCTCGGGTGAGAGGAAGCCTCTCGCGACGTAGGGCACCCAGATGTCGGCCCGCACACCTCGGATGGAGCCGTAGAAATGCTCCGGTGCGACTCCGATCACCGTGAAGGGATATCCATTCACCCGCACTTCACGCCCCACGACACCGGAGTCCGCCCCGAAGGCACGCTGCCAGAGGGCGTAGCTCAGCACCACCACCGGCTCCGCCCGTCGCGTGCGTTCCACGTCGGGGACGAACGTGCGGCCGAGAGCTGGAACGACTCCGAGTACCGCGAAATAGTCGCCGCTCACCTCCTCGCCCCCGATCCTGCTCGCGGCCCCTCCCGTGCTGAAGTTGAGCGGGGTGGGCGCGAACGCCGCGAGACCCGACAGTCCGGCGGCGCCTTCACGGAAGTCCAGATAATCAGGGTACGACGAAGCGCCGTAGCGCGGCCCGCTGTAGTCGCTGGTGAAAACCTGTACCAGCCGATCAGGCTCCCGAACCTGCGCCGGCAGGCGCAGGAGAACCGCGCTCACTACCGAGAAGATCGTGGTGTTGGCGCCGATACCCAGCGCCAGCGTGAGCACGGCGGCCAGGGTGAAGGCGGGGCTCCTGCGCAGCGTGCGCAGTACGTAGCGGATATCGAACGTGACTTCACCGAGCATCGCTCTGCTCCCGCGCGTGGGTTGATTGCCTCTCTTCATTCCCTCCACAGCGCATCCCTCGGCGTGATGCCGAGCGCTCTGCGCGTGGGGAGGTACGTAGCAGCCAGCACTACGCCGACGATCGTCGCCGATACCAGCACACCCGCCACCAGCGACGCGACCATGCCGACAGGAAAGATCCGCGAGAAGGCGATGCCGATGGCGAGCATCGCCGGCAGCGCAATCAACGCGCCTGCTCCGAGCTGGCGTCCGCTTTGACCGAGGAGCAGTCGCACGATCGTCGCATCGGTCGCACCGAGGGCGCGCCGGACGCCGATCTCGCGCGTGCGCTGGCCGATGGAGCGCGCCATGAGCCCGTAGGTGCCGCTCACCGCGAGAAGCAGCGCGAAAGCGAAGCAGAGCGCGAAGAGGCGGGTCACGGAGCGCGATATCAGCGCCGACTTTTCGAGAATCTCATCGTAGGTCGAGACCGGAGACGGGGCCGTGGCCGGGTCTATGGTTGCGACCGCGCGATGCAGCGTCGCTATCGCGGCCGCGGCATTGCCCCGTCCGCGGAACGTGATGGAAGCAGCATCCAGATCGGTCTGCAGAAGTGGAACGTAAACCGCCATGGTGCTCCGATCGCGCGCGAGTGGATCGCCGAGAGGTACATCTTTCGCCACGCCGACCACCGTACGCCACTGTTCCTCGCCGAGCCCAGTGAGGCGCATCTGCCGACCGATCGCGGAGCCGCCGGGCCAGTTGGCCGCAGCGAAGGCGTGACTGACGATGACCGTCGGCGCACCGCCAGCGCGGTCGCGATCGTCGAACGGCCGCCCCACCGATACGCGAGCACCCACGAGATCCATCGGCCCGAGCATCGCCAGCACGAACGCGTGCGGCGCGCCGTTGCGAATGGCCGCTGCGCCGGCGTCGAGCGCCAGGCGGTCCGCGCCGCGCGAATCTCCCAGCTCGGCGAGAGTCGATGACACCACCGCGCCATCCACCGCGGGCGAAGCAACCACGGCCTCCCGCACCGCCGCGTAGTACGCGCCGCGCTTCTCCGGCGTTGCGTACGTTTCGCGCGGCGGCTCCAGATGGCTGTTCATCAGGCCGCGCGTGTCGAAGCCGAGATCCAGATGCACCACGCGATCAGCGAGAATCGCCGAGAGAACGCCGAAGAACATGAGCACCGAGACGGCGGCTACCTGCGCGGCAACGAGGATGCGCGCAATTCGTCCCTGCCCACGTCCTCCTCCGCGCGCCGACGTGTCCTGCAGCACCGCATTGATGTTGGTGCTCGTGGTACGCGCGGCCACGACCGCGCCGAGCACCGCGATGGTCAATGTCACGAACGCTCCCGCCGCGATGATGCCGGGCGCATCGAGCTGCCACACCCACCAGAAGGCGAGATTGCCCGGTATGTGTGTGTGCGCCCATGCGTTCACCACACGAAGCCCCCAGGCGGCGATAGCCGTGGCGAGCACGCCGCCGGCGACGGTGAGCAGTACGATCTCCCAGAGGTTCTGCGCGATGAGCCGTGCTCGCGTCGCCCCGAGCGCCACGCGCACCGCCATCTCGCGCGCCCTGTCGTTCACGCGCGCCAGCAGGAGGTTGACGATATCGACGCATGCGATGAGGAGGATCAGCGCCGCGAGGAGATTGAGAACGCCGAAGACGAGCGGACCTTCGCCGCCCATCTGCGCGCGCGGGAACGACTCCACATCGATCCGCACCGGTACGCTGTCGGCCGCGATGAGAGTGGCGTCGCGTCCTCCCGGATCTGTGGGAGTGCCGGCGGTGATGGTGATCCTGCTCCGCCGCGCTTCATCGGCGAGCACCTGCAACTGGGCTCGGGCCGCGCCCGCGCTCACGCCGGCCGCGAGCCGCCCGTACACGTCGAGCGCCAGCTTCCCGGGTGCGGGGTCGTCGAGCGCCGCCCTTTCGAGCGGCACCCATGCGTCGGATGCGACGGGGAAGCCGTAGCCGCGCGGCATGACGCCTATCACGAGCGTCGGAATCCCATCGAGCTCGATGCGTCTCCCCACGATCGTGCTGTCCGCACCGAAGACCGACGTCCACGTCCGATGCGAGAGCACGATGACCGGCTCCGCCCCGCGAGCCCCATCCTCCGCTCTGAAGCCGCGTCCCAGCAGAGCGGCCGTGCGCGTCGTGCGAAAGACATTCCATTCGGCAGCGACCGCATCCAGCGTGCGGCTGTGCGTCCCATCTTCATCCGCCGCCACCAGCTCGCGCCCCGTGTACGCCCCGACATCGGTGAGCACGGTGATCGCCCGACGCATGCGCGCCAGGTCGTATGCATCGAGCCCGCCCGTCGTGCTCCCCGTGCTCGCCGAGACCCTGACGATCCGCTCTCCCCCGCTCACGGGCAGCGGCTTTACCATCGCCGTGTACAGGAACGAGAAGGTGAAGATGCTGATCCCCAACCCTCCGCCGAGCACGACCACCGTGAGCAGCGTGAACAGTGGACTCTTCCTCAGCAGCCGCAACGTGTAGCGCAGATCGGAGATGAAGGACATGGGGGGAGAAAGCAGAAGGGAGAGCGCAGAAAGCAGTGAAGACCACAGGGTTCAGAACTACAGGGTTCAGGGTTCAGGTACTGCCAGGAAGCAGAAAGCAGGAACTGCTCGTAAGTCAGCCGTCATCCCCGCGATCCAAAGCCGTCATCCCCGCGATCCAAAGCCGTCATCCCCGCGAAAGCGGGGACCCATGTTTGGCTGAGTAACATGGGTCCCCGCTTTCGCGGGGATGACGGCGTGTAAGAGCAGTTCACCGCTTTCTGCTCTCTGCTGTCTGCTGTCTCATCATCCTCCTCTCAAAATGCTCATCGGTGCTATCCCGGCGGCTCTCCGCGCGGGGACGAAGCTCGCCAGGAGGGCGACGGCGAGCATGGCGAGGATCACCGCGCCGAACGCCAGAGGATCTGTGGTACTAACGCCGAAGAGCATGCCGCGGATCAGTCGAGTGAGGGCAAGCGCGGATACTCCGCCCACGACGATTCCGACTCCGGCGAGCAGCGCGCCCTGACGGAGCACCAGCTTGACCACGTCGGTGGACTGCGCGCCGAGCGCGATGCGAACGCCGATCTCCTGGCGACGCTGGGTCACGAGGTAGGAGATCACGCCGTACACGCCGAG
Organism: Gemmatimonadaceae bacterium; assembly: GCA_035688075.1. Classification (GTDB taxonomy): domain Bacteria; phylum Gemmatimonadota; class Gemmatimonadetes; order Gemmatimonadales; family Gemmatimonadaceae; genus JADGGM01. The sequence goes on from DASSNL010000084.1 coordinate 7,692, forward strand.
CGTCGCGAGCAGGAGCGCGGACGCACCGAAGACGCCGATCAGGAGGAGCGTGAAGCGACGGTCGGCCACCGACGACGACACCACCGTCTCGATCGTACGGAAGCGCGGCGGAACGTCGGGACGCAGATCGCGCACGGCGCTCCGCGCGGCGGCAATCACCGATGCGTTCTCGACGTTCCCCTGCATCACCAGGTTGAAGTCGGACGCCTTCCAGGGGCGCTGTCGGTAGAAAGCGTAGAAAGTGGGTGCTGGCTCCGAGGCGAGCCCCTTCTCACGAACATCGCCCACCACACCGACGATGGTGAACAGGTGCAGATCGCCATCCATGTTGCCGAACTGGATCAGCTTCCCCAGCGGGTCCTCGTTGGGCCAGCGCTCCTGCGCCAGCGATTCACTGATCACCGCTACGTGCGGCGACTCTCTCGTGTCGCGCTCGTCGAAGAGTCGCCCCCTCACGAGAGGGATGGCCATCGCGCGGAAGTAGCCGCCGCTCGCCACGCGGAACTCCGCGTGGCCGGAGCGCGACGGGTCGCGCGCCAGCCGCGAGAACGACTCCATGTCATCGATCTGCTCGTCGAGCCCGTTCATGATGAGGAAGGTGCCGTCCCCGGCGCTCTCACCGGAGAGCGGGAGCACCGTAACTCCTCCCACTTCGCGCACGCCCGGGATGGCTTTCAGTCGGCCGATCAGCTCGTCGTAAAAACCCGTCGTCCGCGTGGCCCAGACGCTATCGTGGTTGCCCCCTCCCGGGAGCGAGACATCCAGCACCAGCGAGCTCTGGGTGCGGAAGCCCGGATTCACCTCGAGCAGCTTGATGAAGCTGCGGCCGAGCAGCCCCGCGCCCACGAGGAGCACGATCGTCGCGGCCACCTGCGCTACGACGAGTGCGCCGCGCAGCCGCAGGGTAGCGCCGGCCCCGGCCTGCGTACGCTGCGACTCGGCGAGCGCGGCGCGAAGATCGCCGCGCCCCGCACGGAACGCCGTCAGCAATCCCATCGCCAGCGCGGCGGCGACCGACACCCCGAGTGCGAAGGCGAGAACCGTCCAGCTGACGTGCACGTCGGCCGCGCGCGGGATGTTAGCGCTCTGCATCGCGAGCAGCGCGCGCACGCCCACCGCGGCGAGCACCACTCCAAGGATTCCACCACCCGTCGCCAGCACGAGCGACTCGGCTACGAACTGCTGTACCAGCCGACCGCGCGACGCGCCGAGCGCGAGTCTCAGCGCGTACTCGCCCTCGCGCGCCGCCATGCGCGCCATCATCAGGTTCACGACGTTCGCGCACGCGATGAGCAGGAGCACCGCCGAGGCGCCGAGCAGGATGAGCAGCGCCGGCTTCGACTCCCCGACCATATCGTCCCGCAGCGGCTTCATCGCCACTGCGACCATGTCCGTCTCGTCGCCGTTCTGCTGCTTCACGCGACGGGCGATGTTGTCGGCATCCTCGTTGGCCATGGCCAGCGTAACATTGTTCGCGAGCCGTCCGAGCACCGGCCAGTTGTGCGCGGTGCGACTTGGATAGGTGCCGAATAGCTCCGCCGGCACCCAGAGCTCGGTCCCGGCTGGATAGTCCAGCTCCGGCGGCGCGACGCCGACCACCGTGAAGATCTTGCCGTCGAAGGCGAGCGTGCGACCGGAACCGATCGGTGCACCGCCGAGCGCGCTGCGCCAGAAGCCCGCGCTCACGACCACCGCTGGCGTTCCGCCCTCGCGCTGTTCGTCGGGCGCGAAGAACCGCCCGTACAGCGGCTGCACGCCCATCGTTCGGAAGAACTCCTTCGAGACCGCCGCCGATTTTGCGCGTACCGGCGAGTTCCCGCCGACCACCGAGACGATTCCGTAGTCGGCCACTTTCGCGAGCGAGGTGAAGCTCCGCGTCTGTTGCTGGATGTCCTCGAAGTCGGGATCGGAGAAGCTGCTGCGACCGCCCTTCGCGCTCTCTTCCCAGAGCCGCACGATTCGCTGCGGCTCCGGGTACGGGAGTGGTCGGAGCAGCACGCCATCGACCACGGTGAAGATCGCGGTCGTGGCGCCGATGCCTAGCGCCAGAGTGAGGAGCGCGATGATGGTGAAGAACGGCGCTCTCGAGAGGGTGCGGAACGCGAAGCGGAAGTCGCGCATCGGTGGGAGCTCCCTGCGCTGAGGGTGGAACCGACCCGGAGCCGCTCGGGAGGGGATCGCGGCTCCGGAAGTCGTGGACGACGCTGCCAGTCGCGGCGCTCGTCAGAGCAGCCACATGATGCTCTACGGAAGGAGGCGCTCGGGCGTTTCGACCGTAACACGGCCATTCTGCCGATTCCCTATCCGTGACGCAAGGAAGCGCAATCGCCCCGGGGCGGTTCCACCGCCGGGGCTACCGCTCACCTCTCCTGACGGCGGGGAATGCTCACTCGAGTCGCGTCGGCCTGCGTGGCAGCCGGCACCCCGCGCACGAACGCTATGTAGTCGGTCGGAACCGGCGGGAGTCCGCTCTGTCGCAGAAGGAGGTTCACCTTTCCGCGGTGGTACTGACCGTGGAGCATCACGTGGAGGAGGATGTCGCCGATGCTGGTGGAGAACGCGAGACCTGCGCTGTTCCGATAGCTGACCATCCGCTCGAGATCGGCATCGCGAAGCGCGGCGAAGTACGCACGGTACGACTCGACCACCGTCCGCCGTAGTTGCAAGACGTCGTTCAGCGATCCGGAGGGCCAGATCGCGGCTCGCGCCGTGCGACCTTCGATCCGCGCGAGCCAGGTTTCCTCGGCACCGAGGATGTGCGCGTACTCGCGCAGCGCCGAGTCCGGCACACTCGGCGCGGTGTTAAACGACTCGGCGAGCGCCGAGTCCGCCGCCAGGCAGTGGTCGGCCAGCCGGCGCAGGTAGTCGATCGCTTCCATCGTACCCTCGCTCATGGGAACTCACTTCCGGTGCAGTGCCAATGCGACGAAAGAAAGTTACAGACCCAATGGGGTCACACTCCATTGGGTCTGTGACGGAGGAAAGTCAAGCGGGTGCGAAAGCGATCGACTCCGCTACATCATTGCCGCGCCATGTCAGGTGGCGCGCTCGTTGATCCAGACCACCGATGCGATCGGCGGCGGCTCGCGCCGCCTGCGCTCTGCACCTGAACCGGCCGAGCTCTCGGCGGGGCGCGGAGGTGGCTCCGGCTCGCGGTTCATTCGCGCGTAGTTCGGGATCGCGACCATCGGACTCCCGTCGGCGAAGGTTCCCTTGATCACCATCACGCCACCGAGCAGATCGCCGCGCCACTCGGTGGCGAGCGGTGCATTCGGCGGTAGCACCTTGCCGATGTCTCCCACGTCCACCTTCTCGATGTTGTAGATCAGCGGACCGTAGCGGAGCGCCACCTTCCCCTGGTCGGCCTCGATCTTGTCGATCGCGCGGATGCGCTGGACTTTCATGGGGAGCTCGAGCTCGATGACATCGCCCGCCTTCCACGTACGATCGATCACGGCGTAGCCGTTCTCGACCTTCTGCTTCACCGGAGAACCGTTCACCGCGAGCGAGACGATCCCGTTCGCTTCGGGCTTGCTCGAGTACAGCTCGCTCACGTTGCGATTCGGCACCCGCACGCGAATGCGCATGCGCTTCCGCTCCGCGGGGTTCACCGTGATGGCGACCTTTCCGTCCCACGGATAGTTGGTCTTCTGCACCATCTGCACATGCGTCCCGCCCACTTCGCCCAGCTCGACCTTGCTGCCGACGAAGAGGTTGACGTAGATGCCGTCTGGACTCTTGGCGTAGATCCAGGTCGGCATCGCGAGCAGAGTGCGCGGGATGTTGCCCGTGCAGCAGGGCACGCTGTGCCACGACGTGCGCAGGAATCGCGCATCGAGCGGATTCGGGTAGTAGAAGGTCTCGCCGTCCATCGCCAGCGCGCCGAGGAGCGCGTTGTAGATCGTCTCCTCGTACAGGTCGGCGAACGTCGCGTCGTGGTAGGTGAGGTTCAGCTTCGACTGGAAGAAGATCTCGCCGCAGCTCGAGCACGACTCGCAGTAGGCGTTGTTGCGCAGCGAGTAGTTCGGGCCGAACCCTTCGGAAGTCTCACCGCTCGCGATCCCGCCGGTCACGTAGTACTTCCGCTGGACGATGTTGTCCCAGAGCGACTTCACGGCGCTGCGGTAGTCGGGGTCGTGCGTCTCCATGGCGACGTCGGCCATCCCCGAGTACAGGTACGCGGCGCGCACCGCGTGTCCCACCGCCTCGTACTGTTCGATCACCGGGACGTGGCTCTGGTCGTACTCGGAGCGCTCGCGCGGGTCGTTGGCGGCACGGGAGCGGCTGTCGAGGAGGAACTTCGCGAGCCGGATGTACTTGTCGCCCTTCCCCTTCCCCTCTGTGTCGTTCACGAATCGGCCGAAGCGAACCAGCGCCTGCTCCATCTCCTCGTGACCATCGTACCACGCCTTCTTCGGCGCCGGCCCGAGGTTGTCGTACCAGCAGTCGGCGAGCTTCTTCGCCGCGTCGTACAGCCGCGCATCCTTCAGGTCGGTCATGCTGTAGTGCACGATCGCCGACTCGAGGAAGTAGCCGCCAGTGTACCCCTCGTGGTCGCCGCGCCGCGTCCAGTGGAGGAACGGCCCCGCGTCCTGCGTGCCATCGCGGCGCAGCCTCGGCAGCGTGAACGCGGTCTGCATGTAGCCGTCCGGCTCCTGCGCGGCGAGGATGATCGGGATCCACCGCTCGAGCGTGGCGCGCATGTGCTCCTGCGCCTTCAGGATCTCCGGATCTCCCTTCGGGTCCACCATGAGCGCGATGCTCATCGCCTCGACGGCGTTGTGGACGTATGCATCGGCGAAGACGTAGCCCTTGTGAGCGCCGTGGGGCTCGCCGCGGAGCGCCTTTCCGGCTTCGATGAAGTTGTCGATTCCTCCGGCCTGCACGTCGGAGCTCTCGAGCATCTCGATGCAGTGCGGGATCCAGCTCACGATCAGCGCCTTGAAGCGGTGATCCCAGAGTGGACTGTCGATGGAGTATCTGCGCGTGTGCACCACGTCGAGCTGCTTCTGCGGCGGCGGGAGCTCGGCTCGCACCGTGAGAGTGGACGACGCCCTGCTCTCGCCGTTGTCGGCGGTGAGCTCGAGGACGTAGACGCCCGGTTCCGTGAACGTGGCCGTGGTGGAGAGTGCGTCCCGATCGGCGAAGCTCACGCGCCCGGGGCCGGAGCGCTTGCTCCAGCGCACGGTGGGCTTGGGGCCTGTGGGCGCGGGCGGCGTGGAGTCGGCCTCTTCGCGTCGCCGTCTGCGGCGGCCCACCTGGGGTGGCTCGCCGTAACCGGCCCACCCGCGGAGGTAGGTCTTGCCGGGGAGCACGACGACGCGATCCACGCCGGCCGCACCATTGACCGGATCACCGCCCTTGCCGCGGCGCCGGGGGAGCGTCTGGGCGCGGGCGTCGCCCAGGATCGCCGTCTGGAGAACTGGGGAGATGACTGCGGCGCCGAGGGCGGCTTTTCCCAGAGTGCCGAGCATCTGGCGTCGGCTGATGGTGGACGGCGGCTCGCGGTGGCTCATGGCATCTCCCTGGAGAGGCGGAAGGCGGACGGCGGCGGGTGCAGAGGATACAGTATCCATCGCGCGAGCGGACTGCAAGCGCTTACAGGCCTGACCCGCCCCGGCCAGTCTCTGGGTCCGGCCGCTCCCGCTACCCGGGCCCCGCCGCGGACCGCCCTCCTGTTGACATTCTACCCAAAGGCTCGTATCGTGGGGTAGAATGTCTACCCGAGACCGACTCCAGCTCCTGCAGGGTACGCTCGACCTGCTCATCCTCCGCACGCTCGCCTCCGGACGCGCGCACGGCCAGGGTGTGGCACGCGCCATCCAGTCCGCGTCGCGCGACAGCATCCTCGTCGACCACGGTTCGCTCTATCCGGCGCTGCAGCGCCTCGAGGATCGAGGGTGGATCCGCGCCGAGTGGGGGACGTCGGAGAACAACCGCCGCGCGCGCTTCTACGAGCTCACCGCCGCCGGACGCCGCCAGCTCACGCGCGCGACGCGCGAATGGTGGTCATTCGCCGACGCGATGGCTCTCGTGCTCGGCCCCCAGTCATCCGTGGGGTGATCCATGCGGAATCCACTGCTTTTCCTGAGGCGCCGGCGTCGGCCCGATGCCGATTTCGCCGAGGAGATCGCCGCCCACCTCGAGCTCGAGGCCGACCGCCTGGTGGCCGAAGGACTGTCGCGTAGGGAAGCCGTTCACGAGGCGCACCGGCGTTTCGGGAACATCGGGCTGGTGCAGGAAGATTTTCATCGACGTCGTACCATCGGGTGGATGGAGGCGATCCCCCAGCAGCTGCGAAGGGGAGCGCGCCGGCTCGTCCGTGCGCCGCTGTTCTCGATCACGGCCACGCTCACCATCGCGCTCGGCATCGGGGCCACCACCGCCGTTTTCAGTCTCGTGAACGGCGTGCTGCTCCGCCCCCTCCCCTTCGCGCACCCCGACCGATTGGTGGACATCTCGCACTCCATTGTGCTGCAGGGGCTCAGCCACGTGGATCAGTCTGACGCCACCTATCTCTACTACCGTCGCGCGAATCATGTCTTCACCGACGTGGGTGCGTATCGGGCTGCCGACGTGAACCTGAGCGCCGTGGGCTCGGGCGACGCCGCGAGGGCCCGGCGCGTGGAGGCGGCGCGTGCCAGCGCGAGTCTCTTCGGCGTGCTCGGCGTGGCGCCCATGAGAGGACGCGTCTTCCGCGACGACGAGGACCTGCCGGGCGCGATACCTGTCGCTATCATCGCTGAGCGGCTCTGGCAGGAGCAGTACGCTTCCGATCCAGGCATCGTGGGAAGCGAGATCATGGTCGACGGGGTGGTGCACGAAGTGATCGGCGTGATGCCGCGGAGCTTCGCCTTCCCAGACGAGGGGACCGCGCTCTGGGTACCGATCGGGATCGACCCCGCGAATACGAAGACCGCGGCCTTCGACTACCGCGCGGTGGGGCGGCTGCGCCCCGGCATGACTCCGGCGGCGGCAGCGGCGGATCTCGCGCGACTCCTGCCGAAGGTGCCCGAGGCGTTCCCGGGGCGACTTACCGCCAACGCGATCGCGCTCACCCACATGGAACCTGTCGTGCGACCGCTGCGTGACGTGCTGCTCGGCGGTGTCGGAGACGCGCTCTGGGTGATCCTCGGCGCGGCGGCGTTCCTTCTTCTCATCGCGTGCGCGAACGTCGCGAACCTGTTCCTGGTGCGCGCCGAGGAGCGACAGCACGAGCTGGCCGTCCGGCGGGCGCTCGGCGCGGGGCGTGGCGTCATCGTCGCCGAGTTCTTCTCGGAGGGCGTAAGCGTCGCGGTGCTCGGCGGCGTACTCGGCGTGGCGCTGGCAGTTGCGGGGATCCACGCGCTCCGCTCGATGCCATCGGGGATAGCCATCCCGCGACTGGGAGGAGTCGGGGTCGATGGAACCGTGCTCGCCGCCGCGGCCGGCGCCACACTGCTCACTGCATTCATCATGAGCGTGGTGCCGGCCCTCCGCTCGTACGGGGCAGGCGGCGCATCGGTGCTCGTCCAGACGTCGCGTAGCGCGACGGCGGGACGCAGCCGGCATCGTACGCGGCGCGTGTTCGTGGTCGTGCAGGTGGCGCTCGCGCTCGTGCTCATCACGGGGGCGGGGTTGATGGCGCGCAGCTTCCAGGCGCTCCGTTCGGTGAATCCGGGGTTCGATACTGCGCGATCGTACACCTTCCGTGTGCAGCTCCCTAATGCAGCGTACCCTGCCTCCGGGAGCGTGGTGGGCTACGTGACGCGTGCGCTCGACGAGATCTCGAGGCTCCCCGGCGTGCAGGCGGCCGGCGCCATCTCCAAGGTCCCACTCGAGACCGAGGCGCGGCAGGACACGGCGGTCTTCATGGAGGGGAAGGTGCCGGCCGGCGGGATGGGCCAGGCGATGCCCGACATCCATCAGGTAGCGTATGCCACGCCCGGCAGCTTCAGTGCGCTCGGCATCCCGATCATCGAGGGACGGTCATTCGATGTCCCTGACGCATCGCGCGCACCGCTCCAGGCGATCGTGACCAGTGCATTCGCCAGGCGCTATTGGGGAGACGAACCGGCGGTCGGCCGGCGGGTGCGATTCGCTCCTGTCGGGCCGTGGTTCACGGTGATCGGAGTGACTGGCGATGTGCACGGCACACGACTCGACGAGCCGCCCGACGAGACGGTTTATCTCCCGCTGGTAATCGCCCCCGGCCCGGCGATGGCCAATGGTGGTGCGGACTCCACGCGCTGGTCGCCGCGAGAGCTCGCGTTCGTGGTGCGGAGCTCCGCAGCGCCGCACGATGCGACTCTGCCGGTCGAGCGTACGCTCCGATCACTGGCGCCCGCCGTTCCGGTGTACGGCGTGCGCTCCATGGAGGAAGTCGTGGACCGCTCCACCGCGCGCACTTCGTTCACCATGGGGCTGCTCGAAATTGCATCGCTCACCGCGCTCGTGATAGGCGAGGTGGGGCTCTACGGCGTCGTGTCGTACATGGTGAGTCTGCGCGAGCGCGAGATTGCAGTACGCATGGCGCTGGGCGCGCAGCCGGGCGCGCTACGGCGGAGGGTGCTCGGTGAGGCGATGGCCGTCGCCGTGGTCGGGATAGTGGTGGGGCTCGGCGTGACGCTGCTGTCGATGCGAGTGATCGCCGCGCTGCTCTTCGAGGTCGCGCCCAACGATGCCGCCACGCTGGCGGGTGCCGTAGCTGTGATGGGAGTGGTTGCGCTCGCGGCCAGCTGGATTCCGGCGCGCCGCGCCGCGGCTGTAGACCCTGCTACGACGCTGCGGACCGATATATGAAGGGCAGATCGTCGCAGTGAAGGGCGCGGCATCCGCTACGCAGTGAAGAACGGGGAGGCGGTTATGACCAGGCGAAGCAGTTATCTGTCGGTGGGGCTGCTCATGCTCGCTGTAGTAGCTGGGTTCGTGACGCTCCGGCGTGCTTCCCCGAGCGTTCGCCCAGCGATCGCGTCCGAGTACGGCGAATCCGAGCGCGGCGCGCGATCGGGCTCCAGCACTTCCGAGGCGGTGCTTGCCGGAGGATGCTACTGGGGGATGGAGTGGATCTTCCACCATGTCCGCGGAGTGAAGTCCGTGACCTCGGGCTTCGCCATTCCGGTTACAGCCGAAGGGAGCCGCTTCGAGGGTCCCGCCGAGGCGGTTCGCATCGAGTACGACACATCGGTGGTATCGTACAGGCAGCTCCTAGACATCTTCTTCTCCGTGGCACACGACCCGACGCAACTGAACCGGCAAGGACCCGACGTGGGCCCGAACTACCGCTCCATCGTCTTCGCCGACGGCGACGGGCAGCGCAGCATCGTGCGAGCGTACATCGATTCCCTGAGTGCGGCGCGCGTTTATGAGCGGCCCATCGTGACGCAGATCGCGGCGCTCGATTCATTCGAGGCGGCCGAGCCATCCGAGCAGAATTACGCCGAGCACCATCGACACTCGCCGTACATCCTGATCAACGACGTGCCGAAAGTCAGGGCGTTGAAGAAGCGATTTCCAGGGCTGTACCGGGAGAGCAAGTAGCTGGCGACGGAGCTCCCGATACCGGGTCGAGCGCGGCAACCGACTGGGGCTCCTTCACCGCTGCTCGGCGCCGGGAGCGCGTTAGACTGACCGGCACTGCCAGCCTAACACGCCGGCGTCAGTCATCGCTGCCGAGCTAACATGCTTGGTATTCACCAGTTAGAAGTGTCGTTCCGCTGAGCTCACTCCTGCGCTAGGCTGACCGGATCCATCAGCCTAACATGCCCCGCGGCGAATAACGCCGCAGCCTAACGCGTCGGCCGGTGGCTGGCCTCCGCCAACGCCGCGAGTTTCGCCAGTGCCATTCGCCAACCGGTCTCGTTGTCGGCAAGCGCGACGCCCGGAGGCAGACCCTCATGGACGGCAACCAGGTCGGTGCCGCCATCGTCGGCGTCGGCGAGCGTGATCGTGGAGATCATCTCGCCACTCATTGCCGGATCGCTCGTCTCGAACTCTTCGGCCTCGACGACCTGTTCGTCGGGTACCAGGCGCAGAAAGCGGCCGTGATAGGTGTCCGTGTGCTCCGTAGTCTTCCCGGTGTTCGCCGGGTCGGCATACGTGAGCGATACGCGGAATAGTCCGCCCTCCCTCGCCTCGAAGGAATGGACGTGCGCAGTCATGTCATCCGGCACTCTCCACTTCTCGATCGCGGTGGGATCGATGAGCAGGCGGTAGACTGCGGCGCGCGGAGCCCGTATGTGACAGTGAACGCGAGTCGAACGCATGGTGAATGCTACAACCAGCCGTCATCGATAGCCACGCTGGCAATGAACGCTGCACCGAAAGCCCGGCAGATCACTACTGCACAGTGACTATCAGCTGCACGACGCGGCCTGCGGCTCTTGCACCAACGAGATACGTGATGACGAAGACTCCGAGCGTCGCGAGAACTTGCACGGCGAGCCGACGGCGGGCCAGGCGCGCCGCCGCGAATCCCGCTGCCGCCGCCGGCGCCGCGAAGATGAGGGCGAAGCAGAGCAGCCAGCGAGGGAATGGAATGAACCCGCGCGTCAGATCGAGCGCCACCCAGGCCGCGGGCGCGAGCGTCAGCGCCGCGAGGCCAAGGAGCCAGGCCACCCATACGGCACGCGCCACTCGTCGGCGCGCGAGCGGGACAGCGAGCAAGGCGAAGAACGCACCCAGACACGGCAAGATCCCCGGCAGCCACATGAACAACCGCATGGCGAACGGCATGGTGGTAGGACGAGCTGGGAGCTCCCGCGGTATCAGCACCCCGCGGGTGCACGAGCTCTCGCGCCTCGTGTGGCGCTACGGACCTCGAACCGCGGCAACTCCCGCCTGCCGGAGAGGCAATCATGCAGCCGCGTTAGACAGCGGCATTACGCAGCGCCGGGGGTGATAGACTGCAGACTTCCATCTCGCCATTCCATGGCCCCGCTGCCCCTCTCTATCGTCCAAAGTGGCTCGGACCAGCGACTTACGGTGCTCGGCCCGACTTGTCGCGAGCCGTTAGGCTGACCGGCCCGGCCAGTCTAACGCCCCGCGGCCTCCGAGCCTCGGTGCAGGAGTGTCCACGCATCCCGATTGGTCAGGATGCTACTGCGCGGCGCTCCGCCGGCGGGCTGGCGCTGCGGCGCATGATCACACGCTCCAGCAGCGCGGCCGCAAGCACGCCGGCGGCGTAAGACGTGAAATCTCGCGGGTCGAAACCGCTTCCCAGCACCAGGTGGCCGAGCATTGTCTCCCGGATGCTATCGATCCCTGGCGCGTGATAGAGCTGGCTGAGCTCCACGGCGAAGCAGACGGCGAGCGCCACGACGGCGCGGCGCGAGAGCCGCACGGCCGGCGCGGCCGCGCCGATCCACCACGCGACCATCGCGGCCCAGAGCGCATCGCCGAGCACGTCGCGGGCGACGGGGGAAAGCGCGGCGCCGTACAGGTGGACCGCGAGCCCCACAATGATCGTACCGACAGCGAGTGCCACGTAGACGATGCGGCTACGGAGCCGGAGCGGCATGCGGTACACCCGCGTCACAGCCGTGTCACACCCGCGTCGAGAGCGGCGCGTTGCCAGCTACTCCTTCCCCACTGCCCCCACCACCTCGTTCCCGCCCTGCAGCCAGTACCCGAACCACTGGCGCAGCCGCCCCAGGCGATCCACCAGGAGCCACGGTTCACCGCTCCGCGAGAGCTCGTGTGTCGAGCGCGGATAGCGCACCAGCTCCACGGGCACGCCCTGCTTCTTCAGCGCCATGAACCAGAGCTCCGCGTTCCCCATCGGCGTCCGGAAATCTTCCTCCGACTGGACGATGAGCGTCGGCGTCTTCACGTTCGACACGTGGCGAATGGGTGAGAGGGAATCGTACATCGCGAAGTTGTCCCACGGCTTTCCGTAGAACTCGAACTCGGTGAGTCCCTGCGCGTCGGACGCGCCGTACCAGTAGGTCCAGTCGCTGATCATCCGGTCGGCCTGCGCCGCCTCGAAGCGATCGGTCTTCGTGGTGATCCACGCGGTCATGAAGCCGCCGTACGATCCCCCGGTGACGCCCATGCGCGTGGAGTCCACGTCGGGACGCTGCGCCACGAGGTCCACGGCCTTCATCAGATCCTGATAATCCTCCGCGCCCCAGCGGCCGCGCGTGGAATAGGTGAAGTCGGCGCCGTAGCCGCTCGAGCCGCGCGGGTTGGTGTAGAGCACCCACATCCCGGCGCCGGCGATGTTCTGGAATTCGTCGAACCACCCCTCGCCGTACGCGGAGTGCGGGCCGCCGTGCACGTACAGCACGAGAGGATATTTCTTTCCGGGCTCGTAGCCGTAAGGCTTCATGAGCCACCCCTCGATCTCCAGCCCGCCCACCGACTCGTAGGTGAAGCGCTCCGAGCTCGCCCACGCGATCTCCGCGTTCAGCGAATCGTTGAAGCCCGTGATCCGCCGCTCGTTCTTCCCATCGATGTCGGCCACGTAGATCTCGGTCGGCTTGTCCACGCTGGTGGATGCATACGCTACCGTGCGGCGGGCAGCATCGTACGCGAGATCGCGCAGCTGGCGCCGGCCGCCCAACACTTCGCGCGCCTTCTTCGACTTCGGGTCGAGCCGCAGGAGCGCGGTACGGCCACCAATCGCCGCGGTGAAGGAGATCTCGCCGCTGGGTAGCCACTCGAAGTCGTTCGGCTCGTAGAGCCAGTCGCCGAGCACGTTCACCGGCTCGCCGCCGTTCGCGCTCACCACGTATATGCGCCGCGACTTCGTCCGCTCGGGCGACGCCACGAAGGCGATGCTCTTCCCGTCCGGCGACCACGATATCTGTCGCTCGTCGCCCACGAAGTCCGCCACGCGGCGAGGCGTGCCACCGTTCACGGAAATCACGAAGATGTCGGAGCGGTTCCGCGGCGCCTCGTCGCGTGCGGAATCGTACGGCAGCCGCTCGAGCGAATCACGCTCGGCGTCCACCACGGAATCGGGACGCAGCTCCGGATCCGCCACGAAGGCGATCCACTTCCCATCGGGCGAGACGGTCGCGCCGCGACGCGAATACAGCGTGGTGCCGACCTGCCGAGCCGTACTGTCACCGGGCGCACGCACATAGATCTGCGACGCCCGCCAGACACGCGCGTGCCGCGGCCCCGGGACGAATCCGGAGTTGTTCGATTTGTAGCGCTCATCCACGACGTGCCGACCGTCGAAGCGCTGCGCGTCCACCGGATGCGTGATCGCGCCGTACGGCGGACGCGCCATCGCCTCCATCCCCTTCCACGGATCCTTCTTCGTGGAGTCGGACTCGGAGCTGTCGGCATCCACGTCGCTCCACACTGCAACACGCCCATCGCGCGAGTACGTCGCGGAACTCGGAGGTGCGCCCACGGGCTGGAAGGCCTCGCCGCCCGGCCGGTCCATGCGGAGCGCCCAGGTGCGGCCCGCGCGGCCCTTCTCGCCCCCCGGACGACGCGAGTCGAAATAGAGGAGCTTTCCGTTCGGCGAGAAACGCGGGTTCGAGCTCTCGGTCCCCGGCGACGTGTAGCGCGCTGGCGCGCAGCTCAGCGCGTCCACGGTGCTCGCCAGCTTTGCGGCGCCTCGCGCCGTTGCACCGGCAGCCGTGGGGCAGCCGCTCGTCGGCGCAACCCACACTTCGCTGTGTCGCTTGTTCGCCTTCTCGTTCACCGTGGTCACCGTGAACGCCACGAGCTTGCCGTCGGGCGAGAGCGCGGCGTCGCTCACGGTGGTCACACGGTACCAGTCGTTCGGCGTGAAGGCCCGGCGCGCACCCGTTTCCTGCGCGGTGACGGAACCGGTGACGAGTACGGCGAAGAGCGCGGCGGCGGTGGTAGCGCACGTCGAGCGCATGGCGGTGTGCTCCGAAGCGGATATGGGAGGGCGCGCCGGGCCGGTGGATGATCCAGCCGGCCCGGAGGTGGTCGATCAGAGGGTAGGATTATGCCTTCCGGCTGCGGATCAGTCCAGCTTCGCGTCGAGCTCGAACTTCAGATTCCCCTTGAACGCCTTCGAGACGGGGCAGCCTTCCTTGGTGCCCTCGGCGAGTTTCTGGAAGGTGTCGGGATCCACGCCCGGCACGTCGGCGCGGACGGTGAGCTTCATCGTCGTTATGGTGAAGCCGCCGTCACCCGGCTGGATCGTGCACTCGGCGGTGGTGCGCACACTCTTGGGCGGCGTGCCGTTCTGCTCCAGACCGAGACTCAACGCCATGCTGTAGCACGCCGCTTCGGCCGCGGCGAGTAGCTCCTCGGGATTCGTCCCCGCCTCTTCCCCGAAGCGCGTTCCGAACGAGTACGAGCCACCGATCTTCCCGCTCGCACCGTTGAACGTCCCCTTCCCAGTCTTCAGACCGCCCTCCCAGACGGCGCTCGCCTTCCGTGTCGGCATCGCTCGCTCCTTGCTGCGTGTGGCGTGGAATTGGCGCGCCCCCGCGGCGCCGCCTCGTGGCAAGATCTCCGGGTTCGTGCGGCTTATCAACTTGTAGCGTGTTGCAGCGTGGGGCGGGGTCAGCGGATCTCCATCCTGCGCACCAGGCCGCCGTCCATGGTGTAAACGTGCTGAACCATGAGGTCCGCGATCACCGCGCCGCTGAGATCGCGAACTACCTGGTGCACGTCGACGACTATCCGGCCAGCGTCGTCGGAGAAGCCGACCGGCTCGACATGAGGGTCGATCATCTGCCACTGCCGCGTCCAGTAGTCGCGCACCGCCGCGTGCCCCAGCACGCGACCACCCTCCATGCCGTTGGCCCAATCGACATCGGGATGCATGGCAGAGAGCGCCGCGTCGATGTCGCGCGCGTTGAAGGCGGCGTAAGCGTGCTCGAGAAGCGCTCGATCGTGGCTCATGACGCGGCCAGGCAGGCGGTGGAGGCTATATTTCCCATGACCATCGACGACACTCTCCAGTATAGCCACGCCATGCCGGACGAAACCACCGCCCAGCCATTGCCGCCGAGCATCGAGCGCGTCCTCAGGCACTTCCGCGCGATGGGACGCGAGGAGAAGATGCAGTCGCTCGTCTCCTACGCGAAGAAGCTCGAGCCGCTCCCGCCGCGCTACGCGGCGATCGACCGCACGAACTTCGCGATCCCCGAGTGTCAGACGCGCGTTGACATCATCCCCGAGGTCCACGACGGCAACCTCCACTTCTACGCCGACGTCAACACGCGCGAATCGCCCACTATCGCCGCGTTCCTCTCGATCCTATTCTCCGCCGTCAACGACCAGCCCCCTTCGGTCGCCCTCTCCCTCCCCGGCGACATGGCGCGCCGCATGATGCACGACATCGGACTCGGCTCCCGCGAGTCGGGCCTCAATGCGATGGTGCAGAGGGTGAAGAGGACGGCGGGAGAGATGGTGCAGGGTTCAGGAGGCAGGGTTCAGGGTTCAGGTACTGCCTCGGATTCGAGATCTACTCCCCAGAGCAGTTCCTGAACCCTGAACCCTGAACCCTGAACCCTCTCTTCACCATGCTCCACCGCACCAAGCTCCAATCCCAGATGGGGATGACCATGGGCGCGCCGCCGCCGAATTCCGAGGAGGAGCTGGAGAGGCTTCTCTCGGAGCCGACGCAGGGCGTCATCGAGACCATCCGGAACACCGGGGGCGACATCATCGTGCTCGGGGCGGGGGGGAAGATGGGGCCCACGCTCGCGAGAATGGCGCGGCGGGCGCTCGATGCGGTGCGGCCAGGGGATAAGGTCATCGCGGTGTCGCGCTTCTCGAACGCCGAGGCGGCGCACCGGCTGCGTTCCGCCAGCGTGGAGGCGGTCAGCTGCGACCTCACCGATCGCGACGCGGTCGCGAAGCTCCCCGATGCGCCGAACGTGATCTTCATGGCGGGACAGAAGTTCGGGACGAACGACGCGCCTGCTGCGACGTGGATGATGAACGCGGTGGTGCCATCCATCATCGCGGAGCGTTACAGCGGGTCGCGCATCGTCGCGTTCTCCACCGGCAACGTCTATCCGTTCGTCCCCGTGGCGAGCGGCGGATCTACCGAAGATGACCGGCTCGCGCCGGTGGGCGAGTACGCGGCGTCGTGCCTCGCGCGCGAGCGAATCCTCACCTGGCACTCCGAGCACGCGCACACGCCGATGGCCATCGTGCGACTCAACTACGCCGTGGAGCTGCGTTACGGCGTGCTGGTGGACATCGCGCGCAAGGTAAGCAGCGGCGTGCCGGTGGACGTGAGCATGGGCTACTTCAATGTCATCTGGCAGGGGGACGCCTGCGCGCGCGCCATCGAGTGCCTGCCGCACGCGAGCTCGCCGCCCTTCATCCTCAACGTCACCGGAACGCAAACGCTCGCCACCCGCTCGATTGCCGACTACTTCGGCAACGTGCTCGGCAAGCCGGCGGTGATCGAAGGGGAGGAAGACGAAGACGCGCTTCTCAGCAACGCTGGGAGGATGGCGGAGCTCATGGGAGAGCCGGAGGTGTCGGTGGGGCAGATGATGGTCTGGATCGCCGACTGGATCCAGCGCGGCCGGCCGCTCCTCGACAAGCCCACGCACTTCGAGGAGCGCGGTGGCCGGTTCTGAACCCGGCGTCCTGCGCGCGCACCTGCTCGAAGGGCAGGTGATCCCCGCGCACCCGCTCGCGCTCGACCGCAACCGCAAGCTCGACGAGCGGCGCCAGCGCGCGCTCACCTTCTACTACGTGGCATCTGGCGCGGGCGGGGTGGCGGTTGGCGTGCACACCACGCAGTTCGAGATCCGCGACCCGCGCTACCGCCTCCTCGCGCCGGTCCTGGAGCTCGCCGCGGATGCCGCCAGCGAAGCACTCGAGCTCCCCGGCTCGAACGACCGCGCGGGCGAGTTCGCCATGATCGCCGGCATCTGCGGTCCAACCGAGCAGGCGATGCGAGAGGCTGCGCTCGCACGCGACTTCGGCTACGATGCCGGCCTTCTCAGTCTCGCGGGGTGGAACGACGCGGGCGACGCCGAGCTGCTCGAGCATTGCCGCGAGGTGGCGAGCGCCATCCCGATCATCGGCTTCTACCTGCAGCCCGCAGTGGGCGGCCGCGAGCTCGGCTACGACTTCTGGCGCGAGCTCGCCGAGATCCCCGATCTCGTCGCGATCAAGATCGCGCCCTTCGATCGCTATCGCACGCTCGATGTAGTCCGCGCCGTGACCGACTCCGGCCGCCGCGACGTGGCGCTCTACACGGGGAACGACGACAACATCGTCGTGGACCTCCTCACGCGCTTCCCGGTCGCCGACGCCAACGACGCGGGCGCGGGAAGAGCGGCGAGGCCGCGCGAGAGCATCGACGGCGTGATCGCTCTCCACCCGAATCGTCCGCTCGAGCGCGCGCCCCGCATGGTCGGCGGCCTACTCGGTCACTGGGCCTTCTGGACCAGCCGCGCCGTGGAGCTCCTCAGCGATATTGCCGACGTGCGCGAGGACGACGAGCTCGATGCCACCTGGCTAACGCGCGCCGCGCAGATCACCGATGCCAATGGCGCCGTCTTCGACGCCCGCAACGGCTTCGCCGGCTGCATCCCCGGGATCCACGAGATCCTCCGCCGCCAGGGGCTCCTCGAGGGCACCTGGTGCCTCGACCCCGAAGAATGCCTGTCGCCGGGTCAGATCGAGGAGATAGACCGCGTTAGAGCGGCCTATCCGTGGATGAACGACGACGATTTCGTGGCCGAACGGCTGGACGACTGGCTTCGCTGAAACGAAATCCGCGCTCAACTGTCGTTATGATGGGCGACTCGCCCGCCAGTAAGGGGCCCGACGGCCGCGCACGCATGGCCGGCCGTCGCGAGCCGACCGTCGGATCTCTCACAGCGGAAGACAGTGGGTACCAACTATCGTGGCACGCAGCGCCAGCTTCGCGCGCTCGATGCCTACATCAAGCTGAAGCGCGCCTCATCATCCACGTCGGGCGGACTCTACACGGCTCTGTTCATCGAGGAGCGGCTCACCGAGAGCCAGTTCGGCGTGCTCGACGCGCTCTACCACCTCGGCGCTCTCTCGCCAGGTCAGCTCTCGGCGAAGCTCTTCAGGAGCAGCAGCAACCTCACGACCGTCATCGCCAACCTCGAGCGCGATGGTCTCGTGCGCCGCACTCGCGATCCCGACGATGGACGCGCGCACGTGGTGACCCTCACCGCTCGCGGCCGCCGTCTGATCCAGCGACTCATCCCGACTCACGTGGAGCGCGTAGCGCGCGCGATGAGCGCGCTCTCGCCTCGCGAGCAGGAGGAGCTGGGACGACTCTGTCGCAAGCTCGGGCGCGCGCTCAGCGATCGGGACGGGGCCGCGCGTAGAGGATAAGAGGCGGTCGGCCCGGGGCCCGGGATTCGCGGAGGGTCTGACCGTAGGGACAGACCTTCATGGAGTCCGATCATGCAAGCACCGCTCTACCAGCGTATCGCGCTCGCGCTGCTGAGGATCTTCGCCGCGGGCGTGATGATGCAGCACGGCGTCCAGAAACTCTTCGGCCTGCTCGGCGGCATCGACGGACACGGCGGCACGGTGCAGCTCGTGTCACAGTTCGGGTTGGCGGGAATTCTCGAGACCTTCGTGGCGCTCCTCGTGCTCGTGGGTCTCTTCACGCGCCCCGCCGCCCTCCTCCTCTCCGGCGAGATGGCGGTGGCATTCTTCCAGGCGCACTTCCCTCGCGCGTTCTGGCCGATCGAGAATGGCGGCGAGACGCCGGTGCTCCTCTGCTTCATATTCCTCTTGTTCGCCGCCTTCGGCGCCGGCAGCTTCAGCCTCGACGCGCTGCTCGCCCGCAGGGTAGACGTGAGTCCAGCCGAGCGCTCCATCAGAGCGGCGTGAGAGAGCGGACACTCGTGATGACGGCGACGACCGTGGCGCTGACGAGGACACCGCGCGGCTACACCTGCCCTTCGCGCATCGCCGACTGAACCATCATGAACTCGCCTACGTTCTCGGTAGTGAGCACACCAACCAGCTCACGGCCGAGAACGACTGGCAGAGTTCGGCAGCGACAACTCCGCAGCCGCGCGAACGCATCCTCCAGTTCCTCGCGCGGATCGGTCACGGCGAACGCACGATCCATCGCGTCGCCCACACGGCTCGTGGGTCCGTGCGCCGCGAGAGCCTTCATCAGGTCGCCCCGCGTCAGCACGCCCACCACCACGCCGCCCTCGAGCACCGGAAAGTCCTGCTGGAATCCCGATAGCACCTCGTCCACCGCGCGCGAGAGCGGATCGTCGGGCGCGAGGGTGCGCACATCGCGGATCATCACCCGCTCCACGCGGATTCCGTCGAAGGCCGTGTTCTGCTGCGCCATCGCCGCCTCGCCCGCGGCGCCGAGCCACACGAAGAGCGCGATGAGCACCAGCCACGGATCGCCGGTGAAGAAGAGCCCGATGATCCCGAAGATGAGCGCGAAGCCCTTCCCCACCTCGGCGGCGATGCGGGTGGCACGGAGATGAGGCATCCTCGTGGCGAGCGCCGCGCGAAGCACGCGCCCTCCGTCCATGGGGAAGGCGGGGATCGCGTTGAAGACTGCCAGCCACACGTTGACCCACATGAGCCGCGAGAGGAACGGCGCGCCTGGCTGCAGGAGCACGCGCGGACCCGTTGGAAGGCCAGTGGCGATGAGCACCACGAAGAGCACGATCACTATCGCGATCGTCACCGCCGGTCCTGCCACAGCCACCGCGAGCTCGCGCTGCGGCTCCTTCGGAATCCGCTCGAGCTGCGCCACGCCTCCTATCGGGAGGAGGGTGATCTCCTTCGTCGGAATTCCGTAGTGACGCGCCGTGAGCGCGTGCCCATACTCGTGCAGCACCACCGACGCGAAGACGGCGAGGATGAACACCACGCCGTTAACCGCGTCGCTCACCGTCCCGTGGAGCTGATAGCTCGCGAACGCCACCCAGGCGAGGAGGATCAGGAAGGTGGCGTGCACGCGGACTTCGATTCCCGCGAAGCGTCCGAGCTTCCACGACCACTTCATTTCGACGTCACGCCCGGCATGGCGCCTCCTCTAGCAAAGGAGCTATGGGATAAGTGAACAATAGCGCCCCGAACAAGTGGGTTGTGGCCGGCACGGTGATGACCGGCACCATAATGGCCGTGCTCGATTCGAGCATCGTCAACGTTGCGCTCCCCGACATGAGCGGCTCGCTCGGCGCCACGGTCGAGCAGATCACCTGGGTGATCACCGGCTACATCCTTGCCAACGTCATCATCATGCCCATCATCGCGCTCTTGTCCGCCCGCTTCGGCCGCAAGCGCGTGTACATGCTCAGCGTTCTCGCTTTCACGGGCGCATCGATGGCGTGCGGCGCCGCGCGCAGCCTCCCGCTGATAGTCGTGTTCCGCATCATCCAGGGGCTGGGCGGCGGCGTGCTGATCACCGTATCGCAGGCGATACTGCGCGAAACGTTCCCGGTGGAGGAGCAGGGCGTGGCGATGGGCGTGTACGGGATGGGTGTGGTGCTGGCGCCCGCCATCGGCCCCACGCTCGGCGGCTGGCTCACCGATCAGTACTCGTGGCCGTGGATCTTCTACGTGAACGTGCCGATCGGGGTCATCAACCTCATGCTGGTGAGCCGCTTCATCCACGACCCGCCGTACCTGGTTCGCGAGAAGGGAGAGATAGACTGGAGCGGGCTCGCTCTCATGACCATCGGGCTCGGCGCGCTGCAGTTGATGCTCGAGCAGGGCGAGCGCGACGACTGGTTCGCGTCGTCATTCATAGTGACGCTCGCCGTGGTCTCGGCGGCGGGGCTCGTACTGTTCGTGTGGCGCGAGATGGTGGCGCGGCGGCCGGCGGTGGATCTCCGGATCCTGCGCAACTCCTCGTTCGCCTCGGCGACCGCGATAGGCGGCGTGCTCGGGATGGGACTCTACGCCTCCCTCTTCCTCCTCCCGCTCTTTCTCCAGAATCTGCTCGGCTACTCGGCGATGCTCTCGGGCCTCGCGCTCATGCCGCGCAGCCTCGCGATGGCGGTAGTGATGCCGATCGGTGGACGCTTCTACAACAAGCTCGGGCCGCGCGTGCTGGTGGGGCTGGGACTCGTGGTGAGCGCGTACTCGTTCTGGGCGCTCGGCCAGCTCACTACGGAGATGGGCTTCTGGGACATCTTCTTCCCCCAGATGTGGCAGGGCGTGGGATTCAGCCTGATCTTCGTGGCGCTCAGCACCGCGGCGCTGGCCACCATCCCCAAGCCGAAGATGACCGCGGCCACTGGTCTCTACAACGTGGTGCGCCAGGTATTCGGGAGCGTGGGGATCGCGGTGGCGGCAACGCAGCTCACCACGCACACCACCATCTACCGCGCCGAGCTGGTGACGCACATGGGCACCACGCAGCTCGTGCAGGCGCGCCGCTTCATGGAGATGACAGCGGCGGCGATGCGCCATCGCGGTCTCGATGCGCTGGCCGCCACCCAACGCGCTCTCGCGATCCTCGACCTGCGGGTAACCCGTCAGGCCGCGACTCTGGCGTACAACCACGTTTTCCTGCTGGTCACCCTGCTCTTCGGGATTTCCGTCCCGCTGGTCTTCCTCCTCAAAAGCGCGAAGACCGAGGGGCATGCGGAGATCATGGTGGACTGAACAGGTCATCGCGCGTGGCTGGGAACAGCGCACGCCGTGGTCCATCTCGGCTGGGAGAGAATGTCGCGACGGGAGGCTCATCGTGCGGAACTGCGGACGCGGAGGGCGCAGAGAGAACTGAGAGAGCGCGGAGAGAGTCCTTCAGGTGCTGAGTCCTCGATCCCCTTCGGAGACCCAGCCAACGGATGGCTCCAAGTGATCAGGGGGAACCGCTCCCGCGCCTCCGAGCCCTGCCCGCTCGGGCAGGACTCGAAGTGCGGGAGCAGTTCCCCCAAAGCTCGGATGACTCTCTCCCGGAGTGACTCACGAACGGAGCGCGGAGGCGCGCCTGTAAGGCGGTTCTCCGCGCTCTCTCAGTTCTCCCCGCGACCTCCGCGTCCGCAGTTCCGCACGATGAACGACGCGCGCGAACTTTTCCATCCACGCAGACGATCCAGCCCGTCCTACTATCTCCGCATCTTGCCGAGCAGCCGGAGAATCTCGAGGTAGAGCCACACGAGCGTCACGAGGAGAGCGAAGCCGCCGTACCACTCCATGTACTTCGGCGCTCCCTGCTGCGCGCCGCGCTCGATGAGGTCGAAGTCGAGCACGAGGTTGAGCGCGGCCACGGCGGTGAACACCACGCTCAGGCCGATCCCCAGCGGACCCGCATCGTTGATGAGCGGCATGTTCAGGCCGAAGAAGCTCATGCCGATCGCGATCAGGTAGAAGAACATGATCCCGATCGTGGCCGAGACGATCACGCGGCGGAACGTGTCGGTAGCGCGGATGAGGCCCGTCTGGTAGGCGAGCAGCATCCCGAACGCCACCATCAGCGTGAGCCCCACGGCCATCAGCGGAAGGCCGTGATACTGAAGGTTGTAGATGTACGAGATGGCGCCGAGTGCCAGCCCCTCGAGCACCGCGTAGAGCGGAGCGACGAAGGGTGCGGTGCGCGGCTTGAAGATCGCCACCATGGCGGCGACGAACCCACCGAGCGCGCCGATCAGGACGGCCGTGCCGACGATCGCGGGGTTTCTCGCGGTCGCCTGCCACACCCAGGCGGCGGAGAAGGTGGTGAGTGCTATGAGCACCATGGCCTTCAGCACCGTTCCCGAGACCGTCATCCGCTCGGCATAGCTCTGGGCGTGCGCGTCGCGGAAGATGGAATCCCGGAGTGCCGGGTTGGAGCGGGCCAATTGGGGGAAGCGAGCCATTTGCCGTAGTGGTGGGTGTGAAAGAGTGTGCTGCGGGAGCAGCCGTACTCCAATACTACCCCCGAGACGCCCGCGAGGTAACATCCCACGACGGGGTCAGGTCTTGCATCGTG
>DASSNL010000115.1:0-5530 GCA_035688075.1 Gemmatimonadaceae bacterium
CATCAGCCGCACATGTGCGGCTGATGCACGATGCAAGACCTGACCCCGTTGGTTACGCCTCGCCCGACGTCTCCCCGCGGATGATCTGGTGCAGGTGGAAGTGGTGCGGGCCGAGCTTGCCGCCGTAGTTCCCCGCCGTTATCCGCACCACGCCCGGCCCGCACGCGGCATCGATCCCCTTGCGCATCGCATCGGAGATGGACTTCGCATCCAGCCCATCGAGCACGATCTCGAACACGGAGTTCACTCCCGCCGAGAGCTCGCTATCCGTGATGGCGCGCAACGTGGGCGAGAACGCGTCGTTGGTCGTCGCGATCATCCCCTGGTAGCGCTTCGAGCCCACCTTGCTCCCGCTGCGCACGATGCCGCCGGGGAAGGGGAGTATCACGCCCGGCGATCCGCGTATCGCTTCCACCGCGCTCTCCGCGGCGGCGAGCGCCGCCGACTCGCTCTCCGCCAGGATGAGAAAGTTCCCGCCCCCCACCGCCTTCACCTTCCCGAACTCCTCCTGCACCAGGAACTCGCCTTCCATCACGGGGATGCGCCAGTAGCGCACACCCTCCACGACCTTGCTCGACTGGAAGCCATCGCCGAAGGTGCGCAACGGCCCTCCCACGCTCACTCGCTCGGGGGCGTCGGGGAGTCCATCGAAGCAAGCGGTGGTGGGGCAGGTGAGCACGGTCTGGCCGATTCGCTCGATGAGCCGCTTTACCAGACTCGCGGAGTCCATGGTGAAGAGAAGCGCGCTGATGCCGGGGCGGCCGTCGGGTGTATCGTCGGCGGAGAGCTCGCGCTCGATCCCCGCCTCCACCTTGCACCCTATCACCGATGTGGCGAAACCGGTCATCGATAGCGCGGCCGTGAGCGCCCACTGCGGCGTGCTCGCGGTGATGACCACGCGTGCGCCGCGCATCCCGAACGCCTCAGCGAAGGTGTCGTCGATGGCGACGCCGCGGATCTCCATGCTCAGCGCTCCTCCCCCCGCCACCCTTCGCCGGGCACGGGATAGTTGGCGAACGACACGGATGCGTAGCGGTCGAACCAGCGCTCGATGTCGCGCGTCACCGCCTCGTCGTACTCGGGTCGCACGTGCAGCCGCTTCCCCTCTGGTGCGCGACGGAGCTGCCCCTCGTCCACCACGAGCGTGCCGCCCTTGAAGACGTAGCGCGGCGTGGCGAACATCTCGGCGAAGTTGGTGGAGCGCGAGTAGATGGTGATGTCGGCATCGGCGCCCGCGCCCAGATGACCCTTGCGCTCGAGGCCGAGCTGGCGCGCGGGACCTGCGCGCGTGATGATGGCGATCTCGTTCAGCGTGTACTCGCGGTCGAGCCCATCGAGGAGCGCGCTCCCCTCGAGGAGCTTCTGGTTCACGCGCGAGAGGCGATCAGTGCGATACGCGCTGTCCATGAGGAGCCGGATCAGCTCCGGATAGCTCACGAACGATCCGCCGTTGGGATGGTCGGTGGAGAGCACCATCCGCCACGGATCGCTCGATAGAAGAAAGAGCTCGAGCCCCACGGCCCACTGCAGCGCCGAGATTGCGAGCTTGTCCTTGTACTCGTAGGGGACCACGCCGCAGCCGGTCTCCACTTCGATGTCGGCGTTCACCCACTTGCGGCCGCTGCTCGCATGCAGGAGATACTCCACCGCTCCGTCGGCGGTGAGCGTGGTGGCCGGGCCGAACATCACCTGCCCCACGTCGCCGGTGACCTCGGGGTGCGACGCCATGTACTCCACTATCCGCTTCGCGCCCGATGACCAGGGCTTCCCGTTTCCGCCGTCGTAGCTGTGGAACTGGAGATGCGTGAAGTGCGCGCGCCGTCCGCTCAGAGCGTTCATGCTCTCGAGCGTCGTGGCCACGTTGCCGGGGACGCCGAGGTTGTTGCAGTGGATGTGGACGGCGTGTGGAAGATGGAGCTCGTTGGCGGCGTCGGCGAGCGTCTCCAGAATTGCGCGCGGTGTGAGGCCGTCGCCGAGCGTGTCGTCGTCGATCCCGTTCACCACGCGCACGTTGCGCTTCCAGAGCTCCACGCCCGCGGGGTTCACCACCTTGATTGCATAGCCGCCGGTAGCGCGGAGGAGCCACGCGGCGTAGTCGCGCGCTCGCTCCCGCTCGCCCGCCGCGATCTGGCGAAGCAGGTAGTCGTCGTTCCCCATCAGGACGAAGAAGCCGGCATCTATGATGGGAGTGTCGTCGAGCTGCGCATGCGTGTCGCGCGCGGCCACGGCCGCCACGGCGGCGTCGAACACAGTGGTGTAGCCGAGCCCCGCGTAGCGGTAGCCGGTGGTGAAGGTGGTGGGGATCGTTCCGCCGGAGCCGGAGCGGCCGGTACCATCTTCGAGCGCGGGCACGCGCGCGGGATCGGACGTCTGGGATTCCGGAAGAAGACGGCGACCAAGGTTCACACTGCTCGCGGCGATGTGCGCGTGGATGTCGATCGCGCCGGGCATGACGACCATCCCGCGCGCATCGAGCCGCGGCGCGTCGTCGGGGAGCGAGTCCACTATGCGTCCGCCGTCGATGCAGATGTCGCGCACCTCGCCGTCTACGCCGTTGGCGGGATCGTAAACCTCGCCGCCCGTGATCCTCAGTGCCATCAGTGCCTCGCCCCAGTCGAGCGGTTCTTCTCCGAGCGTCCACGCGCGCGGATCCGCGCGTCCAACGCCTCGACCACGAACGCCGTCTCCGGCGCTGACGATGGCCCGGGGAGCGATGGTCGCAGCGGCAGCGGGATGTCGTCCATGCGGAAGGCCATCCCGCCCTCGTGGATTCCGGCCACGCCGGTATCTATCGCCACTTCGGCGGCGGGCTCCGCCTGGCTCGCCCACGGCCCGATCACTACGCGCGGCACACCATCCATGGAAGGAATTCCTTCGGCGCGCGCGTCCCCCACGAGCACTATCGCATCAACCGCTCCGCGCTCGAGGAGCGTGGCCGCGGCATCGTCCGGACGATAGCGCGGTACGCCGCGCGAGTAGTCCACGGTCATCGGGAAGCCGGTCTGCCAGGTCATCACCGACTCGGCGCCGTTGCGATTGCCGCCCGCACGGAGCGCCATGAGCGAGCAGCGGATGCCGGCGTTCAGCTGCTGCGCGAGCGCAATGAGCGACTCGGCGCGCCACGAGCGGTCGCGCGCTTCGCTCTCTCCACTGCGCGCGCGTGGCTCCGCGTCGTACACGATGACGGCGTAGCGCGCGGAGTCGAATCGGGCGGAGAGCTCGTCGAGCTTCCCCTCGGGCCGCTCCGTCCTGCGTGCAGCCGCCACTGTGGAGCCATCGTCTTTGGCCGCAGAGGAATCGTTTCCCGATTCGCTCGCACCCTTGGGAGCAGCGCCGTCTTTCTCGCCGGTCCTCGCGGGCTCGCCCGCCGCGGTGGCGGCCGCGGCCGCGGCCACGCGCTTCAAAGTCGCAGCGCGCAGCCGCGCGAGCGCCTCCTGCTCATCCTCCGGCGCGAGCGCGATCCGCGCATCGGCGTCCTCGGGTCCGCGCTCGCTACCGATGTCGATGGCAACCACCGTGCGATCGCTGCGCCCACCGGGAACGAAGATCCCCTCCGGATCGGGCGCGTAGCGAGTGAGAAACCTAGGATACCGTTCGGCCGGATCCACCCCCCAGAACACCAGCAGGTCCGCGCGATTGCGAATCTCCCCAAGCGATGCGCTGGGCCTCCCGCGCCGCTGCGCCGCGAGCGTCCCGCCCGCCGCGGTGGACGACGTGATGTTGTCCACCACCGCATGCAGCCTATCCGCGAGCGCCACCGCCGCGCGCTGCGCCTCGCACGAGATGTCCGGCGCCAGATACACGAGCGCCATCCGCGCCCCGCCGAGCAGTTCCGCCGCCGCGTCGAGCGCCTCCTCCACCGTCACGCTCGCCCCTCGCACCCGCACTTCGTCGCTCACCTTTCCGTCGCCGAACCACCTCCTCCCCAGCTCGCACGCATTGCGCGCTTCCACGATGCGCCCATCACGCACCTGGACCCCGATGTCATCGCACGCGCACCCGCAGCCGAGGCAAGTGGAGGGAGGGAGTTCGTTCAACGGTCGTGGCTCCGTGGTGGGAGAAAGCAGAAAGCAGGAACTACCAGGGTTCAGGGTTCAGGGTTCAGGTACTACCTCGGAGTCGAGATCCCGACCGCCGGGCAGTCCCTGAACCCTGAACCCTGAACCCTGAACCCTGTAGCCATGAACCCTCGGGTCCTCACTGCTTTCTGCTTTCTGCTCTCTGCTTTCTTTCATCTCTTCATACATCTCCCCCGCCTTCCTCACCAGCATCTCGTAACATGCGGAATCATCTCGGGCGGTGGCGAAGATGGTGCACACGGGGTGCCCGCGCGGAATGGTTTCGCCAGGGTGCGGGATGTCGCGGACGTCGGGGTCGGTGAGCCAGGGGCGGGTGTCGGGCATCACGAGGGTGGTGGGGGCGAAGAGGACGGCTTTGCCCAAGGCGCCGACGGAGCGGAGGGAGGCGGCGAGGTCGAGGCGGGGGAGGGGGGCGGCCGGGTGGTCGGTGGGACGCTTGGCTGGGAGATGGGTGAATCGCTCGTCTGGGTGGTGGCTGAAACGCGCGGACCTGTGATTCCCACGGCGCGCGCAGGCGCGGGCGTGGGCGGCGAAGACGGAGTAGCCGAAGGCACGCTCGGCGAGCTCCATCGATGCGGAGTAGCGCGGATTGAGCTCGATGGCGTGCGGGATGCCGTCGCGCGAGACGACGAAGTCGAGGCAGGCGAGGCCAGTGAGGTCGAGCTCCTCGGCGAGGAGGTGCGCCGAGTCGGTGGCGGCGTCGATCACCGAGCCCGGACAAGACGAGAGGATGCTGCCGCAGTACTGGAAGGCGGACGCGGCGAAGCGCGTGTCGCCGACGAGCTGACGGGATATGGCGAAGGGGACGCTGTCACCATCGTGGGCGACGAACGCGATGGAGCCGGGGGTGCCGTCTATGCGCTCCTGCAGGACGTGGGTGCGAGGGAGCGCTGAGCCGGAGTGCCACTCGGTGATGTCGTGTCCGCCACCGGATGCGCGCGGCTTCATGAGCCATTCGCGCGAGGAGTCGCCCGCGCTCGCGCGCACGAGTGCGCCGGCACCGAGACGCGATCGGAGCAGTCGAGACAGGGCGACCGCGTTGCGCGCGCGGCGCAGCACGGCGGGCGGATTTCCCCAGAGCTCGGCGCGACTCGCGAGCAGCGCGACGTCGCGCGGATGGTTCTCGAGGCTCGAACCGTAGCAGACGGCATCGTAGTCGAGCTCGAGTCCGGCAGCGGCCGCCGCGGCCGCGTGCGCCGTGTACTCGACGCCGAAGTCACGCGCGAGCGAAAGCGCGGGCGATGCAGGATTGTCGAGATCGCCGTAGCCATCCACGGAGAGCACCTCGTACCCCGCCCCCACCGCCGACTCGGCCAGGGCGCGAGTGGACACGCCGACGAGGAGAACTCGCGCAACTCTGTCGTCATCCCCAACTCCGTCGTCATCCCCGCGAAAGCGGGGACCCATGTTCGAGCCCGGCAACATGGGTCCCCGCTTTCGCGGGGATGACG
>DASSNL010000120.1:0-47175 GCA_035688075.1 Gemmatimonadaceae bacterium
TGAAATCCGGGTCGCGGACAATGTCACCGGAGCAGGACGGGCAGCTGAGCGGCATTCCATTGCGATCGTGCGAGATGAGCTGGAGTGCCTGTGCCGGGTTGTAGGTGGCCGGGCGTGGCTTGCGCATTGGATCCTCCAATAAATACCCACGGCGTCGATCCAGGAGTGTGGGACGCCGCAATCGCAGGACGGCTGGAGCTGCCGCCCGCTGACACCATAAGGTACAACGCTGTTGGCCAGTGGAACGTTGCGCGCCGCCCCTGAGGCGGCCGCTATCCTTCTTCTACCTTCCGTGCCGGAAAACGTTCCGGGAGAAGGTGAAAGAAAGCAGAAAGCGGGAAGCAGTGAGAACCTGAGGGTTCAGAGCTACAGGGTTCAGGAGGCAGGGTTCAGGGTTCAGTGACTACCTCGAGGGTGAGATCCCGACCGTAAGGGCAGTTCCTGAACCCTGAACCCTGCCTCCTGAACCCTCGAGCCGTGCCCTTTCCGCTGTCTGCTTTCTGCTTTCTCCCACCACTCTCCTACCACTCGTGCTCTTTCCGCCACAGACTCCTCCGCTCCACCCGCCAGAGCTTCGACTTGTCGGCGAAGGGGGCGCCGTCGCGGAAGGCGTCGCAGTCGTTGAGCGACTCGATCACGTCCGCACTCTTCGCCGAGGCCTCGTCGGCGCGGTGCAGAATCTCGGCCTCGGCCGTGAGCGGTCGCACCGGACTGCCGAACTCGAGCTTGCCATGATGCGACAGGATCAGATGCTGCAGCTCCAGGAGCTGGTCGTCGCTGCATAGCGGCTCGCCCGCGGCCGCCAGGCGGCGCTCGAGCATCAGACAGCCGAGCACCACGTGCTCGATGAGGTACCCGCAGGGCGTCCGCGTGAAGCCCTCCCATGAGACGCCGTACGCCTCGACCTTGCCAATGTCGTGCAGCAGGGCCCCGGCCACCACGAGGTCCGCATCGGCTTTCATGGTTCGGGCGATCCCGCGCCCGATGTGCGCCACCTCCGAGACGTGCAGCAGCAGCCCGCCGAGCTTCCCGTGGTGGCCGTTGATCGATGCGGGTGTGCGCTCGAAGTCGAGCCGGAAAGGCTCGTCGTCGAAGAAGAGCGCGAGGACACTCTTCAACCGCTCGGACCTTATCTCCCGGCGCATCCTGTCAAGGAGATCCCAGAGTGCCGCGGGGTCCTGCGAGATGCGCGGGAGAAAATCCTCGAGGCGCGCCTCCTCGCGAGGGAGGACCCGGAGCGGCGCGGTCAGCTTGAGCTGACGCCTCGAGTCGTAGCTGCTCACATGCCCGATCGCCTGGACGATCGTTCCGGGCACGGCGCCGTCGGCCCAGCCGGAGTCGAGGAGGTTCTGCCAGATCGGCTCGGTGTCTATCTGACCCGACGAGTTGCCGAGGGTAAGTCTGACATATGGCTCGCCGCTGGCCTTCTGTTTTTCTTCCCGCTTCAGCACGAGCAGGTCGTGCTGCACCCGATCCCCGTATTGCGCCTGGCTGAGGTCGACCATTGTCATGGCCGCCAAAGTGCGACGGACGGACGCGGCTGGCAAGGGACGAAATTACCAGATCACCCTACGTAGACGATATCGCCCTCCGCGTCTATCCCCATCTCCTGCTCCATTCCGCACACGCCGCACACCTTCACGGCGTGCCATGCCTCGCCGAACTCCTTCTGGTTCTCACGCCGCGCGGGCTTTACCGACAGCTTCTTGTAGCTGTACTCGCCGCAGTTCTCGCACGCGTGTGCTTTGGCGATCAGCTCGGCCCGCTGGCGCGTGATCTTTGCCAAGTCTCAGCGCTCCTCGTCGGATGGCGGTGCTGCTGATGACGACAGCCCGGTCAACGCTTTCAACGCCGCCTCACTGGGGGTGGCCGCGATGTCGACTGGCGGACGGCGAACGGGCGGCAAGCCAGCGCGTGTGGCGCCGGACTCCACTCCTTCGTGGATCCCGGTGCGCGCGAGCAATTCCTTGATGCCGCCTACCGCACCCAGCACTGCAGTCGCTTCCGTGGGGAGGAAGATCGTTGTTCCTCTCCCCTGGCTCAGCACGGGGAGTGCCTCGAGATAC
This sequence comes from Gemmatimonadaceae bacterium, assembly GCA_035688075.1. Classification (GTDB taxonomy): domain Bacteria; phylum Gemmatimonadota; class Gemmatimonadetes; order Gemmatimonadales; family Gemmatimonadaceae; genus JADGGM01. The sequence continues at coordinate 2,067 of DASSNL010000120.1, forward strand.
TTGATCCCCAGGAGATACATCGCGGCCTGATCCTCGGGGAGCGCGTTCCCAATGCGCTTCAGCGCTTCGGCCTCCGCCTGCGCCATCGCCAGTCGCGCCTCGGCTAGACCCTGTGCCCGTAGGACCGCGGCCTGCGCCTCGCCCTCGGCGCGCTGGATCTGCGACTCGCGCACACCTTCCGATTCTAAAATCGCCGCGCGCTTCCCCGCCTCCGCCTGCGTCACCGCCGCGCGCCGCTCGCGCTCGGCGCGCATCTGCAGTTCCATTGCCTGCTGGATCTCGCGCGGCGGCTCGATCGCCTGGAGCTCCACGCGCGTCACGTCCACGCCCCAGCTCATCGCCGCTTCCTCTATTACCTCGCGCATCCGGTTGTTGATCATCTCGCGGCTCGCCAGCGTCTGATCCAGCTCCATCTCACCAACGATGTTGCGCAGCGTGGTGCGCGTGAGCGTCTCGAGCGCGTACGGGAGATTCTGAACCGCGTATGCCGCCTTTTGTGGATCGGCCACCCGGTAGTAGAGCACCGCATCGATGTCGATGGTCACGTTGTCTTTCGTGATCACCGGCTGGCTCGGGAAGTTGAGCACCTGCTCGCGCAGATCGATGCGCGACGTCGAGCTCGAGATGACTTTCTTGATCCCCTTGAGATCGCTCTCGAAGTAGCGAACGTCGATGGTCTTGGTGCGCTCGATGAACGGGATGACGATGTTGAACCCGGAGCGCGCTATCCTGTTGAAGCGGCCGAGCCGCTCCACCACCATCACCTCGGCCTGGCCGATGATCTTGAACGAGTTCACCGCAATAAGCAGCGCCCCGACGATGATGATCCCGAGCACAATGGCGCCCATGTCCTTACTCCGAAGAGGGGGATGTGGGAAAGTTACTGGTTCGGGAGAGGGAAGGGGAGAGAGAAAGCAGGAAGCAGAAAGCAGGAAGCAGGAAGCAGCAAAACCTCAGGAGGCAGGAGGGCGGGAACGGCACACCAAACAACGTCATCCCCGCGAAAGCGGGGACCCATGTTCGACCTGGCTAACATGGGTCCCCGCTTTCGCGGGGATGACGCTCGTAGTAAGAGCAGTTCCTGCTTTCTGCTATCTGCTTTCTCTCTACCTCACCCAGTCCGCGATGAAGATGTTCGTCTCATGCGGATTCCCCGCCAGGCGGTTCGAGGCCCAGACCAACCGCCGTCCATCGGGACTGAACTGGGGGAAGCCGTCGAACTCGGGCGCAGTGGTCACCTGCTCCAGGCCGGAGCCATCGAGGTTCACCAGGTAGAGATCGAAGTTGCCGCTGCGCGGGTTGCGGTAGTTGGAGGAGAAGATGATCTGCTTCCCGTCGGGGGTGAAGAACGGGGCGAAGTTGGCGCCGCCCAGATGCGTTATCTGGCGCTGCTCGCTCCCGTCGGCGTTCATCACCCAGATCTCCATCTTGCTGGGGCGCACGATGTGCTGCGCCAGAAGCGAGCGGTAGTCGGCCAGCTCGGCGGAGTCGGTAGGATGGTAGGCGCGGTAGACGATCTGCTTGCCATCGGGCGAGAAGAACGGTCCCCCATCGTAGCCCACCGCGGTGGTGAGACGGCGTACGTTGCTGCCGTCCACGCTCATGGTGTAGATGTCCAGGTCGCCGTCCTTGAGCGAGGTGAACACGATCGTCCTGCCGTCGGGCGAGAGCGTACCCTCGGCGGTGTACACGCCGTAATCGGTGAGTCGCCTGGTACCGCTCCCGTCCGGGTTGGCGGTGTAGATGTCGAACGGGTCGAGCCCCCACACGTAACCCTTCGACGGGTCGGGCTTCGCGGGGCAGGCGCTGTCGGCCGCCTGCGTGGATGCGTAGAAAATCTTGCTGTCCTTCGCGAAGAAGTAGCCGCAGGTGGTCTTCCCCGTCCCGTTCGACACGCGCTGCACGCCGGAGCCATCCACGTTCATGATGTACTGCTGGTCGCAGCTCCGACCATCACGCGTGGACTGGAAGATCAGCTGCCTGCCGTCGGCGCTGAAGTACGCTTCGGCGTTCTCTCCGCCGTACGTCAGCTGGCGGACATTGCCCAGATGGCGCTCGCCGGGCGCTGGCTCCACGTACTGAGCGGACGAGTGCTGGGCAGCAGCGGGTCGCGCATAGAGAACCGCGGCCGCCAAGGCGGCCGCGGTAAGAACGATCGAGTTTCGCATGCGGTTGAAGCTAACGTCTGGCGCCGCTGTCCGCCTTCGCGAGGGAGAACAGGTCCTTCTGCGACTGTCCCTTCTCGAGCAGCGACATCGCCTTGAGAAGCTGCGGGTCATCGGGGATGTCGCGGCGGAAGGCGGTGGAGTCGCCGAACGCGAGGCGCGCTACCTGGTTGGAGATCCACTGGTCCACCAGCGGAGCCGCCGCCACGTATTCTGAGCTGTCCACGTTCACCTTGGCCGCCTTCAGCCGGCGGTAGAGCTCCGTGCGCCACTCGGGCTTCACTTCGAAGTTGGGCTGCACCTGGTTCTTGAGCTGCAGCGCGTAGTCGTACAGCACGCTCCGCAGCGCGGGGAACTTCGGCGCTATCGACTTCGCGAACTCCTGCTCGGCGGTGGAGATGGTGTCGTCGGGCACGATCACGTCCGGCGTGACGCCGCCGCCGCCGTACACCACGCGTCCGGCATCGCTCTTGTACGCCGGCCGGTTCTTCTTCACCGTGTCGCTCTCGAGCGAATCGGGCGGCGTCTCCTTATCGGGCGTGGCGTCGGCCACCACCAGCGAATCGGTAGCGGGATGCGCCTTCTGAATCGAGCGGCCGCTTGGCGTGTACCACTTGCCCGTGGTGAGCTTGAGCGCCCAGCCGCCGTCGAGCGGGAAGACTGTCTGCACCAGTCCCTTGCCGAACGAGGTGGTGCCCACCACCAGCGCGCGGTCGTGGTCCTGCAGCGCGCCCGTCACGATCTCGGCCGCCGAGGCGGAGTAGCCGTCCACTAGAACCACGAGCGGAGTGGTGGGGATGTGCTCCCCGCCGCTCGCGTTGAAGATCTGGGGCGGACCCTGCCGCATGCGCACGCTCGCGATCTCCTGCCCGTTCTTCAGGAAGAGGTCGGCCACCGCGAGCCCCTGATCGAGGATACCGCCGGGGTTGTTGCGCATGTCGAGGACGATCCCCTTCGCTCCCTGCCTCATGAGATCGTTCACCGACTTCTGCAGCTCCTGCGACGCGGTCTCGTTGAAGGTCTGGAGCGGGATGTAGGCGATCTTGTTCTCGAGCATCAGCGCGAACGGGACCGCTGGGACGTGGATCTCGGCGCGCGTGAAAGTGTGCTCGATCGGCTGGCCGACGCCCGGTCGGGCGAAGCGCACCTTCACCTTTGTGCCGATCTCGCCCACGAGCACGTCGGAGACCTGCTGCGACGTCCAGCCGTGGGTGGATGCGGTGTCGATCCCGACGATCCGGTCTCCCTCCACTATCCCTGCGGCCTCCGCAGGCGTGTGGGGGAAGACCCGAACGACGACGATGTTGTCCTCCTGCTGCTCGATCTGCATCCCGATCCCACCGTAGCGTCCGGTGGAATTGGTGGAGAAGCGCTTCATCTCCTGAGGCGAGAAGAGCTCGGAGTACGGATCGTCGAGCTGACGGACCAGGCCGCGCGCGGCCTTCTCGTAGAGCTCGCCCGTGGCAACGGTATCCACGAAGCGCTCCGAAACGAGCGAGAGCACCTGGTCGAAGACCCGCGCTCCGTCGCGCGCGGCGTGCTCCTGTACGACGAAGCCGCCGATGGCGGCCGGGAGAAGCAGCGCGCCCACGAGCGCGGCGGAACGAAGGCGAGGCATGGGAAAACAGGGTCAGGGTTCAGGGGGCAGGGTTCAGGAACTACAAGAGGGTCCAGGGAGCCATACGGCTATTCAGGTAATACCCGCCAGAGAGCGAATAGCCTCGCGGGCGAAGTTCCTGAACCCTGAACCCTGCCTCCTGAACCCTTTGCAGTTCCTGCGCCCGCGGGGCGAAGTTCCCGCCGGTATCAGGCGTTGCCCAGCCAGCCGGTGCCGCCCCCGGTGCCGCTCGCGGAACCGCCGGTCGTGCCGCCGCTGCTCGAGCCCTCACCGCTGTCGCCGCCGCCGGACGCGAGGATCTGCTTCCAAGTGAGCTCCGGCCCTTTCCGGAACCCTTTCTGGGTGAGCTTCACGCCCTCGGGAGAGATGGTCACCATGTAGGCCTGACCATCGATCTCGATCTCGCGCTTCAATGTCTTTTCCAGCTTTGTCGCCATTTGGTGGTCTCCACTTTGGGAAGGTGACTGTGGCTGCCTCTGCAAGGTTCAGGCGCGATTCACGCGCTCCGCGTCGCTAGAACATAATCCACGAACCACTCCCTCATCTGCTGCCGCACGATCGCATCGCGCAGGAGCCCGGCAGAAATCAGCATCTCGTGTGCCGGCTGGAGCACTCGCAGCAGGTGCGACGGGTAGCGCTGCGTAAGCGGAAGCTGATCCGCCAACTGGGAAAGCGCTACCCTCCAGGTGACGTTCCCCTCCGAGCGCGCCACCTCGAGGAGCCGGTAGATTCGCCGTGCCACGGGCGAGGAGAGCGCCGTGTAGCGCTGTACGGAGAGCGACGAAGTATACCCCGCGGCTACGTTGGCGCGGAGCTGAGGAGAGATCGTCACCACCGCCTCCCCCGGCTCCGCGGCGGCGAGCGCGGGGAAGAAGGTGAGCTGGTCGCGGTCGGTGGAGCGCCGCCGCTCGATCTTCACCGCCTGGAGCACGGTGAGCGACGCGTCCAGCTCCGCTCCGGTGGTTGCGTCGTGATAGGCGCCGAGCGATTCGAGCGTCGTGTGCTGCAACCGCGCGAGCGCCGCGCGGAGCTGACCGTAGGTGCGCCCGTCGGCGCGGCGCGCCATGGATCGCAGAAATGCGTGCAGCGTGAAGCTCACCACCCCGTCTGCCGGCTCCCCCGCCTCGTGGTAGCGGTGCCAGATCTCGACGTACACGTCCTGATCGAAGGTCCCCGGAATCCTGTCCCCTGGCCGCGGCAGCACGCGCCAGCGCCCGCCCGTGGGCGGCGCGTAGCTTACCGCGGATTCGTCCGCCGAGTCGCTGAGCCGAAACAACGGCAGCGCCTCGAGCGCCCTGTCGAGCAGGATGGTCCGCGTGGCGTGCCGTCGTCGCGCGGTGAGGGACATGGGGGGAGAGGGTTCGGGGTTCAGGGTTCAGGGTTCAGGGTTCAGGAACTGCCTCGGAGCAGAGATCTCCCCGCCAGGGCAGTTCCTGAACCCTGCACCCTGCCTCCTGAACCCTGTAGTTTCACTACCTGCCCCGTCACCGCACTCGCCTCTTCGGAACAGAGCCAGAGGACGGTGGAGGCGACTTCGGAGCGTTCGACGTAGTTGGCGTCGCTGCCCATGGATTCGACGTTGGCGGCGGTGCGGATGGACGTGGGGGCGACGGCGTTGGCGCGGACGCCGTGCTGCGATTCTTCCTGCGCAACGGCTTGCATCAGAGCAATGACGCCGCTCTTCGACGCCGCGTAAGCGGAAATGCGCGCGACGCGCGAGCCGGGAAGAGCGGCGGCGGAGGAGAAGTAGACGATCGAGCCGCGCGCGGCGCGGAGCGCGGGCAGGAAGGCGCGCGTCGTCAGGTAGGCGGTGGTGAGGTTGATGGAGAGCTGGCGCTGCCACGCGGCGAAGTCGCTCTCGGCGACCGGTCCGCTCATGGAGAAGCCGCCGGCCATGTTGATGAGCGCATCCACCTTCTCGCCGAACGCTTCGCGCACCATGCCGGCGAGCGAGGCGACTTCCTCTTCCCTGGAGAGGTCGCAGGGGAAGCCGCGCACGTCGGCGCCGCCGGTGCGCAGCGCTGCGGCCCGCGCCTCCGCTTCGCTCGCGGTGCGACTCACCACGGCCAGCCGTGCGCCCTTCGCAAGCGCTGCGCGCGCCACGACCTCGCCCGTCTGGCCCGGCTTCCCGATCCCCGTCAGCACCACGACACCGTTCTCGTAGCCCACGCTCGAAGCCTCCATGACAGGTCGTACGCGGTCAGCATGGCTATATCCGCGCGCTGCCGCAAGATACAGCGCTCCGACGGCGCCGGTATTGCATTGGAGCGTGGCGGTGACCGGCGGACGCGTCCGCTGGCAGATCAGCTCGAACTATCCATCCCCGGAAGAGTGTACATAGCGCTCATTGTATTGGCGGCCATCCTGCTCGCGTTCGCCTTCATCGGGATCGAGTACAGCCTGCGTGGCATCCCCATCGCGCGGGTGACGGCGATAGGAGATGCCGGCGGGCCGCCGTGCATTGGCGAGCCGCTTTTCGAGCACACGATGGAGCTCTTCACCGGCGCTACGCTCCACGAAGGAAACGACGTCCGCGTCCTCGTCAACGGCGATGAGACCTATCCCGCTCTCTGGGAAGACCTCCGCCGCGCTCGACAGTCCATCACGCTGCAGACCTACTTCTGCAAGCCCGGAAAGATGGCCGACGTGCTCGCCGAGATCATCACGGAGCGCGCGCGTGCCGGAGTGCGAGTGCTCTTTCTCTTCGATGCCTTCGGCGCGCACGATCTGAGCGATGACTACCTCGACCGCCTGCGCGACGCCGGCGTGCGCGTGGCATCCTTCCGTCCGGTGCACTGGTACTCGCTCCACAAGGCGCAGCACCGCTCGCACATCCGAGTGGTGGTGGTTGACGGCAGCATCGGCTACACCGGCGGCTTCGGGATAGACGACAACTGGTACGGCGATGGCCGCTCCGACGACCAGTGGCGCGACACCAACGTGCGCTTCACCGGGCCAGCTGTGGCGCAGCTACAGGCCACCTTCGCCGCCGGCTGGGTGGAGGCGACCGGTGAGCTGGTCACGGGCGACGTATTCTTCCCCGAGCTGCAGCCATCGGACGACTCCGCATGCCTGGCCGCCCTCTTCCACTCCGCGCCCACCATCGGGAGCACACCCGCCGCTCGCTTCGTCGCGCTCACCATAGCCGGCGCGCGCGAGCGTCTATACATCACCAATTCTTACTTCGTCCCCGACGAGGACCTGGTCGAAATCCTGATTCACGCCGCGCGCCGCGGAGTGGACGTTCGCGTCCTTACCGCCGGCCCCAAGACCGACGTGAAGATCACCCGCTGGGCCGGCCGCGGCCGCTACCACGAGCTCCTGAAAGGAGGCGTTCGGATCTACGAGTACCAGCCCACGATGATGCACGCCAAGACCTTCGTCGCCGACGGCCTCTGGACGAGCGTGGGCACGATGAACTTCGACAACCGCTCGATGGTCTTCAACGACGAATCCAACCTTCTCGTCCTCGACCGCACCGTCGGCTCCACGATGAACACCCTCTTCCACGCCGATCTCCGCAGTTCGCTCGAGGTGAAGCGAGAGGAGTTCGAGAAAAGGGGATTTCTCGCCAAGGGAGCGGAAAGGATGGCGCTGACACTGTCGCGATTGTTGTAGTGGTGGACGAAAGCAGAGAGCAGAAAGCAGAAAGCAGTGAACTGCTTCGGGGTAGAGGGCTGTAAGTAAGAAGCCGTCATCCCCGCAAAAGCGGGGACCCATGTTCAGACCGGCTAACATGGGTCCCCGCTTTTGCGGGGATGACGTTGTATTACGAGCCGTTCACTGCTTTCTGCTTTCTGCTCTCTGCTTTCTCTTTTTCTATTGCCCCTCCCCTCCACCAATCGGGTTGCTCTCGGGGAGCTGCTCGCCGATCGATCTCGTTTCCTCGTTGCACACGGGATGGCCGAAGCCGCTGGCGCTCGTGTCGTCGGTGATGTCGAAGATGATGTTGTCGTCGGCGCCATCGTCCGCCACGCCGGCCGGGACGAAGTCGAGACCGAGATTGTCACGAACCTTCCAGGCGATGTTGTGATCGGCACAGGATAGATCGCCGCTGACACCGATTGCACCGAGGAGAGTGCCGTCCGGGCCGTAGAGAGCGAGACCGCCGCCGAAGACGTTGATTCCGCCGATCTTGTTACCGACCATGCAGTCGTGCTGCGTCCCGTAGCCGCCGGTATTGCCGCAGTAGGCGACCGCCGGGTCCACGGGGTTGCTGAACTGCAGGCCGAAGAGGCTCCCACCCGGCTGGGTGGCACTGTACAGGTTTGCGGTGGAGAGGGCGAAGTCGGGGAGGCTCAGCGAGTTCGCAGTATTGGCCTTCTGAGCCGATATCACACGGCTCGCGGGCCACTGATCGCCCACGTCGTCTCCGGTGAACGCCACGGCCACCACCGTGCCTGTTCTGTCGACGACGGTCCCCCACATGTCGAAGCCGAGTCCACCATTCTCCTCCTGTTGCGCCTCGATCAGTGCGGTCCGGAGCGTCTGCCAGTCCGGTAGTCCGGACACATCGTTGCCGTTCTCCTGGTTCGACTGTTGGGAGGTCGTGAGGGAATCGCTGCAGGCACTCGCCGCCACCAGCCCCAGTCCGCAGATCAGCGCGGCGGCCCAGCTCGCGCCACGTCCCATGCGGTGCGTTCTCATCGGAAGTACTCCCTGAATGATGTGATGAGCGTGATGCCCGATGAACGACTCCGTCCGCGCGCGAGAATCCTCGACGGGCACGAATGCTGCCGGTTTTCGGCCATCGCCTGAGGGGGCATCGGGAAAGTGGAGCGGCGCACGATGTGCGGCCTTCGTTATACGATCGCTCTCTGCGCGTTACTGGCGGCGTAACGTCTCGGTTCTGCCGTATATGATCGAGCTGCGCTTACTCGGATCAGTCGGCCTTTCCACGTCCGACGGTACCGAGGTGCGCGCAGTCATCACGCAGCCGAAGAGATTCGCGCTCCTCGCGTATCTCGCGACGGCAGCGCCGGGCGGCTTTCATCGACGCGACGCGCTCCTCGCTCTCTTCTGGCCCGACTGCGCCGAACGCCAGGCTCGCCTATCGCTCCGTCAGGCTCTTCATCACCTCCGGCACGCGCTCGGTGCATCGGTGATCGCGAACCGGGGAGGCTCGGAGCTCGGGCTCTCCCCCGATGCACTCTGGTGCGACACCGTCGCCTTTCGTCGCGCGCTCCGCGACGGCGAGCTGACCACCGCGCTCGACCTGTATCGCGGCGATCTCCTGGAAGCGTTCTCGCTCCACGGGATCTCCCTCGAGCTGGAGCGGTGGCTGGAGGAAGAGCGGCTGACGCTCCGGACGCTGGCGTTCGGCGCCGCCTCGACGCTGGCCGAGCGCGCGGCGAGCGACGGCGAGCTCGCGCTCGGGATCGAGTGGGCGCGGCGCGCACTCGCGCTCTCCCCGGGCGACGAGTCGGCGCTGCGCCGTCTGGTGGCACTGCTCGACCGATATGGCGATCGCGCCGGAGCACTCCGTACCGGCGAGCTGTTCACGCGCCGCCTGCGAGAGGAGCTCGATGCCGATCCGTCACCGGAGACGGCCGCGTTCCTGACGAGCATCCGCTCGCGGATGGCGGCGCGTCAGGGCATCCTCGCTCAGCTACTCACCTCCGACGGCTTCGGCGCGTCGGGAGAATCGTTGGCGCTGTCGTCCGGCGCCATGCTCGCTTCGCCGCTCACGACGCCAGCCGATCCTCGGCGGTCAGGCGGAGCGGCCGATCGAGGCCGCGCGAGGAGTCGGTCAGGTAGTTGGATTGCGGCAGGTGTCGGGTCGATCGCTTTCATCGTAGCCGTAGCCGCGGCGGCCGTTCACGATCGCGCTCTCCGCCGCGCGGCTCCCACGATCGCGGTGGGGTGGATCGAACAGTGGGGCGGCGAAGACGAGCAGGTGATGGCGCGAGTCATCCCGTCACTCCTGGAAACCGACCTGGCTCTCGTGCCATGCCGCCGGACCGTCAGCGGCGCCACCCTGCGCGCCGAGACAGCGGCCGAGGCGCGCAGCCAGTCGGCAGTGCGCGACGCGATGACGGGCGCGGCTCGGCGCGCCGGTGCCACGGAATTACTCGAGGGAGCGCTCTACCACACCAGCGTGCAGACACTCCGTCTCGACCTGCGCCGCGTGAGTCTCGAGACGGGCATGGTCCTGGGTGCTTACACGGTTCAAGGCGACACTCCGTTCGAGCTCTCGAACAGGGCCGTCGCCCAGATCGCCTCCGACGTCGCCCCGCCCGCCCGCGCGGAGTGCTCGGGGAGGGGAGTGGAGAGAAAGCAGAAAGCAGAGAGCAGAAAGCAGTGAACTACTCGTAATTCGGGGTCATCCCCGCGAAAGCGGGGACCCATGTTAGCCATACAGAACATGGGTCCCCGCTTTCGCGGGGATGACGGCTTCTCACTGACAGCCCTCACCCCCGAGGTGGTTCACTGCTTTCTGCTCTCTGCTCTCTGCTTTCTCTCTAGCTCCCACTCCCCAGCGCCGCTCTCACGGCCTCCCTTATCGCTAGTACGGTCTCGCGGTCGGCGGCGGGGGAGTCGTCGCGGACGTGGAGCTCGATGCCGTGGGCTACCGTGATGCGGTGCCACATCGCTTCGCTGTTGGAAGATTCGGTGGCGGGGTCGGCGAGGTCGGCGTCGCCGAAGAGGGAGGGGGAGAGCGAGGTGGCGACTCTGCGCTCGAGCGCGTCGCCGAGCAGCTCCGCGAGCTCCGTTTTGATCTTCGAGAGCGTCTGCCCTTCGCGCTGCCTGATCTTGATGAAGAGGAGCTGCAGGAGATGACGGTAGCCGTAGGTGGCCGCGGTCCCAGTACCCTCGGGGTGGTCGAGCAGGCCGCTGGCTACGTAGAAGCGTACCGCTCGCGCGCTCGGTTCCGCGCGCGCGGCGGCGTTGGTGGGACGCATGGCCGCGGACGTGGTGATGGCCGTGGCGTGCGCCGCCAGCCCGCGGGCGTTCCAGGGTGCATGGCGCGCGTGCGCGCGCAGGAGGGGGACGGGCGATTCTGCCATGGACTGAACAATAACATCGTGCTCCAGCTCGGTCAGTCCGCCCGAGCTGGAGCACGATCTTTCCTACCGCCGCGCGCGCTTCCGGGCTGATCCCTTCCGGGCGGAGGATTTCCGAGCAGGGGACTTCCGGGCAGCGCTCTTCCCACGAGTGGCGCCCTTCCTGGCCGCGCTCTTCCTGGCGCCCGCCTTCTTGGCTGCGCCCTTCCGAGCCGTCCGTCCGGCGGCCTTCTTCGTGGCGCGCCTGGCCGTGGTCTTCCTGCCGCCGGCCTTCCGAGCGGTTTTCTTCCCGGCGGCCCTCTTCGTCGCCTTCTTTCCAGCGGCCTTCCTGCCCGCCGCCTTCTTAGCCGTCCCCTTCCTGGCCGACGTCTTCTTGCTCGCTCCCTTTCTGGCCGCCGCCTTCCTGGTGGCCTTCTTCGCGCCGCCAGCCTTCTTGGCTGCGGGGGCCTTCTTCGCGGCCGGTGCTTTCTTTGCCGCTGGTGCCTTGGTGACGGCCTTCCGCGGCGCGCTCTCCGCACGCGGTGCGCGCGGCGCCGGCTCGCTCGGCGTGCCGGCCTGGAGACCGCCAGGGGTGCGCGTCTCTCTCGCACCGCCGGCCAGGATGCTGCTCGTCATGGAGCCGCCCGTGGTGGTGCCACCCCGGATCGCGCCGCCACGCTCCGCCTGGACCGGAGGCCCGAGGTCTATGTCCTCCTCGTTCTCCTCGGTCAGCTGCTCCTCTTCCTGACCCAGCTCGTCTTCGTCCTCCTCATCCTCGGCGCTGTCCCAGAGGGCGTCCGCGTGATTCTTGATGCCCCAGCCGGTCCCGCCATCCTCATCATCGTCATCGTCGTCGTACGACGAGCCACCGCCCCCGAAACCGAGATCATCATCGTCTTCGTCGTGCTCGGAGAAGTGGAGACCCTCGTTGTACTCATCACCGCGCGGCATGATTGCCTCCTGTCGTGTTTGTCGCGTAGCTCTCTCAGCTGCGGTAGCGCACTGTAATACCGTAACCCTAACGCTCCCGCCGGTCCATCCCGGCGCGGAACGCGCTCTACGCCCGCGGGCCAGCGAGCATTTCCCAACACCGTCTTCCAGCCCGGACTCCCTGATATCACATGTGAGGCGATACGTCAAGGGAGGGAGGGGAGAAAGAAAGCAGAAAGCGGACAGCAGAAAGCAGTGAACTGCCTCGGGGTAAAGATCTCTACCCTACGAGCCGTTCCTGCTTTCTGCTTTCTGCTTCCTGCTTTCTCCCCGCTAGTCCCCCGCCACAGCGATCGGCACGCGCTCCCTCTCTCTCTCCACCTCGGGGACTCTCCCGAAGACATGGAGACGGTGCTGGAGGGAATCCAGGTAGGTGTAGATCACGGGCGTCACGTAGAGAGTGATCAGCTGCGAGAAGGCGAGACCGCCCACCACCGCCACACCCAGCGGACGACGCGACTCGGCGCCGGCGCCGGTGCCCAGCGCGATCGGGAGAGTGCCCATGAGGGCGGCCATCGTGGTCATCATGATCGGACGGAACCGCACCGAGCATGCCTCCATGATCGCGTCGTGCGCCGACTTGCCTTCGGTTCGCTCGGCCTCGATCGCGAAGTCGATCATCATGATGGCGTTCTTCTTCACCAGCCCTATCAGCATGATGATCCCGACGAAAGCGTACACGCTGAGCTCCATGTTGAAGATCAGCAGCGTCAGGAGCGCGCCGAAACCGGCGAACGGGAGCCCCGAGAGGATCGTCAGCGGGTGGATGAAGCTCTCGTACAGGATCCCGAGCACGATGTAGATCACTATCACCGCCAGAACGAGGAGCACGAGCAGCCCGCTCTGCGCATCCTGGAAGGCGGCCGCCGTTCCGGAGAACTGCGTCGAGACGCTCGACGGGAGTACCTCGGCGGCCGCCTGCTCCACCGCCGCCACCGCGTTACCGAGTGCCACGCCGGGGGCGAGGTTGAAGGAGAGCGTCACCGATGGGAGCTGCCCGGAGTGGTTCACCGTCAGCGGCCCTACGCTCTGCGTCATCTTCGCCAGCGACGCCAGCGGCACCAGCTCGCCGGTGCTCGAATGAATGTAGAGCAGGTTCAGCGCAGAGAGGTCGCGCTGGTACTGCGGCATGAGCTCCATGATCACCCAGTACTGGTTGTTCGAGGTGTAGATCGTGGATACCTGCCGCGCGCCGTAGGCGTTGTACAGCGCGCGCTCGATCTGCTCGGCGCTGATGCCGAGCGATGAAGCGCGGTCGCGGTCGATCTTGACGTCCACCTGCGGATTGCTGATCTGCAGATCGCTCGTCACATCCTGCAGGCCGGGGATCTGCTGCATCCTCTTCAGCAACGTGTTCGACGCGTCGTACATCTCCTGGATGTCGGCGCTCTGCAGCGTGAACTGGTACTGGCTCTTCGACCTCCGCCCGCCGACGTTGATCGGTGGCGGGTTGCTGAGGTAGACCTTGGTGCCGGGTACCACGCTCAGCTTCTTCCCGAGCTCCTGGATCACCTCATCGGCGCTCAGGTCGCGCTCGGAGCGGTCCTTGAGGTGGATGAAGAGCCGTCCCTGGTTCACCGTCCCGCGCCCGCCGCCCACCGAGGACATGAACACGTTCACGTTCGGGTCCTGCGCCACGATGGCGGCCAGCTCCTCCTGGTGGCGGAGCATGTTGTCGTACGAGGTCCCCTCGGCGGTCTCGGTGGTGCCGGAGATCCGCCCAGTGTCTTCGCTGGGGAGGAATCCCTTCGGCACAACCACGGCCAGGAGCCCCGTGCCTAGGAGAATGGCGGCGGAGAAGATCATGACGAGCCCGCGGCGCTCCATCGCCCAGTGCAGACTCCTCATGTAGCCACCCACCATGCGATTGTACGCCCGCTCCGTGGCGTTGTAGAAGCGGCCGTGCTTCTCGCCCTGGTGCGGCTTGAGGAAGCGCGAGCAGAGCATCGGCGTGAGCGTGAGCGACACCACGCCCGAGACCAGGATCGCCACGCCGATCGTAACCGCGAACTCGTGGAAGAGCCGCCCCAGCAGCCCGCCCAGGAAGAGCACGGGGATGAAGACAGACACCAGCGAGAGCGTCATCGAGAGAATCGTGAAACCGATCTCGCGCGAGCCCCTCAGCGCCGCCTGGTACACCGGTTCGCCCTTCTCGATGTGGCGCACGATGTTCTCGAGCATGACGATGGCATCGTCCACCACGAAGCCCACCGATAACGTGAGCGCCATCAACGAGAGGTTGTCCAGACTGTACCCCAGCAGATACATCACCGCGAAAGTCCCCACCAATGACATGGGGAGCGCCAGACTGGGGATCACCGTGGCGGAGAGGTTCCTCAGGAAGAGGAAGATCACCATCACGACGAGGCAGAGCGTGATGAGGAGCGTGAACTTCACGTCGTGCACGGAGTCCTGGATGGACGCCGAGCGGTCGTACATGGTGTGGATCTCCACCGACGGCGGAAACTGCTTCTTCATCTGTTCGAGCGCGGCCTTCACATCCGAGGCCACCTTCACCGTGTTGGTCCCCGGCTGCCGCTGCACGGCGAGCATGATGGAAGGCACGCCGTTGTACCAGCTCGCCTGCTTGTCGTCCTGGATCCCGTCGATGACGTTGCCGAGGTCCTGCAGCCGCACCGGCGCGCCGTTGCGGTAGGCCACGATCAGCGGGCGGAACTGCTTGGCGTCCTGGAGCTGGCCGTTGGACTGAAGCGTGTAGACCTTGTCCGTCCCCCAGAGCACTCCCGTGGGGAGGTTCACGTTACCGGTGTTGACCGCGTCGGCGACTTCGTCGATGCCGATCTTGCGCGCCGCCATCGCCTGCGGGTCGAGCTGGATGCGCACCGCATACTTGTGCGAGCCGTACACCTGCACCTGCGCCACACCCGACACGGTGGAGATCCGCTGCGCCAGATACGTCTCACCGTACTCGTCCAGCTCGGTGAGCGGCATCGTCTTCGAGGTGAGCGCGAGGTACAGGATGGGCGATGCCGACGGATCCACCTTCCGGTAGGATGGCGGGATGATCCCATCGGGGAGGCGGCGGAGCGTCTGCGAGATCGCCGCCTGTACGTCCTGCGCGGCCGCGTCCACGTCGCGGTCGAGCGCGAACTGCATGGTGATGCTCGTGCTCCCCTGCTCGCTCGAGGAGGTCATCTGCTCGATGCCGGGGATCGTGGAGAACTGCTTCTCGAGCGGCGTGGCCACGGCGGTAGCCATGGTTTCGGGGCTCGCACCCGCGAGCGACGCGCTCACCGAGATGGTGGGGTAGTCCACGGTCGGGAGGTCGCTCACCGGCAGCAGCCGGTAGGACACTATCCCGAAGATGAGAATGCCGGCCATGACGAGTGTCGTCATGACCGGACGTCTGATGAACAATGCGGAGATGTTCATTCCGCCCTCGGCTGATCTGCGTTCGGCGCGCCCTTTATCTGAACTTTCGCGCCGGGTGTGAGACGGAGCTGGCCGTCGGTCACCACCATCTCGCCGGGAGAGAGTCCCTTGGCGATGATGGCGAGGTCACCGACCGTGCGTGCCACCGTCACGTCGCGTGTCTGCGCGGTGTCGTTCTTCACCACGAACACGTACGTCCCGTTCTGGCTCTGCACTATGGCCGGGGCGGGAGCGACGATGGCGTCTTTCTCTACGAACAGCTCGAGCGCGACGTTCACGAACTCGCCGGGCCAGAGCTCGCCTTCCTTGTTGGGGAAGAGCCCCTTCAGCATGATCGTGCCCGTGGTGGTATCCACCGCGTTGTCCATGAACGATAGCGTTCCCCGGGCCGGCTCGCCTGCACCGGTGGCGGGCTGAGCGTGGATGACGAGCGAGTCGCTCTTGTACTTGCGGATGTCGGGCAGGTTGGATGCGGGAACCGAGAAGCGCACCAGGATGGGACGCAGCTGGTTCACCACTACCAGCGTCTGTCCCGCGGCGCGGACGAGATTCCCCTTCCTGAGAAGCAGCGCACCGGCGCGGCCGTCGATCGGCGCGCGGATTGTGGCGTACTGCAGGTTGAGACGCGCGTTCTCCACCGCGGCCTCGTCGGCCTGCACGGTAGCGCGCAGCGATGCCGCGTTGGCCTTCATCTGCTCGAACTGCTGCGGGGTCACGTAGTCCTTCTCGACCAGGGCCCCGTAGCGCTTCACGTCCTGTTCCGCGGCCTCCAGCTGCGCCTGATCCTTGGCGTGCACCGCCTGCGCCTGCGCCAGCGCCGCCTGGAATGGACGCGGATCGATCTGGAAGAGCATCTGGCCGCGCCTGACCTCGTCGCCTTCCTTGAAGCCGACCTCGGTGAGGATCCCGCTCACCTGCGACGCCACGGCCACCGTCTGGAGCGGCTCCACGGTCCCGGTCGCACTGATCTCCCACGGGACCGCGCTCCGTTCCACTTTGGCGACGGTGACGGGAACGATCTGCGGCGGCGGGGTGCGCTTGTCGTCGCACGCGGCAACGGCGAGCGCTACGGCGCCGAGCGCGAGCGCGCGGCGAGCGCCGCGTCTGTACGAGGCACGGAACGACGGCGTCCGAGCGCCGCATGCGGTCGAGTGAGGTCTGGCGGTCATCTTGGTGGATTAATTCCTGGTCGAATCGGGTGCGAGATCGAACGGAGTGCCGCCGCCCGAATCGAGTACTCCTGTATCGTGTGCCAGCTGTGCCAACGCGCTCTGCCATATCCAGCGCGCCTGAACCTGCTGAGCGCGTGCGCTGGCCAGCGCGCTCTGCGCCGAGAGAAGGTCGAGGACGGTGCCGACCCCGGCGCGGTAGCGGCCGAGCGCGACCTCCTCGGACTGCTGAGCGCTGGCCAGCAAATCGGCGGCCGTACGCACGCGGCGCGCGGCGGTCTGCAGGGCGTAATACGAGCTGTACACCTCGAAGACTACCTGCTGCTGGAGCGCGTCATGCCGTGCAGCGGCCGCTTCGGCCTGCGCTTCCGCCTGCACCTGATCGTACGCACGCGAGAAGCCGGCAAATAGCGGGATGCTGAGCCCGAAGTTCACAGTGTAGCTGTTCCCGCCGCTGGGGAGCGTGCGCAGGTACGTGCGATTGGCGTTCCCCGTCATCGTGAGTGCCGGGAGACGCTCGGAGCGGAGCTGCTTCACCCTCGCGCGTGCCTGCTGCACGTCAGCTGCCGATGCGGCCAGATCGGGGCGCGACTCGAGCGCCCGGTCTATGAGCGCACCCACGCTGTCCACCAGCCCCTCCACCGGAAAGGTAGTGTCGGGCGGCGAGATGTCGTACGGGGTGTTCGCGGGGAGCCCAACCGAGAGGGCGAGTGCTCCGCGGGTGGTCTGCAGCGCGCCTTCGGTGGTCTCCATGTCGAGCCGCGCCTGCGATGCCGATGTGCGCGCCAGCAGCACGTCGCCCACCGTGGCGAGCCCCACGCGGTGCCGCTCCTCGGCGGCTTCCAGATTGCGCAGCGCTTCCTGGTAGGTGGTGCGCTGCGCATCCAGGAGCGACCTGGTGGCCACATACTGGAAGTACGCCTGCTCCACGTCGAGCACCACGTTCTGGATGGTGGCATTGTGGGTCCAGTCGGCGGCGAGGAGCGCCTGCCGTGCGGCGTCTATCGAACCGGAGCGCCCGCCGAAGTCGAGGAGGAGCCAGGAGAGCTGGAGGCTCGGACCGTAGGTGGTCTGCTCCACCGCGGAGCGCCCCTGCGCGGAGAGCGTCTTGATCCGGGTGACGCCCACGTTCCCATCGATGGTGGGAAAGTAGGCGCCCTTCGTCGAGCCGTAGGCAGCGGCCGCCGAGCGTGCGTTGGACCAGGAGAGCCGCGTGGCCGGGTTGTTCCGGAGCGCGAGGTCCACGATGTCGGTGAGGGTGAGCTTCGCGATGCGCTCGGCGATGTCTGCCGGCACCTCGGCGGCGGGCGGCGGGGGTGGCGCCTCGGCGGCTCTCTTCTTCGCGGGCGGCGGAGTCCACGGCTTGTCGGGGCTCGGCGCGGTACCGGCTACTCCGGAAACGGAGGGTGTGTGCACGCACCCCACCGTCGCGAGGAGTAGCGCGGATGTCCACCCGATGGCGGTGCGCCACCGGGCGCGAAAAATCGAGGAGTTCACAAGAGCAGATACGTGTCGCGCTCGCAGTCTGTTGGACCACGAGCGCGGTGAAGCGGAGGACCAGCGACTACTCGAGACGCCGGCGATGGAGCGACCGACCCGCTGGGTGGTGAGCGCCGCCGGTCAGCAGTCTACGTCGTCTATGAAGACCAGGGTCTTCCCACGTAGTACTACTTCGCGCAGCGCGTCATACACCGCTGCATCGAGCAAAGTGCCGGTCTGCTGGCCGAGGTACTCTATCGTTTCGGAAGGCGACATGGGTTCGCGATAGGCACGCTTCGACGTGAGCGCGTCGAAGGCGTCGGCCGCGGCGAGGATCCGTCCGCCTAGCGAGATACGCTCCCCGGCTATCCCGTTCGGGTAGCCCAGGCCGTCATAGTGCTCGTGGTGGTCGCGGATGTAGTCGAGCACCACGCCCAGGTGCTTGAGCGGCGCGAGGATCTCCATCCCGATGCGGACGTGGTCCTTCACATGGTCGAACTCCTCGGGCGTGAGCCGGTCCGGCTTGTCGAGCACGTGTTCGCGGATGCCGATCTTGCCGACGTCGTGCAGCCGGCCCGCGAGACGCACCGCCTCGATCGTGTCGGCGTCGAGCCCCATGGTATCGGCGATCGACACCGCCAGCTCGGCCACGCGCTGCGAGTGGCCGCGAAGATAGATGCTCTTCGCTTCCATCGCGTTGATGAGCGTCTCGGCGATGTTCACCGTCATGGAGCGGAGCGCCTCCTGCTCGCGCTCGAGCTCCGCCGTGCGCAGCTCTACCTCGTCGCGAATGAGCTGCTCCACGCGACGCTGCTCGAGGCGGAGGGTGCGGCGGTGCAGCGCCCGCTCCACGGCCTTGCGCAGGTCCGGGAGCTCCACCGGCTTCACGAGGTAGTCGTACGCCCCCTTCGCGAGAGCATCCGTGGCGGTGGCTGCGTCGTTCACGGCGGTGAGCATCACCACGGCGAGGTCGGAATCGCCGGCGGTCGCATGGTCGAGGAGGGTGAGGCCCGTCATTCCCGGCATGCGGATGTCGCAGAGCATCAGCATGAACCGCTCGCGGGCGAGGATCTGCATGGCATCGCTCCCCGAGGCGGCGCAGTCCACCTCGTAGCCGCACGTGCGGAGGAAGCGCGAGAGCGCCGAGCGGATCGGCTCTTCGTCGTCCACCACGAGGAGTCGGGAGGACGCTTCGCTTCCGATGCGGTACGAGGGACTACCCGCATCGAGCGGCGCATGGGCGAGAAAGGGAGCTGCGCGTACCATCAGCGATTTCCGAGTGAGACGGGGAGCGGCGGCCGTGTGCGCGACCGTCTGAGCGTGCGTGTCATCATGAGCACGACTCGCAACCGAGTGACGAAGGTGCGCGGCGTCGTGTAACGCCGCGCAAGATTAGAAATCGTTTAGGGTTGCGGGGTGTTCAGCTCTTCGGAACTTGCTTCTTCGCGGCATCCACCGCGGCCGCGATCTCACGCTCGTGGCGCTGGTACTCGGGGAGGTTGCGCGCGAGCTCCGACGACTGCGCCGAGAGGAGCTTTGCCTCGAAGCTCCGAGCGGACGCTGAATCGCCCGTGGCGCGCGCGGTTGAGATCGCGAGGATGAGACCCAGAAGGTGATTCGGGTCGGCGGCGAGGATGCTGTCGGCCTGCGCGCGCGCGAGCGGGACCGCGCCGGCCACCTCGGCTATGCGGCCCATGTCGTAGCGCGAGTCGGCATCCTGCTCGGGGAGCATCTGGTAGGCGGAGATCCCCATCTGGGCGAACAGGTTGACGCTGTCCTGCTTCCCTTCCTCGCTCAGGCGCATGACGCGGTCGTAGAGTCGGTCGGCGCGCTCGCGGGGAGACATCTGCGAGATGTCCGGGGCGCGCACCGGGGCGACACCCACACCCGCTCCGCCGGTCCCGCCCGCAGCCGGGCCCACCGCGCCAGCGCTGGCAGAGGCGGCCTCGGGCTGCGCGGCGCGGGCGCCGTTGAAGCGCTGGCCCGCGAGGAGGGCAATCAGCGCGAGGAGCGCTATGCCAGCCACCGCCCAGGGGAGCGCGGCCGGGAAGCCGCTCGGCTCGGCGTGCGCGGTGGGCGTGGGTGCGGCGGCCGCGCCGGCCGGAGTGCCGCAGCGGTGGCAGAACTTCGCGCCCGGCGTGAGTGGAACCCGGCAGGTGGAGCAGACTGCGCCTTCGAGCGGCGCGCCGCAACTGGCGCAGAAGCGGCCCGATGCCGGCGCCGCGCAGTTGGGGCAGGTGGTGGAGGGGGGAGCGGGAGGTGTAGTGGACGACATGACCAGCGTGAATGGCGCGGGAGCGAGTGCGCTAGATGCGAGTGTACGCGGAGTGAACGCGAGCGGATGCGCGGTAACGGGTGACTTGCTGGCGCGAAATCTACATCGCTGGCGGCGGTCGGGGGACCGCGCGCCGAGTGAGACTTCGCTTTGACGCAGTGCGACGGCAGGACTAGCTTAGCGCCAGCAGAGCGCTAGCAGCGCGCTAGCACCCCACCAGCAACCAGCCGACGTCCAAGTTGCCTCCCTCCAATCGTGCGATAACACCCGCCACTCTCGGTGCCACCAGGAAGGACATCCTCGAGCTCGCTGAGCGACTCGGGGTGAGGTTCCTGCGGCTCCAGTTCACCGACGTGCTCGGGATCAACAAGAACGTCGAGGTGCCCGCGTCGCAGTTCGAGAAGGCGCTCTCGGGCGACATCGTGTTCGACGGGTCGTCCATCGAGGGCTTCGTGAGGGTGGAGGAGTCCGACATGCTCCTCAAGCCCGACCTCGACACCTTCAAGGTGTACCCATGGAGCGAGCCCGGGAGCCGGGTGGCGCGGGTGATCTGCGACATCACCACGCCCGACGGGAGCCCGTTCGAGGGCGACCCGCGCGGCGCGCTCAAGCGGCAGCTCGCGCGTGCGAAGAGCATGGGCTACACCATGAACGCGGCGATGGAAGCCGAGTTCTTCATGTTCAAGACCGCGCCCAACGATCGGGTCTCGACCGAGACGCACGACGTGGGCGGGTACTTCGATCTCGCTCCCCTCGACCTGGGTGAGGACGCGCGCCGGGCGATCGTCGACACCCTCGAGCAGATGGGCTTCGAGGTGGAGGCGGCGCACCACGAGGTGGCGCACGGCCAGCACGAGGTGGACTTCAAGTACGCCGACGCGCTGGTGACCGCGGACAACCTGGCGACCTTCAGGTTCGTGGTGAAGTACGTGGCGCAGCGGTTCGGGCTGTTCGCGTCGTTCATGCCCAAGCCCATCTACGGGCAGCACGGAAGCGGGATGCACGCGCACCAGTCGCTGTTCACCGACGAGCATACGAACGCGTTCTGGGATCCGAAGGCGGAGTGGGAGCTGAGTAGCGTTGCGCTGCACTACATAGGCGGGCTGCTCAAGCACGCGCGGGGGATGTGCGCGATCACGAATCCGCTGGTGAACTCGTACAAGCGCTTGGTGCCCGGGTACGAGGCGCCCATCAACGTGGCGTGGTCGATGAGGAATCGGTCGCCGTTGATCCGGATTCCGGATCGGAGGGGGATGGGGACGCGGTTGGAGTTTCGGATGCCCGATCCGGCGGCGAATCCCTATCTGGCGTTGGCGGTGATGCTGGCGGCGGGGCTGGATGGAATAGAGACGAAGGCGGATTCGCGTGAGCCGGTGAACGTCAACATCTGGGAGATGTCGTTTCGGGAGAAGCGGCGGCTGCGGATAGACGATCTGCCGCACAATCTGAACGAAGCGTGCGACGAGTTGGAGAAGAACAAGGTGATACGCGAGGCGCTGGGCGAGCACATTGTGCAGAACTTTCTCGAGGCGAAGCGGGAGGAGTGGCGGGAGTACATCACGCAGGTGAGCGTGTGGGAGTTGGAGGAGTATCTGGGGAAGTACTGACGCTCGGGCGGGGTGCGGGCTGGGAAGATCACGGCGCGAATGGCGACACTCCGAGTCGCCGCCTCGGAAGCCGCGGGGGGGACTTCGGACGGCCGGGCAGTGAAGAGTACTTCCGGCTCGCTCGGCGCTCCATGGATTATTCGTCGTCCTGCGCCGCATAACATGGTCGAGATGGATCGCTCATCACGGAAGGCACTGCAGGGCAACGCGTTGCCGTCGAGAAGCCTCGAACTCGCCGATTGCCTCCCGCTTATGCGGCGTCGGCGCGCCGTATAACGGAGGCCTCGCCGTGAATAACGGATTTTTTTGAAGCTGCCCAATTCATAGTTAGGTAGCGCAAATGACTTCTGATGACGTGAGGGCGATTGTGGCGCGAGAGCTCGCCACGTGGCAGCCACCGGTGGTCGAGCCAGGGGCCATGGTCGGCATCCCGTGGACGGCCGAGCAGTATCGCCCGGAGATCGAGCGGTTGCGCGCGGCACTCGTCACGCCGTATGAGCAGCGCTTCGATCTCCGGGAGACCGACGATCCGGAGCGCAAGCGCGTGGGCGGGGAGGCGGTGTACTGGATCGTTGCCGCGACGGAAGACATGTATTTGTGGTACGACGAGGCCACCGCCGAGTTCGGGGTGGGCGAGCCAGGCCGCGAGGGCGCACTCCCCATGTCAATCGGCCTCCGAGGCGACATCGTCGGCTCGTTCTGTGCCTGGTGAGGCTGCGCCCCAGAGTACTGTGCGCCGCGCTGCCTAACGAGTCGTTGCACCGGACAAGCGCGTGAGGGCGATCATGTGAGCGCCTGGCGAGTTCAATCCGAATCTTGCATCTTCTCGCCTGGAGATTCAGCGCTTGCCGGTGAACTTTGCGTTAGCCTGCCACTGACCTCCGGCAGAGCCACACGCCATACACCGCCCCGGAGCTCCATGTCTACGACCGATGATCCGCAGCTCACGTTTAGCGCCAACAACGAGCTTGCATTGCACGTCGCCGATCCCGAAGCAGCCGCTCGGTTCTACACGACGATCCTCGGCTGCCGACTCGTCCGCCGCGTGCCGGGCTGGATCGAGCTGGCCAGCGGGGCGCTGCGGCTTTTCCTCGTCCGCGATTCCGCACGGACGCACGAGGCGGTAGTACCCTCCTTCGATGTACCCGACCGGGCTGCGGCCCTGGCGCGGTTGGAGGTGGCCGGGTGCACGCGGGTGCCGATCGGCCCGCACGCGCCCGAGGGCTACTACATCCGAGACCCGTTCGGGGTGCTCTTCGATGTCGTCGAGCGCCCCGCCTCTGGCAACGAGCCACCGGCGGGCTAACGAATCGTTGCACCGGACGAGCGCGCACAGGCGTCCTAGTATGAACCTGGCGAGTGCGCCATCAAGCGAGCATAATCGCGCATGGGTAATTAGCGCTCGCCGGTGAACTTTGCGTTAGTCAGCACTAAGCTACCTCATGAACTCCGATTTGCGGACTGCGACCTATGAGGAGATCGCCGACTTCGTCTTCGACCATTACCCCGAGGACGAAGTTGACGACAAGTGGTATTGGCACCTCGAGGAGGACGTCGAGATCGAGCCACGCCAGGCCGTCAGCTTTCTCACGCGCCTCTGCAGCGCTCCTGGCGAACTCCTTACACGGTTCACCCTGCGGCAGATCGCCGAGGGGGTGAACTTTCTCTTCGGCCCGGGTGGCACGGACGAATTCGGGGATCAGCTGTGGAACGCCGACGTTCCGTGGCCCGAGCGCCGTGCGTGTATCCGTGCGATTCCGAACCTCTACACGCAGGTGTTCGAGCGCGATGTAGACGGAATCGGAGGGTGCGCCTACATGCTCTGGGATTGGATCGCGTACGACTACTACTGTGATAACCGTGATCCGACGCGGAGCGCCGAAGATGCCCGGGTTCAGGACGCGATGTTCGAGGCACTCGTCTCGATGCTGCGGTCCGATCACGCCGAGACCCTGCGCGGCGCTATTCACGGCCTCGGTCATCTCCGGCATCGTGAGAGCGATCGCGTCATCCGAGAGCTGCTGTCCTCATCGCGCGATCTTGGCCCGGAAGTCCGCACCTATGCTGCGCGAGTGCTCGAAGGTCACTTCCAGTAAGGAGACTGCTCGGTGAGAGCTCGACCTGCTGCCTGACGAAGCGTTGCACCGGACGAGCGCGAACGGGCACCCGTGTGAGAGCCTGGCGAGCGCGCCCGTAAGCGAGCATTATCGCGCCTTGAAGCCGGGGCTTGCCGGTGAGCTTCGCGTTAGGCGCCCTGATAGGGAGGAAGGCAACCATGGCGAAGATCACCGGAATCGGCGGCGTCTTCTTCAAGAGCAAAGGCGACAGCGCTGCACTGGCAGAATGGTATCGGAAGCACTTGGGCATGACGCTGGAGGATTTTGGCGGCGCTATTCTCAGGTGGCCGGACGACAAGGCCGAGGATCGAGGCCTCACCGTGTGGCATGTAGCCGACAAAGACAGCCAGTGGTTCAGCCCTAGCACCTCTTCCTTCATGATCAACTACCGAGTCGACGACCTCGGCGAGCTGCTCGAGCAGCTGCGTGCGGGAGGCGTGGAGGTCATTCAAGGGCCCGAATCGCACGAGAACGGCAAGTTTGCGTGGATCATGGACCCGGACGAAAACAAGATCGAGCTCTGGGAGCCGAAGGTCTGGGACGACAAGAACAAGGGGGTCTGAGAGCACCGCTGCAACCTCGGTCGTCTTCTTGCCTGTATAGCCGGTGCTTGCTGGTGAGCTCTGCGTCAGGCCGCCCACCAGACTCACCATTTGCGCTGGCCGCTTACCGAGTCGGGTGCTCGTGGAGGAGCATCCACGATGTACCGAACCGGTCGCGGAGCATCGCGAATCGGGATGCGAAGAAAGTCTCTTCCATCTTCATGAAAACCTGGCCCCCGTCGGCGAGCAGGCCGTACACTCGCTCAGCCTCTTCAGCCGCATCCAGCGTCAAGGTCACGTAGGCGCTCCGCATCGGCTCGGCCCCCGGGATGTCGGCGCCCATGAGCACCGCATTGCCCAGCTCGAGCCGAGCGTGAAGTACCTTGTCCACCCAGCCGTCGGGAATTTGCGCGTTCTGGGGACCCGCAGCATGCGTCGTCAGCCCGGTCAACTTGCCGCCAAGGTGCTCCTCATAGAAGCGGAAGGCGGCTTCGCACGTCCCGTTGTAGTTCAGATAGATGTCGGTTCTCATGGTATGGTCGTAAGAAGTAGGGTGAACGCAGACCGGAGTCGACGCACACGCGAGTTCGGCTGACGCACGGCGGCGCCGGCGCTTGCCGGGCGATCGGATTTCGGGGGCGCTCTCCGGGCCCCCTATGTACCGTCGAACGGAACGCGCCGAAATCGACACGGCTCGCGTGCCGCGAGCCGCCGGAGAACCAGGTACCGTGACGCGGGCCGATCGGCGGAAGAGCGCGGGATCAGCGCGAACGGGATGTGGGCCCGCCGCTCAACGCTCCATCATCTGCAGGTTCGTCGTCGCCAGCGTCGTACGCAGCCCATCCCGCTGCACCGCTGTCAGCATTACCCAGCCGGGCGGGTGCCGCACGCGCACGTGCGCCTCGAAGCGGCCATCGGCACCGACGGACACACCAGACGCCAGCGTGTCGCCCTCCGCGAGCACGGTCACTCCACCCTCGCGCTCCCCCGGAAGGAAGTGGAAGCCGAGCACCTGCACCGAATCTCCCCCCAGCGCGCGCACGAAGACCTCGGGCGCGCGAGCTGGTGTTATCGGCAGAGGCGCGCTGCCCACCACGTACGCCACCAGCCGCCTCCCATCGAGCACCAACCCGCGCACGTGTCGCTCACCAGTCATCGACCTGCCAACACGACGCCGGAGCCCGGCGCTCTCGTCGTAGCGCACGCGGTTCGCAGTGTTGTACCGCACGCTGTTCGCAACCGTGGCCGGCGCCTCGCGCGCGTCGCGACGGCGCTGCTCCACATGCCCGCCCGACGTCGCCACCGCGCGGACCTCGGCATCTCCCTCGATGTCCGTGATCCATCCGTCGTGCACGAGGAACACGGTACACGTGGAGCACACCACGCTATCCTGCAGCCCCGTGAAGGGGCGTGGCTCACCACCGGTCCGAAGAATCACGATGGGAGGCTCGGGTTGCACGACGCTTCCCGGTGGCTGCGGGAAGGCGCAACGCCCCGACGACGGCGGCGCGCGGTCCACCATCACCTGCCATAGCCCGCGTCCATAGGTCGACATCCAGATCGGGCCGGTGGGCGGAAAGAAGAACGACGTCACGTAGGGAGCTAGGTTGGAGCCGCGCACCCGCGCCCACGTGCGACCTCCGTCAGCCGAGCGGATCACACCGTTCTGCATCGTCCCCACGAGGATGTGGCAGGAGTTGGTGGGATCCCAGGCGATCGTCGTCACAAAGGGGACGAAGTTCATCGACGGCACGAAGCGTCCGGTGTCGGAAACCACGGTATCGAGCGCGGGGAGAGGAAACCACGAGACACCGCCGTTGCGCGAGGCCTTGGTCCCGGTGAAGACGTCGTGTGCGAGCAGGTGATCGGGGTTCTTCGGGTCCACGCCGACCACGGCATAGCGCGCCTGAGCCGTGCGCATGACTCCGATCCTGGTCATGCCGATCGAGTCGGCGGAGCGCACGGTGGGTGTCCCGGACACGCCGCTCGCCCTAAGGAGCGTCGCCCCCGAGCCTTTCTCCAGCGTCACGTAGGTCACTGGGTTTCCGAGGTCGCCGGCAAACAGGATGTTGCCGAGGTGAGTGCCTTCTACCGTGAACGAGCGCGACCAGTTCGACCCCCGGTCGCCCGTGAGCCAGTACTCGGCGTTGGGCGGCGCCCGCACGGGCTGCAGGTAGTTGGGGCCGATCAGCTGGAAGGGTGCGTGTGCATCCGTGTTACCGGCGTTGCCGCTGGGTGCATTACGGAAGAGCCCCGGATTCCCCTGCCCGAGGTGCGGCTGTGCGTCGAACAGGGTGCAGCCTCCGCAGGCCCGGCCGGTGACCTGCCCGTCCACCATCGCGGGGTTGGCGCGGTCTACCTGGAGGAACGCACCCTCGCAGCAGAGCGAGCCATTCCACGTCGCGCCTCCATCGCTCGACCCTTTGATGTCGTTGTCCTGCGTGCTGTAGTAGAGGTCGAGGTGCGGGCTGCTCCCTCCAACCTGACGTCCCGTCACCTCGCCGATCTGCAGCGCGACGAAACCACCTACGTTGCTGCCGGTGAGCTTCCAGTTCTTTCCCTGATCGTTGGTGAGATGCACGCCGCCATCGGTCGCGAGCATCAACGGCTCGGTGAGGTCGGGTGTGAACGCGATGTCGGCGGGATCGCGATGATCCATGTGGACCGGCGCTATCCAGTCCGCGAGGTTGCCTCCGGGGTTCGTTACACTGACGGTCTGACGGAAGATCGAGAAACCGTCGCCGTAGTAGACGTCGAAGTGCGTGGGATCACCGTCGAGTGCGCGACCGGCGCGCACGAACGGCTCGCGGTTGCCGCACCCATCGGGGAGAGTTTCGCAGTGCGTGAGCATGACACGCCATGCGCCGCCGCTCGTGGTAGACACCCAGAGCCGCCGGTCGCGTCCCGCGTGGTAGAAGATGTTCGAGGCAGCCCACCACGGAGCGGCGAAGGCGTGCGGCGTGAAGGTTCCACCGTCGTCCGGCCCGCCGAGCGACGGTGTCCACTGGCCGTTGTTGAGGAACCAGGTACGCCGGTTGTCGGCCGCGACTCCGGTCGTGCGGTTCAGCACGAGCACCGAGTACAGCATCGGGTTCGTCGAGTCGAGCGGCGTGGTGGTGAAGGTCGCCCCGTTGTCGGTGCTCATCGCGAGCCCGCAGTCGGTCGCCACATAGAAGGTGCGCGTGAGCGGCATGTGCGAGATGCCGGCAGCTCCCGGGCGCGTGTTGCTACACCCCGCGGGCGGCCACCCCGCCGGCCGCTTCCATGTGACACCGCCATCCGTGCTTCGCCAGATGCCGCCGCCGGACTCCGTGCGGAAGTCATCTCTCGCGGTCGCGATCACCATGTTGGGATCGAGCGATGCCATCACGACATCGACGGCGAACAACGTCGGAAAGCCGTCGAGGTGCTGGAAGCTCACGCCGCCATCGAAGCTCCGGAACAAGCCGCCGCTCTCCGACGCGACCACGAGCCGCTTAGCGTCCGACTGACTGACTGCGATCGCCACCGCGCGTCCGCCCTGCGGCACGTGCGGGGGAACGAGCTTCACATCCAATCGCGGTCCGCAACCCGTGAGGAACGCTCCCCCCACCGCCGCCACAGCCACCACGACACGCGCGATGCTTCGCATGGCACACCTCCGATGGAACGACACGCAATCGGAAACCGCGCCACCGCGTCGGCCACGTCGCCCAGCAGTGGTCGAGAGATCTTCAGCGCGAAGCTACGAATGAAATGCTGGCTACGGCAAGAGCGGCTGCACGGCGACTGATCGGCTCGTATTCTCCGAGGGCGAGACTGTTGATGGGCTCTGTATCATCAGCTTCCGCCGTTAATCTTCCCCTCGTGATGCCGCCCGGAACCGGCTCTGCATGGACAGCCTGGCGACTCGACGGTGGTTCCAGCGCACAATTCGACTGGAGGCTCGGAATTGATATCCATGCTTTTGGGTCTGGCCTGCTGCATGAATCTCGAGCTGCCTGCCGAGAATGCTCGGGACACCCTCGGAGTTTCGACCATAGCGAGAGCGCCCGTGCTGGACGGGCGTATCGATGCCGGCGAGTATGGCTCGTTGGCCGTACAAATCCAGACAGCGGCCGGAGATGTTCGGGTCTGGATCGCCCGGTACCGCGGCTTCGTGTACGTGGCTGCCGAGCTGCCGGATTCGACTTACTACTGGGGTGACGATCTCGTCGTCAGCCTCGACTCGGACGGGAGCGGCGGCCCCGGTCCGTCCGTGGGTGACCAGCAGTGGTACCTGAGGCGCTCCGTGGACAGCAGCATGGTGCGTCGCGTGTCCAGGAGTACGGGTAGGTGGACCGAGCCTGGCAAGGAAGCTCCGCGGCTCGGTGATCGTCGCAGCGGGTCCGGCTGGAAGATCGCCTCGGAATCATCGGGCCACGGATGGGCGATCGAGCTTCGGGTTCGTGAAGCGTCGTTCAAATCCGGCGCTCGCGCGCCGCGTCTCGCTTTGCGAACGTTCAATGATCAGCCGCAGGGTTGGTGGAGCTGGCCGGCTCCGTGCGATGGGTTGCCGGAACAACGCGTGGAGCACGTTCCTGACCTCTGGGTGCCGATCGCATGGCGCTGAATCGCGAGCCGAGGCTTCGCGACCAGGCTAGCTGACGAAGAGTACGGACCGCATCCCCGATGCGCCCGGATCCCCTGCTTGACAATGCATAAGTCGTGACTTATGCATTGTCCATGCAACGCGCGGCCGTCAACCAGGACAAGATCTTCCACGCACTCGCGGACCCCAGCCGCCGGGCGATCTTCGAGTCGCTCACACGCGGCGAAGTGGCGGTGAAGGATCTCACGGCGCGCTTCGACATCTCGCAGCCGGCGGTCTCGCAGCACCTCGCGACTCTGAAGGATGCAGGCCTGGTGCGCGGCCGGCGCGAGGGGCGCAATGTCTACTACAGGGTGGAGCCGCGCGGGATGAAGCCGCTCATCGACTGGATCACGCACTACCGTGCCTTCTGGACCGAGCGCGTCGATCGCCTCGAACGATTGCTGGAGAAAATGGACGAATGACTCCCACCGACAAGAGCGCGGAACCACGGACCGAATCCCTCTCGCTCGAGCTCGACCTGCACCATCCGCCGGAGAAGGTCTGGCGCGCGCTCACCGAGCCGACGCTGCTCGCGGAGTGGCTCCTTCCCGTTCTCGATCTCGACCTCGAGCTCGTCCCAGGCGCGGAGTTCACCTTCAAGACACAACCTTACCCCGGTTGGGATGGCACGGTGAACTGCCGGATCCTCGAGATCGAGCCACAGCGGAAGCTCCGCTACACCTGGACCGTCCCCTTCCTCGACACCACGGTGACGTTCACACTCACGCCGACTGCGTCGGGCACGCACCTCTCCATCGTGCAGTCTGGCTTCAAGCCCGAGCAGAAGCGGGAGTTCGGCGGCGCGCGCTACGGCTGGAAGATGATGAGCGGAAAGCTCGTGGATCTCCTCGAGAGGATGTCGTGAGCCCCTCGAAGCTGGCGGGCGATCACCGACCGAGCCCCGCCTCCACGAGCGACCATCGCGTTGCTCGCAGCGCCTCGCGTTCGCCGCGTACGAGCGCGAGCTCCTCCTCCAGCGGGCACCCCGCGGACACTCACGAGCTGATCCGCGTGCAGGGTGCCCGCGAGAACAACCTCAAGAACATCAGCATCGAGATCCCCAAGCGGCGGCTCACGGTCTTCACCGGCGTCTCGGGCTCGGGGAAGTCGTCGCTGGTGTTCGGCACCATCGCGGCGGAATCGCAGCGGCTCATCAACGAGACGTACAGCGCGTTCGTGCAGGGATTCATGCCCACGCTCGCGCGACCCGACGTCGATGTACTCGAAGGGCTCACTACCGCGATCATCGTCGACCAGGAACGCATCGGCGCCAACGCCCGCTCCACCGTCGGCACCGCGACGGATGCCAACGCGATGCTGCGCATCCTCTTCAGCCGACTCGGCAAGCCGCACGTCGGACCTCCCACCGCCTTCTCGTTCAACGTCCCCACGCGAAAGGCGACCGGGGCGATGACGGTAGACAAGGGGAAGGGAAAGAAGATCGTGGTGCGCGACCTCGTCTATCAGGGTGGCATGTGTCCGCGCTGCGAGGGGATGGGATCGGTCAACGACTTCGACCTCTCCGCACTGTACGACGACAGCAAATCGCTGAACGAGGGCGCGCTCACGATCCCCGGCTACAGCATGGATGGCTGGTACGGCCGGATCTTCCGCGGCTGCGGCTTCTTCGACCCGGACAAGCCGATCCGCAAGTTCACGAAGAAGGAGCTGCACGCTCTGCTCTACAAGGAGCCGACCAGGATAAAGGTCGACGGCATCAACCTCACCTACGCGGGGCTCATCCCGACGATCCAGAAGTCGCACCTCTCCAAGGACGTCGACTCGATGCAGCCGCACATCCGCGCGTTCGTGGAGCGCGCCGTCACCTTCACTACCTGTCCCGAGTGCGGCGGCACGCGGCTCAACGAGGCGGCCCGGTCGTCGAAGATCGAGGGAGTCAACATCGCCGAAGCCTGCGCGATGCAGATCGACGACCTCGCCCGGTGGGTGAGTGGTCTGAAGGAGCCATCCGTCGCACCGCTCCTGGCGAAGCTACGGGAGACGCTCGACTCGTTCGTGGAGATCGGGCTCGGCTACCTCTCGCTCGACCGCTCCACCGGTACGCTCTCGGGCGGCGAGGCGCAGCGCACCAGGATGGTCGGCCACCTCGGCTCGTCGCTCACCGATGTGACCTACGTATTCGACGAGCCGACCATCGGGATGCACCCGCACGACATCCAGCGGATGAACGAGCTGCTCCTCCGGCTGCGCGACAAGGGGAACACCGTCCTCGTGGTCGAGCACAAGCCCGAGGTGATCGCGATCGCCGACCACGTCGTGGACCTCGGCCCCGGCGCCGGCACGGCCGGCGGCGAGGTGGTCTTCGAGGGCACCGTCGATGAACTGCGAAAGAGCAGCACGCTCACCGGGCGTCACCTGAGCGACCGCGCTTCGCTGAAGCGATCGGTGCGCACGCCATCGGGAGCGCTGAAGGTGCGCGGTGCCACCACTCACAACCTGAAGGATGTCGACGTCGACATCCCGCTCGGGGTGCTCGTGGTGATCACCGGCGTGGCCGGGTCGGGTAAGAGCTCGCTGATCCACGGATCGGTGAGCGGCAGGGACGGCGTGGTGTCGGTAGACCAGACCCCGATCCGTGGCTCGCGGCGGAGCAACCCGGCAACGTACACCGGTCTGCTCGAGCCGATTCGCAAGGCGTTCGCGAAGGCCAACGGCGTTAAGCCCGCGCTGTTCAGCGCCAACTCCGAGGGCGCCTGCCCGACCTGCAACGGCGCCGGCGTGATCTACACCGATCTCGCGATGATGGCCGGCGTCAGCACGGTGTGCGAGGAGTGCGAGGGGCGGCGCTTCCAGGCGTCTGTGCTGGAGTACAAGTTCGGCGGGCTCGATATCGCCGAGGTGCTCGACCTGTCGGTCGAAGACGCGGTCGGCTTCTTTGGTGCCGGCGACGCGCGCACGCCGGCCGCGCACGCGATCCTCGCGCGCATGGCCGATGTGGGACTCGGCTACCTGCGCCTCGGCCAGCCACTCACCACGTTGTCGGGCGGCGAACGGCAGCGCCTCAAGCTCGCCACGCACATGGGTACCGATGGCGGCGTCTACGTGCTCGACGAGCCGACCACCGGGCTGCATCTGGCCGATCTCCGGCAGTTGCTCGGGCTGCTCGATCGGATGGTCGATTCGGGGAAGTCCGTCATAGTGATCGAGCACCACCGGGCGGTGATGGCGCACGCCGACTGGATCATCGACCTCGGGCCCGGCGCAGGTCACGACGGCGGGCGAATCGTGTTCGAAGGCACCCCCGCCGACCTGGTGGCGGCGAAGTCCACTCTGACCGGCGAGTATCTGGCGGAGTTCGTGGGAAGCGATTCGGAGACTGCCAGGTTTCGACGATCTCGCTGAGGGACTCCGCGGGCGAACAGCACGCGCACGATACGGGAGCCTGACGGCGGTCGTCATCGTTGGGAGCCTGGCGAGTGCGCGTTGCTCCAAGCATACTCGTGCGTGCGAGCCGGCGCCCACCGCCTGGCGACGCGTTGGACTACGACACCCGGGATCTCCCTTCGAGCGAACATAAATGAGACCAGCTCACGTTGTGCTCGTCGTCCTGGCACTTTCGGCGTGTAGCCGAGATGCGCTTCTGAGTCGATTCACTCCGGCCGACGCCGATGCGCGAGCACGCGGGTACCTCGACCTGTTCACTCGAGGCAACGTCGATTCGGCCGTCGCGAGGCTCGCTCCCACCCTGCGGAGCGCGACGGCCCGGAGTGAGCTCGAAAAGGTGGCGACGCTGCTCTCGGCCGAGCCGGTGGACTCGATGAAGATCGTAGGCGCCAACACCATGACCTGGCCTGGCCGCCGCCGAGTGAATCTCACGTATGAGCTCTACTTGCAGCCGAGTGGCTGGCTCCTGGCCAACGTCGCTACGCTCGACTCGGCTGGCACATGGGTCGTGGAGGGTGTGTCTGCGCGACCTCTCTCGCGTCCGATCGAGGAGAGCGCCCGCTTCTCACTCTCGCACAAGCCTCTAGTCGATTACCTGTGGCTCGTGATTGCCGGGCTCTGCGCGGTCCTCTCTGTTGGCGCGGCGGTTTTCATCGCTACGCGCCGACAGATGCCGAATCACTGGTGGTGGGCGCTCGCGTCGCTCGTTGGTGTTGGCGGCTACAGTCTGAACTGGGCAACCGGACAGACAGGTATGAGTCTGTTCAAGGTCCAGCTCTTCTCGGCAGCCGCGCTGCAAATGGGGCCGTTCGCGCCCTGGATCGTGACGTTCTCCTTTCCTCTCGGCGCGGTCGTGGCCCTGTCGAAGTACCGCGACTGGCGAAATCGAACGGCGGAGGGGGATGCATCGAGTGTGAGTCGCGGTCCGACGCCGGAAGCTGCTGTCTGACAGGTCAGCCCGTACATTGGGCGCCACCCTGGACCGATCACCACTGATTCCATCTATGATTCACTTTTCTCGGCTTGCCTGCGCCGCCCTCGCCCCTTTGTTGCTGGCCTGTGCCAAGCCCAGTCCCGCGGCGACTTCATCCCGCGAGCCGGTCGATGTCGTACGCGCCCACCTCGATGCCGAGAACGCGCACGATGTGGAAGGCATTCTTGCTACGCTCGCCGACTCCTTCCAGCTTCACGTGCTTCAGGCGAGCGGTCATGACTCCGTGCGCCACATGGACCGATCCGCACAGCGGCGCAGCTACCAGCGAGCGGTGACTGCTGCGCCCGAGAGCCACTTCGAGGTGCTGAGCCAGATCCAATCGGGTCCACTAGTGGTTAACCGCGAGGTAGCGAGCGGCCTGCCCGGCGGAGCTAGCGAGGTGGGATTGGCGATGTACCGCGTAGTGAATGGACGTATTGCCGCGCTGTGGATCCTCAACAGCGAAGGGATGCAGATCGGGCAGTAGACGAGTCAGTAGAGCTACACGCACATGACCGCACCCCTAACCTACCAGTTCCATCTCGATCCGGCCGAAACCGTCCGCGCTAGTCGGTTGGTCCTACGGCGCGGCAGATTTGCCTGGATGCATCAGTTTTCCTGGCCGCTGCTGGTCGGGCTCGCTCTGCTCTCGCTGACCACCGGACATTCATGGCGTGATCTCCGCCTCCTCGGGATCGCAGCGTTAATCCTCGGCGTTCTGCAACTGCTCCTACCGATCATCCAGCGCTGGCAAGTACGGCGCAGCTACGCCGAGATGCCCACAGCGCGAGACGCACAAGTCTTTCGTTTGAGCGACGCAGGACTGCAGATGAGTGCCGGGAATACATCGACGACAGTCGGGTGGGACGTAGTTCTCGAAGCACGAGAGACGCGGGAGTTCTTCCTGTTTTTCTTCGCCAAGCGGCGAGCGTACTACCTGCCGAAGCGAGCGGTAGGAGATGCGGTGGAGCAAGAGCTCGTGCGCGATTTACTGCGTGCGGCTCTCGGCCAGCGTGCCGCAACCATCGTTCAGCGCGACTGAGCCCGAGGCGACCGTGTACGATTGGGAAGAGTGGCTCCAGACGTGGAATCGCGAGATCCTCACGCGCTACGACCCAGCGAAGTACAACGCCTTCGTCGATCCGCGGGTCACGCCGCAGGTCGTCGCTTCCGGGTGGCTGGGGTTCCCCGGCGCGAGCGAAGCGCAGGTCGCCGAGCTGGAGGCCAGGTTGGGCACGGCGCTCCCTCCGTCGTATCGCGCCTTTCTGCGAGTGTCGAATGGATTCCTGCAGCCCGGCGTGATCGTGCCTCGACTACTGCCGACTGAAGAGGTGAACTGGCTGCGGGATGTCGACCCTGAGACCATCGAGGCCTGGACTGAAGGCCTGTCCAGTTCGGGAGGAGTCGATGCCGACGCTCCGGAGTCGCGACTCTCGACCGCGCTTCAGGTGAGCGCCCGGGAGACGGTCGGAACGGCGATGTACCTGCTCGATCCTCGATCGGTGGATGCCGACGGAGAGTGGGAGGCGTGGTTTTTCGCACACTGGGTGCCCGGCGTCAATCGCTTCCCATCTTTCTGGGCGCTGATGCAGTCGGAGCTCCATGATCTTCTGGCTTCTCCGCCGCATCCGTGACGTGCAACACTCGCGCACATTTCTGACCGCCGAATGGCGCTGGCTCGCGATGCTCAACTACCACGTCGCGCCGGAGCTGCTGCGCCCGTACGTCCCCGCGGGGACGGAGCTCGATTGCTGGAACGGAGCTACGTACGTGAGCATCGTCGGCTTCCTCTTCCGTGACACACGCGTGCTCGGCGTTCCCGTGCCGATGCACAGGCACTTCGAAGAGGTCAACCTGCGCTTCTACGTGCGACGTACGGTCGACGGCGAGGTGCGGCGTGCCGTGACCTTCATTCGTGAGCTGGTTCCCCGGCGGGCGATCGCCACGGTGGCGAAGCTGACCTACAACGAGCCTTACACGGCGCTCCCGATGCGACATCACCTTGGGCCGTTGGATGCGGCGACCGGTGCGCCGTCGTTGGTGGAGTACGGCTGGCGCAAGTCGGGCGAGCGGAACCTGCTTTCGGTGGAACCGGTAGGTACTGCGCGGAAGTTGGAAGCGGGATCGGAGGAGGAATTCATTACGGAGCACTACTGGGGGTACACGCGGCAGCGTGACGGCGGCACGGTAGAGTATCGGGTGGAGCATTCGCCATGGCGCGTGTGGCAGGTGCGGAACGCACGCCTGGAGGGCAACCTGGCATCGCTCTACGGAAAGGAGATTGCATCGGCTATCGCCGGCGCACCGGCATCGGCATTCCTGGCCGACGGCTCGGCGGTCACTCTCCGCGCGCCGGCCCGCCTGCACTCCGCACTCCAGCCCGGCCGGTCGCGCGCAGTTGGTTGAGCATCTCATGGAAGAGGGGTGGGAGCGTCCGCCGACGCTGCGACTGGAGCGCGAGAAGCTGAGCCACCTCGTCGAACCTGCGTTTCCCGGCGCGAGCATCACGGAGCATGGCGTGATCGCCACGGGTCTGGCGAACACGAATATTCGCTTCCGACTCCACGGTCACGAGCCCGCGTACGTTCTCCGGCTCCATACGCGAGATCGTCAGTCCGCGGCGCGCGAGCGAGCCGTGATGGCATACCTCGCATCGCATCCGGAATTGCCGACAGCGAGCGTCCCGGTAGCGCCGCTCGTCTACTGCGACCCCATACCCGAGCGCGGAGATTACCCATACTCGATCTGGGGTTGCGTCGAAGGACATCTTCTCCAGCACCTCTTCCCTACGCTTCCCGCCTCGGAGCTGGTGGATATCGCGAGCGCGTGCGGGCGGGTCCTCGCCGCCATCGCGGCTCACCCTTTCGATCGGTGTGGTGAGTTCGGTCCGAAGCTGGAGATCGCTCACGATTACGGTGCGCCATCGCGCTTCGTCCCCGAGGTAATCCACCGCGCGCTCTTCGAGGGGCGCGCGGGCGAGAGGCTCGGTGTCGCTCTTCGCGACGCGACGTGGAAAGCCGTGGAGCGCACCAGCCCCATGCTCGCCGAGATCGATGACCGCTACACGCTCGTGCACGCCGACTACAAGCGATCGAACCTGCTGATGAAGCGACAGAGTTCAGGGTGGACTGTTGCGGCCGTGCTCGACTGGGAATTCGCCTGCGCCGGACCTCCGCTCATCGATGTGGCGCTCTTCCTCAGGGCTGGCGGACGCCTTCCCGCCGGCTTTCGCGATGTGTTCGTGTCCGCCTACCTGGATGCCGGGGGCGAGCTTCCTCGGGATTGGCTGCCGCTCTCCCGGCTGATCGACCTGGTCTCTCAGGTGACCTTCCTCGACGCGCCGGAACCGCGGCCGAGGGTGTTCGCTGAGAGCACTGCTGTGGTGAAGGAGACGCTTGGAATCCTCGGCTGACGTGCCGCGCCACCTCTTCGAGCGACCGAGCGCTCCGCGCGCCGCTCGTAGCTTCCATTTCCTCGAGCCCCTCTTGTGGCGGGAGCGAAATGGCGCCATCGTCGCTGCCGATCGTAGATATCCACCCGCTGGTATTCTCCACCCACTCCAAGGATCCCCGTCATGCCTCTTCGACTTGCGCCGCCCGCCGCATCGCTCACTCGCACCATCGCCGCCGTGCTGACGCTCGGCACGTTCATGGTCGCCTGCTCCAAGGGGAGCAATGATGCGAAGGACACGACGGGAGCCACGGTGGCGACCGCCGCGTCGGACGACGCATCGAAGGGCACGATCCACTTGGAGGTAACTGGCGGCCCGAACGCAGGCAGTTACGACGTGGATATGCCGGGCAGCGGCTGCAGCTACGGGCTGGCTGGCCCCACCGCCTGGGGCAACCAGTACTCGATCGATACCGACGATGCCAAGAAGTTCAGCAGCCTGCAACTCATCGTCCCCGACGCGAAGGCCGCCGCCGGAGGTACGTCGGCGTTCCAGATGACGGTCCAGTTCGGACCGCTCTTCGGTGGTGACGGTGCGTCGTACGACGTCAACACACGCGCTGACGCACCGAAGAAGAGTGGCAGCGGAACGGTGACGGTAGAGGATCACGGCTCGACAGGTCGAGTGACCTTCGATGCGAAAACCGATGCCAACGTCGAGCTCAAAGGCACCATCGACTGCACATCGGTCGTACGGAACGGATAGACGGCGACTTTCCCACCGCCGGCGTGACACTGCTGTTCCATGCATTCCAGACGGCATCTCACCGATGGTCTTCGCTCGCTCGGCGTCGCTATCGGCGATGTCGTCATGGCGCATGCTTCGGTCCGGGCAGTCGGCGAGCTAGCTGGCGGACCAGACGAGATTCATCTCGCGCTCAAGGACGCCATCGGCGAAGAAGGAACGATGTTGATGTACGCCGGCTGCCCAAGTCACGTGGACGAGGTCGGACGCGGGACGCTGTCACCGCAGCAGGAAGCGGAGGTGCTCGAGAAGCTGCCGCCGTTCGACGCCGACACCGCCCGCTCCGACCGGAGCAACGGCACGCTGGTCGAGTTCTTTCGTACATTCCCGGGCTCCCGCGTCAACCACCACGTGGCGCGATTCGTCGCCTGGGGCAGGCACACGGACTACCTGTTCTCGCGTCAGCCCTGGGATAACGCCTTCGGCCGCGACTCGGCGCTCGAGCGATTTCTCGAGCTGGATGGCAAGCTCCTGCTGCTCGGCTCCGATCACGACACGGTCACGTTCCTCCATTACGCCGAGCACATCGCCGACATCCCGGACAAACGGATCGCGCGATTCAAGGTCCCGATTGTCGAGAACGGCGTGCGTGTCTGGCGTGACATGGAAGAGGTCAATACGGCGAGCGATGGTGCCCACGCCAACTGGCCAGATCGATTCTTCGCGAAAATAGTGGACAGTCACCTGGCTGCTTCTTCGAATCGCGGAGGGAGGGTTGGCGACGCGGAGTGCTATCTCTTCCGCGCCCGCGACCTCCTCGACTTCGCCCTCCCGGTGATGATGCGCGTCGCCGCTGACCACCGGGCGGCGGAGTCTCTGGTAGAGCTGCCGCAAGCACATCGCCAACGCAGCGCATAACGAGGTGCTGCACCGATCGGCGCTTGGCCGCCAGGGCGCCACTTCCTCTTACGGCAGCCGTGCGCTCGACTCCCGTCGCGGCTCCGCGATCATGCCTACGACACGTACGCCACTCTCGGCGGCTCGTGAAAGGGCCTCCTGCACCTGAGCATACTCGAGATCCTTGTCGGCTTGTAGGAACAGCACCCGATTATCCGCCTGCGCGAAGAGGAGTCGCAGGCGCTCCGTCAGTTGGGCGGCGGAAATGGGGCGCTTATCCAGGTAGTAGCGACCCTGTGTGTCGATCCCCAGGATATGATCCTTCCGCGTTTCCGGGTGCGATGTCGGGTTGCTCGCTTCCGGCGGCACAGCAGGAAATCCGTTCAGCAGCGCAGGCGTGACTACCATGAAGATGATGAGCAGAACCAGCATGACATCGATCATCGGCGTGACGTTGGGCTCCGCCCGAACCACGGGCTCCGTGCTTGCACGCATGGAACGGCTCCAGGGTTGAGGTCATTCCTAAAGTGCATTCGCAGCATGAGACGCCGATGACGGCCCGATTAGCGCTTCGTGAACAGCGGGTGAAGTGTTCCTGAGTTTGCCCAGTCGCGCGCTTGCATCGAGCGTCGATGCATGCGGACATGCTGCGTGAATACATACATCGACTGTCGATGTATGCGTCGTCGGCGCTGCCGGGGATGTAGGTCTGCTCGGCTATGCTGATCCGGGATCGCTTCTTGCCGCCCGTATGCGAACGGGTACTGTAGCGGATCTTTCGTCAGTTACCGGAGACTCCCGTATGTCTCTCGCCCGCACGCTCGGCGTGTGGCTCCTGATCCTGCCTCTGATGGTAGCCAACGGGATTTTCCGCGAGACGGCCCTCGTACCCTCGCTAGGCCGTCGTCCTGCCGACGTGGCCAGCGCCGCGATCGGGATCGCCATCATTCTTCTGGTTACGATGCCGTTTCTGCGTCGCACACGCGACCGCTCGCCGGGCGCGCTCGCGCGCGTGAGCGCGATCTGGCTCGTGCTAACGGTGGCGTTCGAGTTTCTCTTCGGACACTACGTGGACGGCAAGAGCTGGGCGGAGCTCGCCGCGAATTATGCCATCTGGCGGGGGAATCTCTGGCCGATCGTCCTCGCGAGTCTCGTCCTGGCGCCGTTCGTCTGGGGGCGCTCGGGAAGAACAAGCGAGCTCGCGCGGCAATCACGTCGATAAGAGTGACGCGCAGGCCGGTGTGCGAGTCGCGCGCGACCCGAACGATGGTTTCAGAAATCGATGGAGCGCGAATCCCGGGGCGGACTCAGAATTCGGCAGCGTACTGCTGGATCGCCTCCTCGAATGTGCTCTTGCCATCGAGGTAGGGCTGCCAGACACGTTGGAGCAGCGGCAGCGCGTGTCTGAAGTCCGGAACCCGAGTCCATAACCCGTTCTTCTCGCCGTATGGCACGTGTTCCGGAATCGCGCGCTTCGTCAGAGCACCGGCCGTGTAGAAAATGAATGTGTGCGTCGGATCTCGCGGCAGTGTCTTGCCGTGCGCACGAAAGGCGGCGTTCAGCGATGAGCGGAGCGAGTCGTCCATGGTGTGCAGCACTTCGTGAAACAGGATCTCTAGGCCCTGGTCGTCCTGATTACCGACGCTCTCACTCGACACGGTGATATGCGACGGACCGCTCGTCGTATACGCACCCGCCCAATTGGAGTACGCCGTCACGTCCACTCGTACGGGGCTGCTCGACCACGGCTCATGGAACGCTCGACTCTCCCATGCGGCAATGCTGTCACCGTGCAGCGCCAACAGCTCCCGCATGCGTACGGTCCAATTGCGGTTCGCCGCATCGTGGCGCGGCCACCAGAGCCGACGATACACCGGCGCCGCGTGCTCCAATGTTGCGACCACGGCCGAGCCGATGCCCGAGCCGCGCAGCGACGTAGCGGAGTCCATGCTGGCGAGACGATTGTTGATCGCCACCATGCCGGTGTCGAAGAGAATGTCGCGATCGGCCAGAGCCGAGTCGTAATAGGCGACTGCCGCTTCCCAACGGCTCCGGTCGTCCGCGGATAGTGCGCTGAACCCCGCGGTATCAGCGAGCGCGCTCGTAACCGCGGGTCGCCTGGCATCGAGGCCCTTCCGCGCACGCGCGGTGACGTAGAGGAAATGGTGGAGGTTGAGCCAGAAGTTGCTATGGAAGGAGAAGAGGTCGGGTCGCATGTCGGCGCTTCGGACACGCGCCGAGTGAACCAACTCCGATCGCGGTAGCGCGTAGCGCACCGGACCACCCATCAGAACAGGCAGCATCGCGATGGCGAGCGCGTCCTTCACCCGACGCGCCCATCCTGATCGAGATCGACACCTACGTGCTTCTCCAGTCGGCCGATCACTTCACGCAGCAGGGTCGAGAGCCGTGCAACTTCGCTCTCGAGGTGGTCGACGCGTGACTCGAGTGTCGCGGCGCGCTCCCTGGATTGAGAGATCTGGCTCTGCTGATACAAGTCCCAGAATAGTCCCATGGGTCGGCATCCTCATTTCGGAGAGATGGTTCGAACGATATCACGTGACCGAAGATGCCGGCCGATCGTGGACGCCGCCAGCCGTTCAGATCGAGGACATGAATGGGGGTCGCGCCACCCGAAAGCCGCAGTACCTCGCCGAGCGGAGAACGATTTCAACCCGTGCTGTCAGCGCAAGTTGCTGGTGGTTGGTATGTGTCGAGGAACTTTCCCACCACATTCCCTTCCTCGGAGCCGTCCGGCTGCGAGATGAGCCAATCGAGCACTTCACGCTCGGCGAACGAGTACGGCTGACGATATCGATAGCCACTGACCACCTGAACCGGACTCCAGATCCGGCCCGCGACGGTATCGTTGACAATGGAATCGACGGCCACGAATACCTGCTCCTCACGATCGAGCGAATCGCGCAGCTGTACGGTCACGAAGAAAGTCTGACCCCGCGGCAGCCCGAGCTGAAAACGGCGCTTTGCGTCCGGGTACGTGGCGCGTGCCTGCGCGACGAGGGGCTCGATCGCACGATGCATCGCCTCGAGCTGACACCGCGCGGAGACGGTGACGGGTCGATCCTGCGGGGCGTTCGGTGCGAGCTCCACTGGCCGCTGCGCTTCCACGATGGCCGGGGCGGCCAGCAGGGCGAATGCGAGCGTGATGCTCGAGAGGGGAGAGATCCTTGACGATGTGCCCATGTTCAGGAGACGCTCCTGCGTCATGACCAGCAACCGTGGCTGTGCGCTCGCGTAGTCGCTGTCCCGGCCGTCATTCACTGGCAGGAACCGGATACGCTGCTCAGCGGTTCAGCGACCGTATGCAATTCAGCTGACGACAATACGATCGAGAGATGGCACGTCGCGCAAGTCGGTCGATCCGCGATTCCAGCCACGCCAGATACTTCTTTACCGGAAGAGTGTTCATGAGCAACGATGCATCAGCCGCTTCCCCTGGTCCCGCAATCGCTATCGCTGCCGAGACCCTCGACGCCCAGAGCCTCGGGGCCTCGCTGACCGTCCGCGATCTCGCGGCGAGCCTCGCCTGGTATCGCGATGTGTTCGGTTTCGCCGTGGACCGGGAACACCGGCGCGACGACAAGCTGATCGCGGTCTCGCTGCGCGCAGGGAGCGTGCGGATCTTGATCAATCAGGACAACGGCGCCAGGGGTGCCGAGAGAATCAAGGGCGAAGGCTTCTCGCTGCTGCTGACCACGACGCAGGACATCGACGCGCTCGCGAACGGAATCAAGGCGCGTGGCGGCTCGCTCGAGTCGGAGCCCGCCGATGCCTGGGGAATGCGCGCCTTCCGGCTGCGCGATCCCGACGGCTTTCGCTTCACGATCTCCACGCCGCGCGCCGGTTGATTGCCGCTCGATC
The DNA here is from genome assembly GCA_035688075.1 of Gemmatimonadaceae bacterium. Classification (GTDB taxonomy): domain Bacteria; phylum Gemmatimonadota; class Gemmatimonadetes; order Gemmatimonadales; family Gemmatimonadaceae; genus JADGGM01. The sequence continues at coordinate 44,309 of DASSNL010000120.1, forward strand.
GCCGAGGGCTTCTCCCGGCCCACTCGCGTCGGTGAGAGCCGCTGCTCCGTCATGCTCGCGCTATAACCTCACAGCCACCGTCGCACCCGCGCCCCGTATTCCCGATACTCCTCGCCGAACTTCGCCTCGAGGTAGCGCTCCTCACGCTCTATCACGAAGCGCTGCACCGCGAATACCGCCAGCGGGAGGATGAAGAGCGGCCACCAGCTGTTCGCGAGGAGGGATATCCCCACGTATACGAGCGCCTGGCCGATGTAGTCGGGGTTGCGGCTGAATCGGTAAGGTCCGTCGAATACGAGACGCGCGGTCGGCCGGTACGGCGGCACCGGCGTTCCAGCCGCGCCCAACACACGCATCACCGCGGCGCTCAGCAGCAATCCGATCACCACGAGAGCGATGCCAAGTCCCCGGAGTACGCCACCCGCGCTCGATGAGAGGTGAATGGGATGAACGAAGTGCAACACGAGCCCGATGATCAGCGCCCCGCCATACAGCACGGGCGGCGGCGCGATCACGCCGGCCGTGTCGTGTCCGTCGCTCTTCGTCGTGTGGCCAGCGAGGCCGCCACGCTCCGCGTTCTGGCTCATCTCTGCCTCGACGTCGACGATTCCCCCACTGTCGGACCGGGTACGCCTTGCGGACCCGGCACGCCGATAGCAATGCACCCGAGGCGCGAGAAGTTTCCTCTCCGACGAGCCCGGTGCTCACCCGCGCCACATGTCTGCCCTCAGCGCTCCGGGCGATCGTCCACATCGGAGAAACTCACTCCGTCTGCCGCCGCACCGTTCACCGCACGGTGCCGTGGCACTTCGAGGCGGCGCTCCGGCAGATGCTCATATCCGCACGGAAGCGCCAGAGCTCCGCGCGCGTGCTCTCCGCGCTCGCGGCGAGCGCCTGCAGGGCGTCCGATGTGCGGTCCATGAAGTCGCCTGCGTCGGACCAGGTGGCGACCGGGACCCACAGCACGTAGGTCGAACGCTCGCCGCCGCTCAGGAGCTCGAATACGTCGTACTCCCTGTCCCTCGCGACCTCGCGCAGCCGCCGGAATGCGGCGTCGAGCTCCTCCCGCGCGCCGGAGCGGACGTGATATTCGGTCCGCAGCACCATGGTCTTCTCCTCCAGATCCACCGGCAGTCCACCGAGCTCCGGACGCCGGCGCCAGACATGGTTTGGTCCACGCGTCGTGAATGGATCCACGTTCACGCCATTGTCCGCCCGGTCGCCAGGTGGATCGACGGCAGCGTCGAAGTCGGCCCACGTGTGACCGAAGGTGCCATCCACGTAGAGCCCGGCTCTTTCGCCGTTCGTCACCGTCCACATGTACCACGCCCACCGGTCGCCGGCTCGCGTGTGCCAGTCGAGATGTCTGCGGTACCCGTCCTCGAACTGGCGAGTGCGCCCCCTGCGCGCGTTTATCTCGAAGGTGCGGGCGATCGCGCCCCTACCCGCCGCGTCCTGAGCGCTCGCCGTGGCGAGCGCGGTCGCGCCGAGCAGGACAGCCACGAGCACGGGCGCAGTGAAAGCCGGTGCCGACTTCGATGCGAGTGATCCGCGGCCGAGCTGCCGGCGCCGTGAGCGATTTTCCATTCGTCTCCCCCTTCGACTCTGAGCTTCAGCGGTGCGATTCCGGCTGGCTCGCTGCTCGACCAGCCGTCACGCTCAGGCTAGCTTCAGACCATTCATAAATCCAATACGGATACTCAATACAGATCCATAATGGATTTTATGTGTGGCAGTGACGTTTCCGAGCACCCCGGGGGATACGACGAGCGATGGTTCGCGACACGAGATTCCTGAGGACGTTCTACGCCGTGTGCACGCACGGCGGCTTCGGTCGCGCGGCCGCTCGGCTCAACTGCACCCAGCCTGCGGTCTCGTATCAGGTGCGAACACTGGAGCGCGACCTCGGTGCGGCGCTGTTCGAGCGGGGCGGCCGACGTGTCGTGCTCACGCCGGCGGGCCGAAGACTGCTGGAGTTCTGCAGGGAGTATTTCGCCGAATACGACCGCGTGGCCGCCGAGCTAGCGGGCGGCGCTCCAAGCGCGGAGCCGATCCGCATCGCTTCGGTCAGCGGCTTCGGACGCTACGTGCTCTTCCCCGCGCTCGGTTCTCTCCTCGCCGGAGACTCCTCGGATGGCGCGCCGCGGCCCCGCGTCGATCTTCGCTTCCGCACGGCCGAAGAGGTCTTCCGGCTGGTGGAGGGCGGTGACGTAGACCTCGGCGTCGTGTACCTCCCGAAGGTCTCCAACCAACTCGCGTTTCAGCACCTTCGCGACGAAGAGATCGTCCTCATCGCCTCTTCGTCGCTCGCGAGATCTCCACGTGTCCGGCGTGGGCTCGGAAGGATCGAAGCGTACGAGACGCTCCCCTTCGTTACCTACCTCGAGGGCGACTACGTGTTCGGGAAGTGGTTCGACGCGAATTTCGGGGCGCAGCCGACACACACCACCAGCGTACACCACTTCGACGAGCTCGAAGAGGTGATAGCGACCGTGGAGCTGGGAAGCGGCGCGTCGGTCGTACCGTTCGATTCGGCATGCGCTGCCGCCGAGCGACGCGCGGTGCGCGTCATCCGGCCGGTGAAGGGAAGGCGGTGCGTGAACCAGGTGTTCGCGGTGACGCGGCCGGGATCGGTCATGCGCCCGGAGATCGAGGGCATCCTGGCGTCGCTTCGGGGCCCCGCTCAGGGCCCAGGCCCGGAATCGTGAAATCGTGAATCGGTTCAAAACGAGTCCGACGTGATGCTGGCCTCGGCCTCCGACGCGATCATCATCGGCTTCAACGTGCGGCCGCTGCTCGACGCGAAACGCGCCGCCGGGCGCGAGGGCGTCGACGTCCGCACCTACTCGGTCATCTACAAAATCACC